>JBBTDS010000375.1:0-1126 GCA_038060875.1 Acidobacteriota bacterium | reverse complement strand
GTTCTGAGGTTTCACTTGAGCGGACCAGTAGGCAACATTGTGGAGCGTTTTCATCCAAAAGTCGGGCCGCAGACCCTTCTGGACGCAGCCTTGGATGGTGCCCAGCTTGTGTCCTCCAATGCCGGCAGGCAGGTGGTTCCTCCTGATGAGTTCGAGGCCCTTGGCGATCAGGTCAAACTTGCCCTCTTGTACCAGCCTGTCTGCAATGCCACCGTGGATGTAGCAGGCGCATGCACCGCGATCGATGGACCTCTGAATCATCTGCAATATATCTTTGCCGCCGCAGTCGGAGATGAACTCTATTCTTCCGCCATTCCGCCAGTAGTCGTTGATCACGTCGCAAAGGGCCGGGTTCGTGAGAATCGTGTTCACACCGCAGGACTCGGCCAACGCGAGGGTTTCGAACACCTTGCCTCGATGGTGGTAAGCCTTGATCAGTTTCGAAACGTAAATGAGATCCCGTGCGTGCGCCCAGCCGCCGATGAGGTTGCCGCCCAGGATCACCCGACTCAGCCTCACGCTGCCGATTTTGCCTTGGGGCAGACGCCCCTTCAAATCACTGACGCCGCTGAACCGAAAGGTTTTCACCGTGGCGCTCGCCACAAACACATCCCTCGGATGCGCTCTCGCGCGAAGATGGATTTCCTCAAAACTCTTCCAGCCGTGCTTTCTCAAAACCGCCATCACCAAACCGCCGACGAAAGGCACACCCGCGAAGCTGGTGACGAGCCCGCGGCGTGACATTGGACCGAAAAGCGCGGGGGCGGGTTGGTCCAACGACCGCGCGGACGGCGCTGCTGCTTCCGCTTCGTTTCGGGCGCGCCTTTTCCGCCGGTATAACATCGCGTCCAATCCGAAGGAGGCGGCAGGATAGGCCCAAACAACCGCAAGTGAGAACAGCTCGACGAGATTTATGTTGACAATCAGGTATTGACCTTCGCTGGTCCCGCTTGCCATCGTGAAAAACGGTGGGGACGCAAAGTAATAGAGACCCAGCAAAATGACGCCAGACAACGCGGCGGGCCGTATGAACGCGCCCAGCATCAAGGCAAGCCCGACCAGCATTAGTCCCCAGATGTTCAGCTGGTCTACAACCCCTATCACAGTGTCCGAGGCCAGCCAGTGA
>JBBTDS010000374.1:0-1358 GCA_038060875.1 Acidobacteriota bacterium | reverse complement strand
TTGCCGCGATAGGTTCCGGCGGGCGTATCCGGGCGGGTGCGGACGCGGACGTAGAACGGCGTGTGCGTGTGGCGGCGGATGTCGATCGGCTTGCCGGGGACGAGCGGGTCCGCCGTGTCGTAAAGCTTGCCGGCGAACATCAGCCCCCGCGTCATCCAGTTGCGGCGCAACTGGTAGACGTCCTCGGTGAAGTACTCGATGTCAGCGGCAGGGATCCTGTTGCCTTCGCCGCTCACCAGGCCGGAGAGATCGAGCCGCACGCCCTTCAGGTCGCTGAGCATCGGGTAGAGGACGACCTGCAAGGCCTCGAATTCATCGGCGGCCATGGACAACTTGTAGGAGGTCGCGTACGGACCGCCGTGGCCGTAGCGTGTGGAACGGTCGCAGATGCGGCGCAGGCTGTCGGTCATGCCTGCGAGCAGCTCCGGCTGGTCGTACTCCAGGACCAGCTTGGGCCGAAGCGGGACTTCGGTGTTGGTTGCGGTCGGGATATCGATCTCCCAAGTGCTGGGGGACTTGGGGTCGGGGCAATCGGTGGGGATGAGCATGACGCCGTGGTTCGCGGCCTCGCGGCTGAGCCACCTCTCAACCAGCGGCGTGATGTTGAACTCGATCCACCTGCCGCCCTCCGGCACGCCGAGCGGCAGGAAGGGGAAGTCCGGCCAGCCCTCGTGGGGCGGCGCGAACAGCTCCACCGAATCGACGGCGCCTTTGCGGCGGCCGTTGTCGTAATCGGTCACCTCATCGAAGGAGAGCTGGCGCCCGCCGCTGATGGCTTCGTGGCAGAAGATCTCGGTGAACTTGTTGGGCCTGCGGGCCGAGGGCAGGAAGACCATCAGCCGGGCGCGGGCGAGCGCGCCTTCGCGTTTCGGCAGCTCAAAGCGCAGGTGGAGGCTGTTGAGCGAGCCGCGGAGGTAGAACAGCCCGTCGTCGGGGACGTCGCTGGGGCGGGTTTCCACCATTGTCCGCGTGGTGCAGCCGTTGTAGTTGGCCGCGCCCTGCTGGAGGGTGACGGTCTCGGCCCACGCGGCGCCCGTACCACAGATCATCGTGGCGGCCAGAAGAATGGCCGTGTAAGCAGCGCGTGTCATCGGACCCCGAATCAAGTATAAAACGCCGCGCCCCAGTTTGCCGGCGTGAGCGCCAAGCCCAGCAAGAGGACGAGGGCGGCCCGGACAAGGCGGGCGCAGGCTGAGCGATCCCCAGCCCAAGCCGGGGCGGCGGATTTGGGTTTGTTCTGTCAATTTTAATGTTTGGGGGCTGGGTGCGCCGGATTCGACGGCGAGTGGGCCTCGACCGGAGACAACTGTACTACTAAATCCCCGCTTCTTTGCACGGCGCGAAGATTCTTGTCTCAT
>JBBTDS010000373.1:0-4113 GCA_038060875.1 Acidobacteriota bacterium | reverse complement strand
AAGTGCGCATGGAGGAACCGGAAACGTTCCTGAGGCGCATGAACCGGTTGTGCATGCAGATGACGCACTCCCGGCGGAAGAAGGACGGCAAACGGCGGCGCAAGGCGACCTGGCGGGGCATGAAGAAGCTCAGCAAGGTGATCGTAGGGCACGCGCAACGGCATCGGGACGTGTTGGAGCAGCGCTGGACGGAAACCGATCTGACGCAAGGGCAAGCGCAGCAGATCATAGACCGCATCGAGGTCATTCTGGAACGGCAGTCGGTGACCGGGGATCGCGGATTCGACAGTCAGGCCAACCGCCGTCTGCTGGAGGAAAATCAACGCACTGGGGACAATTTGTGTTCGACACCCTCCTGCGAGACGACATCTGCACCTCGCTCTTGTCAAGAAAGGGGGAAATGGGACAAACTCTACCTAAAACATGAACCGCAGCGAGAGCTGGATGCGCCGCGGATCGCGGGCGCCGGAGTAAGTGCCGAAGTTGGCGTTGATCTGCTGGCCGGCCGGGTTGAAGCGGGCGCCGCTGTCAATGCCGGAGAACTGCGTGTGGTTGAAGGCGTTGTAGAACTCGGCGCGGAACTGGAAGTAGCGCTCCTCGCCCGAAACCGGCAGGCGCTTGGAGACGCTGACGTCCCAGTTGTTGATGCCGGGGCCACGCAGCAGGCCGATGCCGGCGTTGCCGAAATCCCGCACCGGCGTCCGGGCGAACGTCTCGGTCTTGAAGTTGCGGTAGAAGTTGCGCTCGCTCTTGGAGAGCCGCGGATCCCCCTGCACGGTGATGCGCGAGCCCTCGCTCGAGCCGGTGAGATCGATCGAGTCGCTGGTCGAGAAGCCGGGGGTGAACGGCGTCCCACTCAGGAACGAGGTAATGCCCGAGACTTGCCAGTCGCCCAGCACCCGGTGGATGATCGGGTTGTTCCTGGCCGGGCTGGGTATGTTCCAGGCGTAGTTGATGGTCAGCACATGCGGGATGTCGTAGCCCAGCAGCCCGTAATTGCGCTGGCGCATCGGGAAGTAGGGGCTGACACCGTCGAAGTCGCCCGCGCCCACGCCCAGCACCTTGGAGAAGGTGTAGGAGGCGCCGAACTGGAGGCCGGCTGACATGCGCCGGTTGGCGGTCACCTGAAGGGAGTTGTAGTTGGAGGTGGCGCCGAAGCCGCGCACGTTGATGGTGCTCAGACCCGCGTATGGTCGCAGGAAGTTGTCCGGCAGCGGGCTGGTGGTGGTGGTGTCCAGATTGGCCGGGTCGAACCGCGCGTACATCGGGATGGGATTGATGTTGTAGACGTAGAGCAGGTGGCGCCCCAGGCTGCCCACGTAAGCCACGTCCAGCACGGTCTTGAAGCCCACCTCGCGCTGGATACCCAGGCTGAAGTTCATCACCCGCGGCAACGGCTGCTTGCCAACCTGCGGGGCGTTCACGCTGCTGGGGCCAACGGCGCCCTGGGCCTGAAGAAACGTGTCCAGGCTGCTGTAGTAAAGCGTGGGTGTGTAAGCCACCGGCGGCTGTCCGTTGGTGCCGGAGTACACATTGCCCTGCGGCCGGTCGTAGAAGAACCCAACGCCGCCGCGGATGGCCGTCTTGCCGTCGCCCTTGGGATCCCAGGCAAAGCCGAAGCGCGGGCCGACCGCCGCCAGCGGTGTGTCGTAGAGGCTCGGGTTGTACCCCTTGCCGCCGACCACCATGCCGGGGGCGTAGTTGCCCGAACCCGGCACGAACAGGCCGATGTAGGGCACCGGGTAGACCTGGCCGGTGCGCGGGTCGATCCCGGCGCGCCTGCCGGCTGCATCGCGCCCGGGCCGGATCAGCACCGCCGCGGCTTTGGCGTCATAGGTGGCGGGGTCGAAGGTGGTGATGGCGAAGCGATCGTCGTGCGCCTGCGGGGCGTTGTAGAAGCGGACGCCGAAATCCAGCGTCAGCCGGCTCGAGACTTTCCAGGCGTCCTGCGCGTACCACTCTACCTGCGTGTAGCGATAGTGCGAGTAAGGCCGCCAGGTGCCTTCCGAGTAACTCTGGAAGTTGCCCAGGATGGCATTGGCGAACGCGTAGTTGGCGTCGAAGGGATTGTTGGCGTCGCGGCCGAAGGCGAAGGCGCCGCGCGTGTTGGGCCCGCCCACCTCGTCCTTACGCATGCGCTCGACGTAGATGCCGAATTTCAGCATGTGCCGGCCGACCACCTTGCTGAGGTTGTTGGCGAAGGTGAAGACCGGATTCTCGTTGGTATAGGGGATGCCGCCGAGCGAGGGGTTGATGTAATTCGGCACGCCGCCGAAGGTGACGTTGGGGATGGCGCCGGATTCGTTCGACCCCGGGTACCACTGGCCGATGTTGCCCATGCGGCTGCGGGCCACCTTGCTCTTATCCACCGGGTTGAAGGTCTGCCCGCGAGTGGTGGCGCCCATGGTGAACTCGTTCACCGTGGCGGCGCCGAACAGCTTGGTGATGTTAAGGACGCCGCCGCGCCCGCGCTGCGGCCGGAAGGTGTTGGTCAGGTCGTAGTTGACGTCGCCGGCCACCCAGGAGCCGTACGGCCAGTCCTCGTCGTCGTTGTCCCGGATGCCGCGGAAGTAAGCGTTGAGCGTGGGGCTGAAGCTGTAATCGGCACGGATGACGTCCTGGCGGCGCGGATTGCGCCCGCTCAGGTTGGTGCGGTAGTTGCGCGCGTACCGCAGCGCCGGGTCGGCCTCGGTGTAATTGGGCAGCGGGAAGAAATTCAGTATCCCCTGGCCGAGCGCGTTAATCCGGGTCTTGGGCGCCAGGTTGCCGGGGAAGTTCTGGCCGGTGGCGGGATCTTTGATCAGAATCAACGCCCCGTTCAGGTCGCGCGTGTCCGAGAAGTCGCCGTTGCGCTGGAGAGCCGTGGGCGTCGTCGTGAAGCGGATGCCGGGGTAGAGGCGGCGGCGGACGTACTCCTGCGAGAAGAAGAAGAACAGCTTGTCGCGGTTGGCGTTGAACTTGCCCGGCACGTAGACTGGGCCGCCGATGGAGTAGCCGCCGCTGTTGAACCGGTAAATGGGCTTGGCAGTGCCAGTCCGGTTCAGGAAGAAGCCATTGGCGTTGAGCGTCTCATGGCGGTAGTACCAATAGGTGCTGCCGTGAAAATCGCGGGTGCCGTTCTTGATGATCACGTTGATGGTGCCGGCGCTGTTGCGGCCGTACTCGGCCTGGTAGTTGCTGGTGAGCACCTTCACCTCGCCGATGGCGTCCATGTTGGGCTCGTTGTGGACGCTGGTGTTGGAGCCGGTGTCCACCGCCGAGATGCCGTCCAGCGCGTACATGATCGAGGTCTCGCGCCCGCCGTTGATGTGCAGCCCCTGAAGCACGTTGCCGGTCATGACGACCTCGCGGGCGCCGGCGCGGGTGTCCACCACGCCGGGCAGCGTTGAGAGCAGGCCGAGAAAGTCGCGGCCCTTGATGGCCAGGTTAAGGATCTGGTCGCCCGCCACCAGCCCGGACCGCTCGCTGGAGGCGGTCTGGATCGGAGTGGCCTCGGCGACCACCTCAACCTTTTCGGTGAGCTGCCCCACCTGGAGGACGACGTCGCCGAGCGAGCGGCGCTCGTTGGCGGTCACGGCGATGTCGCGCACGTGGTGCGAGCGGAAGCCGCTGGCCGAAATCTCCACCGCGTAGGTGCCGGGCAGCACGCTGGAGAAGACGAACAGGCCCGCCTCGTTCGAGGCGGTCTTCTGCGCAACCCCGGTCGCCTGATTGGTCAGCGTGACCGGCGCGTTGGGGATGACCGAGCCGGCCGGGTCTTTCACCGTGCCGCTCAGCATCCCGCTGATGTTTTGCGAATAGACGAGGGCGCCACAAGCCAGCAACAGCAGCGACGCCCGCAAGAATGTTGCGGTCCGCATGCGAACCCCCTTTCGAAGCTTCTGGGGCTATTATGGCAGAACTGGCGGCGCGGGGGGGCAATAACCGGGACAGCAACCCATTTCCCCGTTTCGCCGGAAGGTGTGGCAGGCGATGGCCCAGTCGCCGTCATGGGCCGGCCGGCGAGAGGGGACGCCGCAGGCGTCTGAAGTGGCCGCCCTGGATGTCGGCATCCGAGGCGAGGGCCTCCATATAGGCACGCGGATTGGACAGGCGAGATCGGACGGCCAAGTT
>JBBTDS010000372.1:0-18810 GCA_038060875.1 Acidobacteriota bacterium | reverse complement strand
GTGCCGCCGTTGAAAACAAAGGACAATGTGCCGCGAACTGCGAAAGTCAGGCTAATTCTTGGGCAGCCCCTTAGGGCGCCGCCGTTCAACCCGGCGTTACGACGTTTCAGCGGTCCGGAACGACCGCAGGGGGCACAAGGCTTGCCCGTGCGACAGGCGGTCTGCTACCATCGCATTCACGTAGAAGTATGCGCAGGACTTCTTTCCTAGAGTCGCTGGGAGTCATCGCACGGGGCTCGCTGAACTGGTTCACCGGACGCCCGCTGGTCGTCTCCTTCGAGGTCACCGATTCCTGCACCTGCTACTGCAAGCACTGCGACCACGGCGGGCCCAAGGACGACTCGCGGCACTTGAAGCCGCCCGACTACCGCCGCTATATGGAGGCGCTGCGGCCGTGCGTGGTGCAGATCTCCGGGGGCGAACCCCTGATGCGCGACGACCTGGTGAACATCGTGCGCCACATCAAGGGCGACTCCGTACTGCCTTACACCATCCTGGTCTCGAACTGGTCGCTCATGACCGAGGAGCGTTACCTGGAGTTACGGGCGGCCGGCGTACACCAGTTCTCGGTCAGCCTGGATTTCCCCGACCAGCGGCACGACGCCTTCCGCCGCCATCCCGGGTTGTTCGTGCACTTGAGCAGGCTGGTGCCCCGCCTGGGCGCGCTGGGCCACGACGACATCGTGCTCAACTCCTGCATCACCAGCGAGAACGTGGCCGAGATCAACGCCCTGGGCGACACGGCGCGCCAGTGGGGCGTCAACATCTGTTTCAGCGCTTACACGGTGCGGCGGACCGGCTGCCGGGACTACTTCCTCCACACGCCGGAGCAACTGGCGATGCTGAACGGGCAGTTGGACCGGATCGAGGCTCGCCGCGACGGCACCCGCTGGATCGTCAACGAGCCGAGCACCATCGAGGCCACGCGCCGGTACTTTGAGAACGGCGGCACGCCGGGCTGCACCGCCGGGCTGCGGTTCCTGGTGGTGACGGCGGACGGCGCACTCCAGCCCTGCTCGATGCAGTTCCAGCGCTACCGCCTCGAGGACCGCGAACGGATGGTGGCCGAGTTCACGCGGAACAACACCTGCGACCAGTGCTACGTCTCGATCCGCTCTTACCTCGACAAGAAGTTCCCGCAGCTCGCACGCGAATATATCGGCGGTTTCTTCTCGTTCAAGCGGCGGGAGCAGGCCGGGCTGAAGCGCGGCGCGGCTCTGGGGAGCCGCCCCACTACGGCTTCTTCGCTTCCTTCGGCGTCTCCACCGGCGCCCCGTACTTGATCACCGCCTCCGCCTTGAACTGCTTGTAGTTCTCGTACCTCACCAGCAGGCGGATGCGCTGCGGGCCGGCCTCGAAGAACAGGGTATCGTCGGCGCGGGTGTAAGTGGGGAACCAGTACTTGCCGTCGATCTGGTCGCGGTAGGTTTCGAACTTGGGGAACTGGTTGTCGTAGCCCTTCTTGATCAGCCCCACGCCGCGGCCGTAGGTCTTGACGATTTGCAGGTCGCGGTCGTCCACCCAGACGATGCCCTGGAAATAACGCTCGCCCTTCTCCATCTTCTTCGGCTTGACGGCGAAGACGTAGCAGGGAATCTCGTCGGCGTTCTGCTTGCCCAGATAGCGGACGTGGTATTTGTGGATGTCGCGGGAGCTCAGGACAAAGGGCTGAACGTCGCGCAGGTCCTGCTCGTCCTCGGGGGTCAACTGGATGCGCTGGAGAGTGGAGACCGGCGCGCGCACCACCCGCTCGGTGCGCTTGCCCTCGGGAGAGAAGATGACATCGGTGACCATCTCATGCCGCCCGCGCGGGGCGCCGCCTTCATCGACTTCCTGAATTCGGGCCGTCTGCCGGTAAGTGTAGTTCTCGCGCGCGCGGGCAAACTCGGTCTCCTTGGCGGCGAACTTCTCAACAATGGCCTGGATTTCGGGCTCCGGAGGATTCTGCTGATCGGCCCGCAGGGCGGGCGCCAGCAACAACAGAGCGCTTAGGAAGAAACGCATATTCCCCTCCTCATCACGACGGGCTCAACCCTGGCCCGGTTTCGCCAGAATCTGCCTGGCGATGGTCAGAAGCTGCATGTTCGACGTGCCCTCGTAGATGCGGCCGATCTTGGCGTCGCGGTAAAGCTTCTCCACCGGGTAGTCCCTGGTGAAGCCGACGCCGGCCAGGATCTCGACCGCTTTGGAGGCCACCTCCTCGGCGATCTCCGAGCTGAAGTACTTGGCCATGGCCGCTTCGGTCTGGAAGGGCAGGCCGGCGTCGCGCAGCCGGGCGGCATTGTAGACCAGCAGCCGGGCCGCTTCCAGTTGCGTGGCCATGCGCGCCAGGTCGAACTGCACCGCCTGGAACTCGGCGATGGGCTTACCGAACTGCTTGCGCTCGCGGGCGTGGGCCAGCGCGTGCTCCAGCGCGCCGCGCGCCAGGCCGATCATCTGCCCGCCGATGGCGATGCGCCCCTCGTTCAGCGTCTCGATGGCCACCTTGTATCCCTGGCCCACCGCGCCCAGCACGTTGGCCTTGGGCACGCGGCAGCCATCGAGCATCAGCTCGCAGGTCGAGGAGGCGCGGATGCCCAGCTTGTCTTCCTTCTTGCCCACCTGGAGGCCGGCGAAGTCGCGCTCGACCAGGAAACAGGTGATGCCGCGATGGCCCGCCTCCGGGTTGGCGTTGGCGAAGACGATGAACAGCCCGGCCTCGGCGGCGTTGGTGATCCAGAGCTTGCGGCCGTCGAGCACGAAGCTGCCGCCGTCCTCGACCGCCCGCGTCGCCAGCGCGAAGGCGTCCGAACCGGCGCCCGCCTCCGACAGCGCGTAGCAGCCGACGGTATCCGAGGCCAGCCGCGGCAGGTAACGCCGCTTCTGCTCCTCGCTCGCCCAGCGCAGCAGCGCGTTGTTCACCAGCGTGTTCTGCACGTCCACGATGACCGAGGCCGAGGGATCCACCGCCGCCAGTTCCTCGACCGCCAGCACGCACTGGAAGAAGCTGCCGCCCTGGCCGCCGTACTCCTCCGGCGCCTCGATCGCCATCAGGCCCAGCTCGAAGAACTGGCGCAGGATGTCCTTGCGGAACGCGCCTGCTTCGTCCATCTCGCGCACGTAGGGCCGGATCTGCTCGTGCGCGAACCGCCGCACGGCGGCGCGGAACATCTGCTCTTCTTCGCTCAGCGCGGTCAGCGGCCGCGCCGGCGTCTCTTCGGGGACAGTGGTCGCGGGCATGATTCCAATTTACAGCAGCCGGGCCGGCTCGGGTACAGTAGGCTACATGACCGATTGGAAACTCATTGCCGCGGCCCGCGGCCTCGGCATACCCGACGCCGAGATGGAGAAGATCGTCCCGGTGATGGACGCGCTGGAAGCCGGCTTCCGGCCGCTGGCGGCCGGCATCCCCCCGGCGGTCGAGCCGGCGGTGATCTTCTCCTGCGCCCCGGAGGAGGACGAGCGATGACCATCCTCGAAGCGGCCCGCGCGCTGCGGGCGAAGCAGGTCTCCTCGACCGAGCTGGTCTCGACCGCGCTGGAGCGAATCGCCGCCCTCCAGCCGAAGCTGAACGCGTTCATAACGGTGATGGCGGACAGTGCGCGCGCCGCCGCCCGCCGGGCCGATGAGGAGCTGGCGCGCGGCCTCGACCGCGGGCCGCTCCACGGCGTCCCGGTCGCGGTCAAAGACGTGTTCGCCACCAAGGGTGTCCGCACCACCTGCGGGTCGAAGGTCTTCGCCGATCACGTGCCCGATCACGACGCGGCGGTGGTCGAGAAACTGGCCGCCGCCGGCGCGGTGCTGGTGGGCAAGACCAACCAGCACGAGCTAGCCTACGGGATCACTTCGAACAACCCGCACTTCGGCGCGGTGCGCAACCCGTGTGACGTTGAGCGCATTCCCGGCGGCTCGAGCGGCGGTTCGGGTGCGGCCGTCGCCTCCGATATGGTCTTCATGGCCATGGGCAGCGACACCGGCGGCTCCATCCGTATCCCGGCTTCCTTCTGCGGCACGGTGGGCCTGAAGCCCACCTTCGGCCGGGTGAGCCGTTACGGTGTCATGCCGCTGGACTTCAGCCTGGACCATATGGGCCCGCTGACTCGCTCGGTGCGCGACGCCGCCGTGGTGCTGAACGCGCTGGCCGGCTTCGACCCGCGCGACGACACCTCCAGCCGCCAGCCGGTGGAAGACTACGTACCCGGCGAAGACGTCTCGATCCGCGGCCTGCGTATCGGCCTGCCGGAGAACTTCTACTTTGACCGCGTGGACCCGGAAGCCGCCGCGGCCGTCCGGCGCGCGGCGGAGACGGCGCAGAGCCTCGGCGCGCGCATCGTGCCGGTGCGCGTACCGGACATGGCGGCGATGAACGCGGTGGGGCGGATCATCGTGCAGGCCGAGGCCTCCGCCGTGATGGAGCCATACCTCGGCGAGCGCGAGAAGTTCGGCGCCGATGTGCGGGCGCTGCTGGACCAGGGGCGGCTGCTGGCCGCGACCGATTACATCCACGCGCAGCGCCTGCGCCGCCTGATGAAGCAGCAGTTCGCCGCGCTGTGGAAGCAGGCCGACTGCCTGTTCACGCCGACGACGCCCACGGCCGCGCCGCGGATCGGTAAGCTGACCATCGAGATCGACGGCGCGGTCGAGGACGTCCGCCTGGCCACCACCCGCTTGGTGCGGGCGATCAACGTGCTGGGCGTGCCGGCCCTGTCGATGCCCTGCGGCCTCGATCGCCAGGGCCTTCCGCTGAGCCTTCAGATCATCGGCCCGCCGTTCCGCGAGGCGCTGATCCTGCGCGTGGCGGCGGTGGTGGAAGCGGCGGTCAGAAGCTGAACCGCAAACCCAACTGCACCTCCCGCGGAGTAAGTACGGTCGAGGTGACCCGGCCGAACGTGGGGGCCGCGCGCGTGACCGAACGGCCACGCCGGCTCCATGGTCAGTCCAGCCGGACTTCTACCGTGTTGGACTGAACCACGCCTTTCCACACCTTTCCCACGGGAACGCTCCGGCCGGAATCGTCGTCGATGGCGCGATCGATGCGGCTTTCGAAAACGACGCGCGCCTTCCAGAGACCGGCCGGGATCCGGCGGAAGTGAAACGGTCCCCAGCGCAGCGTGTACAGGCGGGGCGAAATCTTCTCGAAGGTCTCGCTGCCCAGTTCCAGGTGCTCTCCCGGGGCGAGGGTTTCAAAGCTGCTCTTGTAGACCGTGCGGTCGAACTTCCGCCGGGTGCGCTCGTCGAAGGGCGTAAGCTCCTTGCCCGCGGCGTTGATGAGCATGAGCCGCGTCGGTTGGATCTCTTCGGCGTCGAGCACGTTGATCGGCACACCGGACCTGTTGTGCAGAACGGCTTCCAGCGTCGGACCGGCGGTCAGCTTCAGCTCCACTTCGAGCACAACGGGTCCTTTCGGCGCGGCCGTGGCGGTCGCGAAGGTGAAGCCCAGCCACAGGAGGCCAGCTTCACGGATGAAGCTCCCGGCCGACGAATTTCGAGCCCTGCCGGCGGCGCTGGTATTGCACGAAGCGGTATCCATATTCCCTGCGATAACAACCGAGATAGACCTTCAACGGCGCGACCACAAGGGGATGATAGCGGATCTCCCCCTCGGCTACCAGAATGGGCCCGCGCCCGTCCGCCCAGTAATAGAGCCTGCCTCCGGCGGTGGATGCCAGAAGGTGGAAGCGGCCTTTGCGGTCCTGATCGAAGCTCAGCTCGAGCAGGTCGTCGCGCAATGGAAGCCGGTCGATCTGACACTCGGAAAGCGCGTCGTTCTCGAAGTCGGCGACGACCAGGCGAAGGGTCCTGCCGTGGGGGCCGTCCCGAAACAGGCCCTTGATGCGACGTTCGGCCGGTTCGTAGACCAGCGAGACCGGCTGGAGGCGTGTGGGAGCGAGGTGGAGCCGCTCGATCGGCCGGCCGGTGTAGTCGAGGCATTCGTAGAACACGCCGCGCCAGGCGGTGGCGACGTGGATGGCGCTCTCATCCGCTCCAATCGAGATCAACGAGCCGGGCCGCGCCCGGGTGGCGCGCTCGAAAACCTCGACCAGCCGGTCCGGCTCAAGGCGATGGCATTCGAGCCGTCCGGATCGCGCCCAAAAAAACAGGTACAGTTGATCGTCGCTGGTGTGGAAGGCGGAAGGAATCAGCGTGCTTTCCTCCGGCAGCGGGGCGGCGCGGTAGTCGGGCGACGGCTCGCCGTCGTCGTACCGGCGCGCGCAGACCGATTCGCCCCGTCGCCAGACGATCCAGTGCTGGTAGCCCAGGTCGATCTCGCGCGACTGGTAATAGCCGGCCGAAGCCAGGAACGGCGCCTCGGCCTGTTCGCCGGCGAGCACGCGGGTGGAATACCAGGCGGCCTGCGGCAAATCGTAGCTGTAATAGCGAAGGAAGTAGGCCGGGCCATCTTCCGCTTCGGCCTCGATCAGGAGAGTCAGGCGTTCCAGGATGGGGTTGTCGTGTACCGAGGAAACCAGGGCCAGCGGATCTTCGGCGACGCGAACCGGCACGGGGCCGGCGCGGAGGGAAATGGCCTCGGGTTCATAGTCGTAAACGGCGTCAATCAGGAAATCGCCGGGCGGGATCGTGTAGTGGCAGGAGGCCAGGTCCATCTCCCAATCCCACTGCTCTCCGGTGCCTAGCGTGTCGAGATCGAGCGAGGAATCGACGCGGCCGCCGTCCATGTAGACCTGGCTGGAGAGGCGGCTCATCTCGCGAAGCTGGTTTTGGGCCGGATCGAGCAAGCGGATGCGGAAGGCGCCGCTGCGGTCGAACGGTCCCGGCAGCAGGGCCACCGGCTCGCCCTGGTTGCGGAGGCGGCAGCGCAGCCCTAGGCCTTCGTGGGTGGAAAGCCGCGGGTTGAGGACATCGACGTCGAAGAGGATGGGCATGTCAGTCGCGCCTGGAGACAATTCGGAAACGGGCCACGGTGGAACGGATCTGCCTGTTTTCGGAAGCGAGGCTGTAGGAAATCTCGTACTCCCCGGGAGCCAGAAGCTGGACCGGGAAAAGCTCCGTGAGCGCGAACTTCCGCTGACGCTCTTCGGCGGCCCGTAATTCACAAAACCCACCGGGCGGAACCTCGCGCATCAGCAGGTCGCCTTCCGATCTTACCCGGCGGTTGGGGAAGGCGTATCTCGGCTCACCGGCGCTGCCGCGACACCTCAATTCAATCGTCAGAGAACGGTGTTCAAAGTTCAGAGCGTTTTTTGCCGGGCGTGTGGCCCGGCACCGCAAGACGAGGTTGATGCTCTCGCCGGGCGCCGCCTCGGCCGGCTGAACGGAGATGGTGTACCGGACCGGGTCGGCGGCGCGCGCGGACCGAGGGCAGGCCAAAGTCAAGCCCGCGCCGAGGATGAGCAGCCGAGTTCTCACCGCCGCGCCTCCAGGTAGGCCAGCGGAACGCGCTGCGGATCGAGCAGATCCAGAAGCCCTGCCGCCAGCGACCGCGGCCCGGCCCATTCGGGTCCTTCCGGTGCGGCTCGGGCGAATGCCGAGAGCGCGGCCACGAAAGCCTTGGCGGGCATGCGCGCAACGGTGGACAGAATGAGGGTGGCCGCGGGTGCGTGATCGGCCTCACTTGGGGCTGACTCGGCAAGCTTCTCCAGCGCCGCGACCAGCGCCGTCTGCACTTCCGGATCCGGGGCAATCGCGGCGCGCGCCGGAGGGTAGGCGAATACCCAGTCCCCGACCCAGCGCTCGCCCCGCAGAGACTGAGCGGCGCCGTTCTTGCTCCAGTCCGCTAAAGCCGCGACCAGCGCGCTCCGCTGGTCCGGCACCAGAGAAGCTCTTTCGAAGATTACGCCGCCCAGGCGCGCGCCTCTCCGTTCGGGCGGAGCGGCCGGCGCCGGTTGCCCGAACGTCGCGCCATCGGCCTGGTAGTTCCACGGCAGGGTGGCTCCTTCTTCCCGCCACCAGACCTCCCACCGCGCCGCTGCCTGCTTGCGCGCAGCTTCTTCTCCCAAGGGATCATAGTCGAAGCCCTGGGCGGTCATCCGATGCAGAAGCGCCGCCGAGCGAGCCCGCACCGCCGGTTCGCCGTCGAGGCACTCGAACAGCAGCGGCACCGCGTCCAGGCCGGAAGCGATCAGAAACGTGACGGCCGGCGGCTCGATCAGGCGGGTCTCATCGGCCAGTGTGTAGGCCAGCGTGAAACAGCCGACGTCCAAGAGCTGAATGGGATAGAGCTGCCTCAGCTCGAACGAACGCTGGCGCTCCTGGCCCGGCTCGAGGTCTTCGATGCCGCCGCTGGAAGCCTCGCGAAGCAACAGCTCGCCTTGGACGGTCACGCGGCGGTTGGGGAAGGCGTAATACGGCTCTTCGCGGCCGGGACGGCTCAATCCGACCGCCAGCGAACGATGGTCGAAGGTCAGCGCCTGCGACGCGGGACCGCCGCTGCGACAGCGCAAAGTGGCCACGATGCTCTCGCCCAGAAGCGGCTCCTGGGGCTCAATTGTCAAGGAGTAAACCGTCAGGTCCATCCCATCACCTTGTGACGCGAGTGGTCCGGAGCGATGGTGCAGAAATCGCCGGCGGTCGAGTTCGCGTTCATGAGGCAGACGTTGGCGGCCTGCGGGCAGTGGTCGCCGGCGCCGAAAGACACGTGGTCGGAGGCGTGCCCGATCTCGTGGCGGGCCACCCCCTTCGTGTACGGCCCGCCGAGCGGGCCGCCCTTCAGCACGTTGGTGAACAGACACGACATCTGGCCCTGGTTCATGCCGTCGTATTCGTTCCAGAGGGCATCCGGATGGAAGGCGACGCCGGCAACGGTCACGGTGACTCCCGGGTATCCGGTGTAGAAGGTGGTTCTGCCGGATGCGTGGCCGCTGTGTTTCGGATGCAGCAGCCCGCAACCCACCAGGAGGTAGCCGGCGGCGGCGATCGAGCCGTTCAACGTGGCCAGGTCGGCCGGGTATTTGGCTTCATTGGCGTTGGCCCAGGCCTGAGCCTTCGCCTGGACCGACGCCGCGGTGTCGAAGAGGAAGTTGAAAGCCGCCGACCCGGCGCCGGGCGGGATCGTACCGATTGCGGCGCCGCCGGCCGACTCCACCGTCACGGTGCGTGCCGGGTCGGTGGCGACAACGGTCCGCGTGACCCGTTGGAAGTTCGCGGCCCCGGCAACGGTCCCTGTTCCGGCCAGTGTTAGAACCTCGCTTCCGTTGCTGGTCGATCCATCGGCGGCAACGATCAGTCCCTCGATCGTCACCCTTCTAGTATCGGGCCCGTCGCTGCGCACCCGCACCTGGCTCGAGGTCGGGAGCTGGGCAGCGGTCGGCATCATCAGGTCGCTCACAAACGGCTGGAACGCGATGTTGGTGACCGGTCCCTTGCGGTACTCGGTGAAGGCGGGCGTGTAGGCCGGCTGGATGTTGCCTTCCACGCACAAGGCGCCCACGTCCACCCCCTTGTTGGCGCCGGTCACCATGCGGTAAAGCCCGCGGTAGTCCAGCAGCTTCCAGACCTCGAATTGAACCGAATCGGCGCTGCCGTGCACCGTGTTCCCCGGGGGCCCGAAGACCTTGACGTGCACGGTGAACTTGTCGCCGGCGATGCCGGAGGCGCTGAAGGTGATCTTCGTCTCGCCGGCCCCGTCGGTAACGGTCTTGGCGGTTGTTAACATGTTGCCGCCGGTTACCGGGTGGCCAGCCACGGCCACAAAATGGATATCCGTGTTGTCCTTGCCTCCGTTGGCCTTGGGAGCGTTGCCTCCGTCCGCGGTGAAGGACCACTCCACCTCGATCCCGGCCTGCGTTCCTGGTCCGGTGCCCCTGGTGAGCGGCAGCTTGACGATCGCCAGAATCTCCTGGTCGGCGGTGGCGCCGGACTTGTAGATACGCTCCTTGTGGCTGGCATTGGCCGGTGTGTGCTTCACGGTCACGGAGACGGGCGTCATCATCTTCAGCGTGGCGGTCTTCTTTTCGCCGTTCTTGATTTCGACCAGCTCGACATTGCCCGCGGCGTCACGCGGCCTCGCTTCGCCGAACTGGAACACCTCCCCCGGCCGAGGCTCGGGACCGTAGGCCAGCTTGCGGGCCTTGACGTCGTACTTGCCTATCGGCATCTCGCCGAAATCGGCAATGCCGTTGGAGCCGGTCGGCTTCTTGGTTACGTCGACCAGCTCGACTTCGACATTGTCAATCGCCTCCCCGGTGGGCTTCTTGACCACCACCTGAAGGAAAGCTGTGCTTCTGGCCAGCACCAGGTTCACTTTGGTGTTCTTGCCCGGATCGACGAACCGAACCTCGCGGTCCTCGGAGAAGTTCACCGGGTCGGCCTTGTTCCCGTACCCCTTCTTTCGCGTCTTGATGTCGTAAGTCCTGGCCTCCAACGAGGTGAACACCGCTTCGCCCTTGGCGTTGGTGTTCTTCTTCGCGTAGCCGACCAGCTCCACTTCGGCCTTCTCGATCGGCTTGCCATCGGGTGTCTGAACGGTGACGGTCAGGGTGCCGATGCCCTGCACCATTTCCACCGGCACGCTGACGGACTTGCCGACGTCGACCTGCTTGTAGACCTGAAACTCGCCGGCGACGAACTGGGCGCCCGCTCCCGGCGCCGGACCGTAGCTGGTCTTGCGGACTTTGATGTCGTAGCGGCCCGCCGGGACCTCGCCGAAGTCGGCTTTGCCGTCCTTGCCGGTATTCTTCTTGTTGACGCCGACCAGCTCGACCTCGGTCTTCTCGATCGCCTTGCCGCCCTGCGAAGCCGGCGACTTGACCACCACCGCCAGGTAGCCGGCGTTCCCGGTCATCTTCACGATGACCGGAGCTTCGTCGCCCGCCTCCAGCTTGCGGTATTCCTGGTGCTCACCCGCGACCCAGGGGGCGCCGCCGGCCGGCAGCGGACCGTAGCCGGTCTTGCGCACCTTGATGTCGTAGGTCCCGGCGGCCATTTCGCCGAAGTCGGCCTTCCCGTCCTTGCCGGTGTTCTTCTTGTGGATGCCGACGATCTCAACCTCCGCTTTATCGACCGGCTTGCCGTCGCCGGCCTGGACCTTGACCAGAAGACGAGCGGTCTTCTTGATCATGACAACCCGGAACGAGTTGCTTCCCGACCTCAGAATCTTGTATTGCTGATGCTCGCGCACCACCCACGGCTGGCCGGAGGGCGGCGTCGGGCCATAGTTGGTCTTGCGGACCTTGAGATCGACCTCGCCCGGATCCAGCTCCGAGTATTTCACCTTCCCGCCCGCGTCGGTGTTCCTCTTTCGCAGGCCGACCAGCTCGACTTCGGCGCCGCTGACCGGCTTGCCTTTCTCATTGACGACCTCGACGGTGACCGAGGCCAGCTCGGCGGCCTCTTCTGGATGCCGCTCGCCGGTGGCGTGTTCGGCTTCCAGGTCCTTCTTGCTCTTGGACTTCATGCCGGCGATGGTGATGTCCCAGCCGCGGACGGCCAGGTTGCACTTGCCGCAGAAATGGGGCGCGTACACTCCCGGCTCGTGATGCTTGAAGTGCTTGGCCTTCTTGAAGCTGAAGTCCGAGTAGCTCATCGTGCAGTTGTGGTCGTTCCGGTCGTGATTGGCAAAATTGCTCTCGCCGGTATTCTCCCAGTGGAGCAGGTAGAGGTTGTGCCCCATCTCGTGGGCGACCACGTAATAGACTTTGTCCGGGTCCTTCTGGTCGAGCAGGATGATGGAATCGGCCAGGCCGATCGAGCCGCCCCAGGTGATATAGCCAAGGTTGGCGGCGGTCACGTCGTGCTTGCCCTTCTTGGGGTCGGTCTTGATGTCGATCGGCTTGTGCAGCAGGAAATTCAGCACGACGAAGCCGGTGGCGTCGGTCTTGCGCACGATCTCCGACAGCTTGTCGCCGAGGGGAGTCTGGATCCGATCGTTGTATTGCGTGTGGCAGAACTTCTTGAGGAACTTCTTGTATTGGTCGGCGTTGCGGCTGCCTTGCGGCGGGATATCGACGCCGACCATGGCGTCATCGAACAGCGTGATCTTGCCTTTGCTCTTGTGCTTGGTGTACTTGGCGACGATCTGCTTGTACTCGTCGGCGGTGAGGACGTCGCTGAGCTTCTTCACCTGGATGCTCTTGACGTCCACATCCAGAAAGCACTTCTCGAAGTCGGTGGCGATCTTGTCCCACTCATAGCTGCCGGAGCGGGCGGGCCAGTCGATGCTCATGGCGACGCGGTTGAAGCGGCGAATGGTGAGCACGCCGGTGCGGGCCTTGATCTTCGTCTTTTCGTCGGCGGTGATGCCGTGGAGCTTCTCCAGTTCGGCCTTGTTGGGCAGGCCCTCGAAGCCGAGTTCGACCGTGTACTGGTAGTCGTCGCCGGCGATATAGGAGGGCCGCAGCAGGATGCCGGCCCTGCCGAACCGCTTGGGAAACTTGTCCTTGTCGAGGCAGGCGATGGTGAAGACCGTTTTATTGCCCTTGTCGTCCTGGGCGGTGTACGGAACGTAAACGTCGCCGAGGAAGAAGGGGGGGCGATAGTTGGTCGCGGGTTCCGTGCGGATGCCCCCGAAGGCCTTCGGGCAGTTGTCGCCGTTCGTCCCGGTGCGGCCATTTTTCTGCTTGAGGGCCTTCTCGACGTACTTCTTGGTCTGGCTCGGCTCGGCGGCGGTGGGCTCGTACTGTCGCGACAGGTCTTCGTCCGGATCCAGACAGCGCCAGTTGATCCGGGCCGGTCCGACCGCCTCCGGCTCCAACACTTTCGAATCGCTCTTTGTCTTGATGTAAATCAGCGCCTCAACCGGGATCAGCGGCCGGTTGACCCGCTTCTTCTCGTGCGGCGGCCGGGTGTCGCCGAATTCGTCGGTGGTGGCCGAGAGCTTCTCGTAGGTCAGCTCTTCCACGCAGATGTTCGATTTCTTGGAGGAATCTTCGATCGCCGCCGGGCGCCCGAGCTTGCGATCGTTCTCCTTCGCCTTCAGCGCCGCTTTCAGCTCCGGCGTGATGGTAGCGCTGTAAGCTGGCGCGTACTTCTTGCGGAATTTGACGTGGTTGGCCTTGTACCGGATGACCGCTTTCTTCAGATAATCAGCGGTGTCCTTGCCGACCGGGCCGGCGTGATAGCCCAGCTCGTTGAGCTTGTACTGCACCCAGGCCTTTTCATCGCCCTCCTCGGGTTCCTTTTCGTCGGGAGTCCAGGGGCCATGCTTAAGCTCGATGGAGTGATAGAGCACCTTGAACGGCAGCTCGCCGGTGTACTTGCCGTCATGGTAGAGGTGCACTTTGTACGGTGAAAAGAGCGGGTGAATATACTTGTCCTTGAGGCTGCCGATCTGGCACTTGCCATCCCACCGGAACGTGTGAGTGCCATCGCTCTTTTCCTTCGCCGACAGTTCCCTTTCAAACAGCAGGCCCCCGTAGTGCTGGCTGCTGATTTCGAGCTTCACCACCTTGCCGGCAAACCCGATGAGCTCGTACACGATGTCCAGCTTCTCCGTATTCGGAGCAAAGTGGTCATCCACCCGTACCAGCCTGAGCAGCAGCCGCGGGACCGGGCAGGATTCCTTCGCGGATCCGACCGGCTTGGCGGGCGCCTGGTCGGCCTCCTTCTGCATCTCGAGAAAGTTCGCTCGCGGATCGCGAGCGGCGCCGGCACCCCCCATCGTTCAGCTTTCCCGCAGGTCCAGAGTGCGTTGGACGAGCCTCTCGACCTTCGCGCCGGGTTCGAGCTTGGGATCGGCAAGGATCTCGGCCGCCCAGGGATACTCGGGGCTCCGGTCGAAGTCGTCGGCGTGGCAATACATTAAGTTGATGTAGGTGAAAATCTCTCTTTCGGAGGTGAGTCCGTAAGTCCTGGCCCGCTCGATGCCGTGTCGGATCGACGCCCGGACGCTTGCTTCGCCGCGTGCGGCAACTCCTGCCGGCCAGTGTCGTTGGAGAGACTGGTACACGCGTTCTTCGAACTTCCTCAGTTCGGTGCGCTCCAGGGCCTCCATCTGCGCCTTGCGAATAATCAACATGGATCCGGCTCCAAGCCCCGTTGAAAGCCAAGATTTCCCAGTAAAGGAGCTTAGAGAAATTATCTCGGTTTCCGCATACGCCTGTCAAGTTAAATTTTCGGATGCGGGTCAAATTCGGATCAACGAGTAAGTGTACGAGACCAGCACCAACCGCTTGGGAACCGCTGTCCCCTCAGCCGCGCACCTAACTCCGCGCCGTTCGTCGGGCGCTGGGCGCCCTGGTCTGCCTCGGACGCCGCACCCTCTCCCGCATCATCTGGACCAATGCCGGCCAGCACCGAGATTGGCGCGCCTTGGCTTATTGCCCCGGTCGCTACATTGGCGTGGCCATCGACGCCACCCGCGCCCTGCCCATTGCCTTCGAGGAAGTCTCGGTGGTGAAGCGCCCCCGCCGCAAGCCCCCCCGGCGCAAAGCCTCGCCCCACCGCGCCGAAAGCGGCTCGCCTCGCTTCTACCCCACCGGCAAATTCACTCCCGAGCAGATCAGCCTCGACGACTCCCTGCCCCGGCAGACCACCAAGATCTTCTATGGCGGCAAACGCCCCAAGGTGGACTATAAAGACGTCAGCGGGGTCTTCTGGCAGGTCGGGGCGCGTCGGCGCCCGCTCCGCCTGCTGGTCGTCCCCCCCACGCGCTATCGCAAGAAGAGCGGCCGCTACCATTACCGCCAGCCCGCTTACCTGTTAACGACCGTTGTTAACGGTACGGCGCGGCAGCTCTTGCAGATCTACTTCGACCGCTGGCGGGATGACCGAACATCCCGAAATAGTCGCCTTCCTCGGTCTCCATCCCACGGATCGTGGTCTGAACGCCGCCGCCGCGGCTTGAAAAATGTACAAACTCCCGCGGCAGGCAGGAATGCCTGTCCCACTGCGGTCAGAAGCTGAAGCGCAAACCGAGCTGCACCTCCCGCGGAGTAAGTACGGTCGAGGTGACGCGGCCGAACGTGGATACGCCGAACGTGGTCACCGGATTGGCGAAGTGCGGACTGTTGAACAGGTTGAAGAACTCCGCCCGGAACTCGATCGACCGGCGCTCGTCGATGGCCGTGTCCTTGAAGACCGAGAAGTCGAAGTTGACCAGCCCGGGGCCGCGCGCGTGACCGATGCCGCTGTTGCCGAACACATAAGCCGCCGGGTCCGCGAAGCAGCCGGTGTCGAACCACCGCTCGACCGTCTTCGCCCGATCCACGCTGGTGCAGGTGATGTCGGCGCGGTTCCCGGTGCCGGTGTTCAGCCGCGAGCTGGCGACGTTTACCACCAGCGGCTGTCCGCTCTGAATGGTGGTGATGCCGTTGACCGACCAGCCGCCGACCAGCTTGCGGGCTGCGCCGTTGGCCCCCGCCAGATACTGCCGGCCGGGGCCGAAGGGCAGCTCATACCGGTAGCTTACCACCAGGTTGTGCGGAACGTCGGCGATCTGGAAACCGGAAGAGAGACCGCGGTTGAGCGCCTTGTCGAAGAACGGGTAGATCACGTTGGAGACGGTGTCGATGCTCTTGGAGTAGGTGTACGACACCAGCGCCATCATCCCCTGGGAGAACCGGCGCTCGACCTTGCCCTGTAGCGCGTTGTAGTAGGAGTCGCCGTCGCCGCTGCGGTGGAAGATGTCGGTGATGGTCGGCGCCAGGGCGCGATAGGGCCGCCGCTCGGGCAGCGCACCCGGGCCCGGCAGCGGCACGTTGATGTTGCGGTTTCGGAACAGGTGCTCGCCGCGCGTGCCGACGTAAGCGACCTCGGCCATCGTTTGCGAGGCGAGCTGGCGCTGGATGCTGAAGCTCCACATCTGCGACATCACCTGGCGGAAATCGCGCGGGATGACGAAGACGGCAAAGCCCGGCGGCGGAGTCAGCCGCGCTTCCAGTTGGACCGGGGTGAAGCCGGGCAGCCCGTCGCTGACGCTGCGCCAGACGGTGAAGATGTCCGGGGTGGTCAGGTTGATCAGCCGGAAGAAGGGGTAGTTGCGCTCCAGGGTGCCGCCGGTGGCCCCGAAGTTATCGGGGAAGTAGCTGATGCCATAGGCGGCCCGGAAGGCGGTGCGCCCGCCATCCGGCGAGTACGCCAGACCGGCGCGGGGTCCCCACGAGCGCATGAAGTTGTCCACATTGGGACCGCGGTTGTCCGCGTTGGCCAGGTGGATCAGCCCGTCGGTCAGGCTGAAGTTCGACTGCCGGTTGTACTTCTCCACCGGCCGGGTGTAAAGGTCCCAGCGCAGTCCCAGGTTCACGGTCAGTTCGGGCGACACCCGCAGGTCGTTCTGGAAGTAGAGGCCGAAGTAGGTCATGCGCACGCCGGGCCGGGTGTCCACGAAATCCCGGTTGACAGCCGCGGGATTGCCCAGCAGGAAGCTGGCCCAAGGGCTGCCGGTTGCCGCCGCGCCACGGTTGCTGCTGATGTTGCGGTCGAAGACGAACTGGCCGCGCGGCTGAGTCTGCGGGTTGGTGAGCGTGGACTGGTAGCGGCGGATGTCGGCGCCGAACTTCATCGCGTGCCGCCCCACCACCCAGGTGAAGTTGTCGCTGTACTGGAAGGCGTTGGCGATGCGCACGGCGTTGGTGGATCCCAGCGAGCCGGTGGGATGAATGCCGGGAATGTCGAACCGCGCGATGCCGAAGGTGTAAGGATGCCCCGCCACGTTGCCGTTCGGAATGCCCAACTCGTTGTTCTTGGCGATGCCGAAGTCCGAGCCGAAGTGCTCCACCAGATAGCGGTTGAATCCGACGCGGACCTCATTGATCTTGTTCGGCGCCAAGGTGTGAATCAGCCCGGCCACCGCGTTCTGGTTGCGCGAGTCGGCGTTGATTCCGAGCGCGTTGTTCATGAACACGTTGCCGGGCGGCGGATCCGTGATCTCGCGCCCGGAGAACGACTCGCGTGCGAAGAAGTGGAGGCGCGGGCTGAAGTGCCAGTCCACCTTCACGTCAAAGGAGTCGGTTCTGCCTTGCAGGCTGGTGTTCTCCAAGTAGTTGGCTCCCGTGCCCGGCAGGTTGGGCAGCGGCCAGACGTTGGCCGCCTGGCGGGTGATCGGGTTGAGGCGCGAGGCCGGGATGGTGCGGTTCGCGAACGGCGCCCGCCCCTGCGGATCCCAGATCTCCGGCGGCGAGGCGCCCTCGGTGAGAACGCCCTGCCGCATCAGCGGCGTGGGCACCGGGATCAGGAAGGTGCGCCCCTGGCGCTGGCGCAGTCCCTGGTAGTCGCCGAAGAAGAACGCCTTGTTGCGCCGGATCGGCCCGCCGATCGTGCCGCCGAACTGGTTGGTCTTGAACGGCGCGCGCTGGGCGGCGAAGAAGTCGCGCGAGTTGAGCTTGTTGTTTCGCAGGTACTCAAACAGCGAGCCGTGCAGCTCGTTGGTGCCCGAGCGCAGCGTCAGGTTGACCACCGCCCCGCCGAAGACGCCGAACTCGGCGGTGGGGTTGTTGGTCTGCACCTTGAACTCGCCGATGGCTTCCAGCGGCGGCGTCACGTTGATGAAGGCGTTCAACGGCTCGTTGTTGGCCACGCCGTCGATCATAAAGTTGTTGCCCGACCATTTCAGGCCGTTGACACTGGCGTGGATGGGACTGCGGGCGCCGGCGGCGGCCGGGTTTTCGCCGAAGTCGGCAAAGCCGCGCTGAACGGCGCCGGGCGTCAGCAGGATCAACTGCTGAAACAGCCGCCCATTGAGCGGCAAGGCCTGAATCTGCCTCCCCTCAATGACGTGGCCGATCTCCGAGGTCGTGCTGCGCACCAGTGGGGCGGTGGCTTCCACCGTGATCGATTCCGTCACCGGTCCGGGCGTAAGCGAGAAATCCACCCGGCTGGTGTGGTTGACCTGCACGGGGATGTCGGCGGAGACCGCGGTGCGGAAGCCCTGGTATTCCACCGTGATCCGGTAAGGCCCGGGCGGCAGATACGGGACGAGGTAGTTGCCCAGGGAGTCGCTCTGCCACTCGGAAGCGACCCCGGTGTTTTGGTTGGCTACCGTGACCTTGGCCCCCACGACCACCGCGCCGGTGGCGTCGCGAACGGCGCCCACCACGGTCCCGGTGCTCGTCTGGCCAAAAGCCAGCGCCGAAAGGAACAGACAAAGAGAGACTTCGCGAACAGAATGCATCCTTCTACCCTCCTGAACTGCCCCTGCCTATGCACGCCGGGTGCCACCGCAACTTGTTGATCGCCCGTGAGCCCCCTTCCAATTCTGGAAGAGTTTCGGTGACAGGCTACACAACCTCGAATTTAATGAACTCCGCCGCAAACCTGCCCGGTCTATAATCGAGCCATGGAGTTCACTCGCCGCACACTACTGAAAGGAGGCCTCGCGGCCACGGCATCTTACGCCGCCAACGACCGCATCCAGGTGGGTGTCATCGGAACCGGCGCCCGCTCGCACGAGCTGATGCCGGCGCTGCTGGCCAACCCGGGCGTGGAGATCACCGCCGTGGTGGACGCTTACAAGGGCCGCGTCGAGCGCGCCATCGAGCGCACGGGCGGGCACGCCAAAGCCTGCAACGATTACCGCGACATCCTGGCCGACAAGTCGATCGACGCGGTGATGGTGGTCACGCCCGATCACTGGCACCGGCCGATGGTGCTGGAGGCCATCCGGGCAGGGAAGGACGTCTACTGCGAGAAGCCGCTCACCTTCCGCAGCCAGGACGGCGTCGAGATCATCGAGGCGGCGCGCGCGGCCGGGCGCATGGTCCAGGTCGGCAGCCAGGGCATGAGCTCGGCCATCCAGCGCAAGGCCAGGGAGATGGTCAGGGGCGGCAAGCTCGGCAAGGTCACCATCATTCGCGCCGCCTTCAACCGCAACACCGCCTCGGGCGCCTGGATCTACCCCATCCCGCCGGACGCCTCGCCCCGGACGGTGAACTGGGAGATGTTCCTCGGCCCCGCTCCCAAGCGCCCCTTCAGCCTGGAGCGCTTCTTCCGCTGGCGGTG
>JBBTDS010000371.1:0-22188 GCA_038060875.1 Acidobacteriota bacterium | reverse complement strand
TATCTCCTTCCTTTTTGTTGACCCGTTTGTCCTGTTAATTATGCGCGGCTGTATACCAGCCCTTCCGGCCGATCGAGCAGGGCATCCCGCTGTTCAGCGGTCCTGATTTCCGCTCCGGCGTGATCGACATTCCCGGCACGGTGCAAACGATGTTCCTGCCGAAGGGGCAGTTCCGGCGCGGCTACATCCAGTCTTGGAACGTGACCCTGGAGCGTGAGCTGCCGGGAGCCATCGTCGGCAGTGTCGCCTACGTTGGCACCCACTCGGTTCGCCAGCTCGCCGACTGGGACATCAACGCCGCCGCGCCCGGCGCCGGCAACGCCGGCCGCCCGCTGGCGCAGAAGTTCGGGCGCGCGGTCGCCACCAATCTGCTGGACGGCATGATCGGCGCCAACTACCAGTCGCTCCAGACCACCTTCGACCGCCGCTTCTCCGGCGGCCTGTTCCTCAAGGGCGCCTACACCTTCTCGCATGCGATCACCGAGAATGATGAGAGCGGCTCGGATTCCGGCGGCACGACGCTTTCGTGGAACCATCCATCGGTGCGCCACCGCAACCGCGCCACCGCCGGCTATAACCGCTCGCACGTGTTCCAGATGAGCTGGCTTTACGCCCTGCCCTTCGGGCCCGGCAGGAAGTTCGCATCGGGTGGGCCGGCGAGCCTGCTGCTGCGCGACTGGCAGGTGAACGGCCTTTTGAGCTCATACAATGGCACGCTGTTCAACGTCAGCGCCTCGGGCACCTCGCTCAACGCGCCGGGCAACACTCAGACCGCTGACCAGGTTAAGTCGAAGGTGGAGAAGCTCGGCGGAATCGGCTCGACCGTGTCGTTCTTTGATCCGCTGGCCTTCCGGTCGGTCACCGAGGTCCGCTTCGGGACGACCGGCAGGAACATCCTGCGCGGCCCCGGCGTGGTGAACGTGAATCTCTCGGTCTTCCGGAGCTTCCCGATGGGCGAGCGCTACAAGCTGGAGTTCCGCGCCGAGGCCTTCAACGCCACCAACACGCCGCACTTCGGCAACCCGGGCACCAACGTTTCCAACATGCAGTTGAGCCCGGACGGCTCCATCCGCTCGCTGGGCGGGTTCACCACCATCAGCAGCGCCGCCGCTGACGAGCGGCAATACCGGTTTGCGCTGCGGCTGAGCTTTTAGCCCCGGGGGCAGGCGAAACCGCCTGCCCCAAGGAGGTGCGCCAGCTACCAGCCTCGGCTGCGGCCGCCGCCGAAGCCCATGCCGCAGCCCCCCGCCGCCCAGCGCGTCGAGCTTCGCCCGCTGTTCGGTGGTGAGCAGGTTGCGGATGGTGGCCGCGGTCTGCGCACGGATCATGATCATCTCCACCTGGAGCTTGGCCTTGCTCTCGGCCAGCGTCTGAATGGTCTGAGCGGCCGCCTTGGCGCGGATCGCGTCGCGCAGCTTGGCCTGGATTTCCTGCATCTTCTGCAGAATCGGTTGCGTCTTCTGGTCGGCCAACTGGAAGGCCGCCTTGATCTGCGCCTTTTGGGCGTCGGTCAGGCCGAGGTAGCCGGCCATGAATTCCAGCCGTCGTTCGAGCTGTTGGTCAGGCGTGACGGCGGCGCCTGCCCCAGCACGGCTTGCATGGTTGGATTAGAATAGCAGCCATGCGGGTTAGGGTGATATCGGTAATTGCCTCAATTTTTCTCGCCTGTGGCGTGCTGCTCGGTCAGTACACCAGCCAGGAAATCTCGGGTTTCGTCAAGGATTCGAGCGGCGCGGTGGTGCCCTCGGCTCAGGTCTCGGTGCGCCACACGGCCACCGGGCAGGCGCGCACGGCGCGCTCCAACGAGAGCGGCTACTACGTCATCGCCAACCTGCCCATCGGCGAGTACGAGGTCTCCGCCGAGGCCTCCGGCTTCAAGAAGTTTGTCAAGACCAACGTGGTGCTCACCGTCAACGCCAAGGTGGCCGTGGAGGTCACCCTGGAAGTGGGCAACGTGACCGAATCGGTGACGGTGACGGCGGAGGTCTTGCAGGTGGAGTCCTCCAGCGGCGAGGTTGGCCGCCTCGTCACCGGTCACCAGGCCACGCAGATGCAGTTGAACGGGCGCAACTTCGCCCAACTGCTGGCCCTGCTGCCCGGCGTTTCCACCACCAACCGTTCCAGCTTCGACCTGTTCGGCGGCTACGGCTCCAACATGAGCGCCCAATCGGTGAACGGCTCGCGCAACTACACCTTCTCCTGGAACATCGACGGCGCCGACAACAAGGACAACGGGGGCGGCGGCAACAACTTCGTCAACATCAACCCCGACGCCATCGCCGAGTTCAAGATCCTGACCTCGAACTACAACGCCGAGTATGGGCAGAACTCCGGTGCGGTCATCAACCTGGCCATGAAGAGCGGCACGCAGGCGTTTCACGGCACCGCCTACGAGTACGTGCGCAACGACGCCTTCGACGCCTACGCCTTCAACGCGCTCACGAAGCAGAAGCTGCGGTTCAACAATTTCGGGTGGAACCTGGGCGGGCCCATCTATATCCCCGGGCGGTTCAACACCAGCAAGACCAAGCTATTCTTCTTTGTGGGGCAGGACTACAAGCGGCTGCGGCAAGGCAACGTCAGTACCTGGAACGTGCCGCCCATGGCCATCCGTGAGGGCGATTTCTCCAGCGTCCCGGCGGCGCAGCGGCCTACCGACCCCACCACCAGGGCGCCCTTCCCCGGCAACGTGATTCCCGCCTCGCGCATCAGCCGCAACAGCAAGCGGCTGCTCGACAACTACCCCAAGCCCAACTTCACCGGGACGGGCGGCAACCTAGTCTTCCAGACCACCACGCCCCAGAACGTCAACCAGTACCTCCACAAGGTGGACTACAACCTGAGCGAGCGGCACCAGATCGCGGTCCACTTTCTACGCGACACCTACTTCTCAGTGCAGAACCTGGGGTCATTGATCACCTACGACCGTCCCACCTTCGGCACCAACGCCAGCGCCAAGTGGACCTTCGTCCTCAACCCTACTACGGTCAACACCGTGCAGTTCACCTTCACCGGCAACGTGATCCTTCAGAACAATTTCCTGCCCAACCCGATCTTCATCACCGATTACACGCGCAAGGCCCATGGGCTGACCTACCCCATGATTTACGGCAACGCGCAGGACATCCCCAGCATTTCGGTTTCAGGCTACAACGGCTTGGGCGCCTCGGCCCGGAATTGGAACAACTTCAACCGCGTTTTCCAGTTTAAGGACGACTTCTCGAAGATCACCGGCAACCACAACATGAAGTTCGGCGCCCTGGCCATGCGCAGCCGCAAGAACCAGGACAACCAGCCCACCATCAACGGCAACTTCGGCTTCTCCACCGGGCACGCGCTGTCCAGCGGCAACGCTTACGCCGACGCCCTGCTGGGCAACTTCAATACCTACCTGGAGGCCGACCGCGGGCGGGAAGGCTGGTTCCGCTTCACCCAGGCGGAGTTTTACGGGCAGGACAACTGGAAGGTATCGCCGCGGCTGTCGCTGGATTTCGGCGTGCGCTACTTCTACATGCAGCCCCAGTACGGCTCGTTGCAGAACGTGGTGGTCTTCGCGCCGCGGTATTTCGATCCAAGCAAGGCGATGACGGTGCTGGCCTCCAACGGCCAGATCGTGCCGGGTTCCGGCGATCCCACCAACGGCCTGGTGCTCGGCGGAACGGACTTCCCCGAGGCGGCCAAGAAGCGCATCCCCGAGGCGAGCGACCCCAACGTGAAGAAGCTCTTCCGCGGTCTGCCCAAGGAAATCTCCTACACCAGGTGGGGGACCGTCGCGCCGCGCCTGGGCTTCGCCTATGACCTCACCGGCCGCCAGCGGACGGTCCTGCGTGGCGGCTACGGGATGTTCTACGAGCGCATCCAGGGCAACTTCGTCTTCGGGCGCATCAACAACCCGCCCTTCGTCCGCGAGGTGACCGTTTACAGCGCCAATATCGAGAACCCCGCCGGCGGCAGCCTGCGGCCGTTCCCCGCCGTGCTCAGCTCTTATGACATCGACCTGGACATCCCGGCTGTCAGCAACTACAGCCTGGGCATCCAACATAAGCTGCTCAAGGATACCCTGCTGGACGTGGCCTACGTGGGCAGCGGCGCCTGGCACCAATATCGGGGCGTGAACCTGAATCAGTTGCGCGAGGGCACCTTGCTGCGCAACCCGGGCGTAAACCGCGACGCCTTGCGCCCCTACCTGGGCTATGCCGACATCACCCATTACGTCACCGGTTCCAACTTCAACTACAACTCGGTCCAGGTCCAGGTCAAGAAGCAGATGTCCGACGGTGGGCTGCTCAATGTCGCCTATACGTGGAGCAAAGCCATTACCGACGCCAGCGGCTGGAGCGAGGGACCCATGGATAGTTACGACTTCAAGAGGGAACGGGGCCTGGCCGACTACGACCGCCGGCACATCTTCGTGTTCAGCTACATCTACCCGCTGCCCTTCTGGCGCGCGCAGCGTACCTGGTACGAGAAGGCCTTCGGCGGCTGGCAGCTTTCCGGCGTGACCACGATGCAGAGCGGCCGGCCGATGAACTTGGGCATCCAGGGCGACCGCGCCCGCACCGGCAGCGGTGGCCAGCGGCCCGACGTGGTGGGCGACTGGCGAGCGGCCGAGAAAAGCCGCTGGCAGTGGTTCAACACCGCCGCTTTCGCCCTGCCTCCCGACGGCAAGTTCGGCAACCTGGGCCGCAATGTGGTCATCGGTCCGGGCACCAATAACTGGGACGTCTCGCTCCAGAAGACTTTCCGCATCATCGAGCGCTTCAGCACTGAGTTCCGGGCCGAGTTCTACAACGCGCCGAACCACTTCTCCTACTGGGGGGTGGGCGGCACGCTGGGCACGGCCGCCTTCGGCCAGGTTTCGAGCGCCAGCGACCCGCGCATCTTGCAGTTGGCGCTGCGTACGGAGTGGTAGGACAGGCGTTCTCGCCTGTCACCCACGACCGGCAGGCACTGCTACCATGGAGTGTTTGGAGGTTCCATGAGATCCATTGCGATTGTGCTGTCGCTCGCCGCCGTCGCCCTCGCCGGCGAAGTCAAGCTGGGCAAGCCGCTGACGCTGAAGAAGGCGATGACGGTGGAGAAACTGCTGGCCAAGGCAGACCGGAAAGCGGGCAAGACGGTCCAGGTGCGGGGAACCATCCGCGCCGTCTGCCAGGGGATGGGTTGCTGGATGGAGCTGGCGGATCGAACCGACGGCAAGGGCATCCGCATCAAGGTCGAAGATGGCGTGATCGTGTTCCCGAAGGACGCGGCCGGCAAGACGGCGACGGCCGAGGGCACGCTGTCCAAGGTGGTCGCGGAAGCCAAGCACCAGCACGCCGCCGGGCAGCATGACAAGGACTGCGAACAGCCCGGCGCGGTGTATCAGATCCAGGGCACGGGTGCGGTGATCCTGGAATGATCAGCCGCCGAGACCTGCTGGCCGGCGGCGCGGCACTGCCGGTGCTGGCACAGAAGACAGCGGCGCCGCCGCGTCCCAACATCCTGCTGATCCTGGCCGACGACCTGGCCGCCTGGATGCTCGGCTGCTACGGCAACAAGGAGATCCGCACGCCGAACCTCGACCTGCTGGCTCGGGCCGGGACGCGGTTTGCCAACAGCTTCGTCTGCACGCCGATCTGTTCGGCCAGCCGGGCGACGCTGTTCACCGGTCGCGTGCCGCGACAGCACGGCATCCACGATTTCCTCACCGACAAGCCGATCGAGAAGCCTCCGCAGGGGCAGGCCGCGCCGCCCCCGTCGTTCGCCAGCGAGATCCTGCTTTCGGACATCCTGGCGGCGCAGGGCTACAACTGCGGCTACCTGGGCAAGTGGCACATGGGCTCGGACCAGACCCCAGGGCACGGCTTCAAATTCACCTACACCACGCTGGGCGCGCGCCGCTATCAGGATCCCAGCATGAGCTTGAACGGCTCCCCCGCCCAGGAGAAGGGCTACCTCGCCGACCTGCTCACTAAGCGGGCCTCCGAGTTCCTGGACCAGCAGAAGTCCGGTCAGCCGTTCTTCCTCACACTCGGCTACCTGCATCCCCACACGCCGTATGACGGTCATCCGGCCAAGTACTACGAGATGTACGCGAAGACGAACTTCGAGACCATTGGCTGGGAGCCGTCGGCGCCGAACGCGCTGAGGGAAAAGGACTACTTGAAGGATATCGTCGGAAATATCAGAAAATGCGCGGCTTCTGTTACGGCGCTCGATGACCAGATCCCGCCGTTGCTCAAGAAGCTCGAGGAACGCGGCCTGCGCGACAACACGCTCATCGTCTTCACCGGCGACAACGGCTTCCTGCTGGGCCGCCACGGCCTTTGGAGCAAGGGCCTCGCCTCCGACCCCATCAACATGTACGAAGAGGTGATGGCCGTGCCGATGATCTGGAACTGGCCGGGCAAGGCGCCGCCGCAGGCGGTGCGGCCGGAACTGGTCAGTTTCTACGATTTCCTGCCGACCGTTTGTGAGCTGACCGGCGCGCCGCTGCCGGCCGAGCGCAACTTGTGCGGCCAGAGTTACCTGCCGCTGGCCACCGGCCGGCTGATGCCCAAGAACCGTCCCTGGCGCAACCTGGTCTTCGGCCACTTCCGCAACACCGAGATGGTGCGCGACACCCGCTACAAGCTGGTGCTGCGTGACGGCGGGCAGGGGCCGGGCGATCTGTACGACCTCCGCAACGACCCGCGCGAGAAGACGAACCAGTACGACAACCCCGAGTTCGTCACCGTGCGCGGCGCGCTGGGGAAGGCGCTGGAAGACTGGCGTAAGAAGTACGCTTAGCCGCGTGGCGGCGGACGGGATCGGCGCTGGTCTGAGTAGATCGCCTGGCGGCTGGCGCCCGTGCTACCAGCCGACGAACATGACTTTCGTCGTCGCCTTGCTGGTGGCCCCTTGGCTGTCGGTCACCGTCAACTCGAACGTGTACTCGCCGCGTCCCTCGGCGAACTGGACCGCGGGGGCGGCGGAGTTCGGGTTTAGGAGCGCGGCCGTCTTACCCACGTACTTCCAGGAATAAGTGATGGGGTCGCCATCCGGGTCGTAGGACTTCGTCCCGTCCAGTTGAATCTGCCGCACTGTCACGGTCTGGGTCTCAGGAGTAATCACCGCCACCGGGGCCTGATTCGGCTTTGGCGCGGGCGGAACCGTGGGTTCTTTGAACTTCAGCGTTCCGACCGCGGTCGGAAAATAGTTGGTATGCGAGCCCGCGATGCTGGAAGTGAGACAGGTGAACTTCGCAGGCGTCCCTGGGGTGTAGCCAAAGCTCAACGCGTAGCCGTAGCCGTTCAGGTCGCCGAAGGAGGAAACAATGACCGGGGTCGAGACGATGGCGCCCGTCATGAGTACGTTGGGCGCGGGCTTTTGAGAGATCAGGATGCTCTCGATCTTGCCGGTGCCAAGCGCGAGGGTTGGAGGCGTGGTCGTGGGCGGCGCAGCCGGCAAAGGCAGCGGGCTTCCGCCGGGAACCAGGAATACATGGACGGTGAGGAGTTTCTGCGCGGGGGAATAGGTCATGCGAGCGCGAATCTCCAACTGGCCGGCGCTGATGGCGGCCACCAAGTCCGGCGGAAACTGCGGAGGCGTGGGAGTCAGGAGGAAGTTGGGCTGAACGACCGCTTCGGCCATGAACTCCTCGATTTCTTGTGCAGGTGTGATCTGGGCAAGCGTCAGGAAGAGAAACGTGGGCACGGCGATTCTGATAAGTCGATGCAACATGGTGTTTCTCCGTGTCCTGATTGTACTCCTGCGCTTCCTCTGGCACAAGGGCGGGCGACATGTGGCAATCTTACTGGGGTTCGGTCTTGATCTCGACACCCGTCAGCCCCTGGTCGGCCTTGGCGGGATCGTAGCCGGGGTTGACAGCCGGCATGGTGGCGCTTACCGACGCCCGCCAGCGCTTGAGCATGGCGTCGAGTTCAGCCGCCTTCTTCGGCAGCCTGCGCGCTAGGTTCGCGCGCTCGCCGATGTCGTCGCGCAGGTTGTAGAGTTCCAGGCGGCCGTCGCCGTAGAACTCGATCAGCTTGTAGTCGCCCTGGCGGACAGCGCCGGCGGGCACGCCGCCCTGGTTGCTGTAATGCGGGTAGTGCCAGTAGAGCGCCTCGCGCTTCAGACGCCGGGTGCGTTTGAGCAGCGGCGCGAAGCTTACGCCATCGACCGTCACGCCTTTCACGCCGGCCATCTCCAGGATGGTGGGGAGGAAGTCCTGGCTTGACACAGGCACGTCGCAAACGCCGCCCGCGCGGGTGACGCCGGGCCAGTAGGCGACGAGCGGCACGCGGATGCCGCCCTCATAGAGGTGGCCCTTGCCGGCGCGTAGCGGCGCGTTGGAAGTGACCGGCACTTTGCGGCCGCCTTCGTAAATCAGGCCGCCGTTGTCGGAAGTGAAGAACAGCACGGTGCGATCGGCGATCTTCAGCTCCTCCAGCTTACGCGTGACGCGTCCGACGGCCTCGTCCATGCTCTCCATCATGGCCGCGTAAACCGGGTCGCGCTGCGCTTGTTCGGGCCGTGCTTTGGCGCGGTACTTCTCAATGAGGGCCTTCTTGGCCTGGAGCGGCAGATGAACCGCGAAATGCGGCAGGTAGAGAAAGAAGGGCCGGTCCTTGTTCTGTTCGATGAGCTTTTCGGCTTCGCCGGCAAGCCGGTCGGTCAGGTACTCCTCGGCCGAGCCGCCGCGCAGGTTCGGCAGATCGAAGGGGCCGAAGTAGGAGGCCGGGCTGCCGCGCTGGGTTCCGGCGATGTTCAGGTCGAATCCCTGTTGCTCGGGAGAAAAGCCGGCGCCGCCGAGATGCCACTTGCCGATGCTGGCCGAGACGTAACCGGCCGCGTGCAGCGCCTCGGCGATGGTCACCTCGCTGAGCGGAAGTTGCTGGTTGAAAGCTGGGATCAGCAGCCTGGCGGTTGGCCACTGTTTGCGGCCCGGAATCCAGTCGGTGAGTTGCAGCCGCGCCGGGTACTTGCCAGTCATGAGGCTGGCCCGCGTGGGCGAGCACACCGGACAGGCGGCGTAGGCATTGGTGAAGCGCATGCTCTGGCTGGCGAGGCGGTCCAGGTGCGGCGTCTCATAGAAGGCGCTGCCGTAGCAGCCGAGGTCGCGCCAGCCGAGGTCGTCGATGACCACCAGAATGAAGTTGAGCGGCGGCTTGGGCGGGCTGGCCAAGGCCCCCGCCGCGCTCAACAGGAAAGTCCTGCGAGTTGGCGGGCCGAGACTGCGACTGCGCATCAGAAGTAAAACCGCAGTGACACTTGCATGATCCGCGGGTTGCGCGCGGCCGTGTAGGCCCCGAACTGCGCGTTCACCTGGTTGCCCTGGGGATCGAAACGCGCGCCCGTGTCGAAGGCGCTGAACTGCGTGTGGTTGAAGGCGTTGTACATCTCCCAACGCAACTGGATGCGCGTCCCCGGCTCGCGGATCACGAAGTTCTTGAACAAAGCGATGTCCCAGTTGTTGACCCCGGGCCGCCGGAGGTAGTACTTGGGCGTGTTCCCCACGGTGCCCACGGCGGGCCTGCGGAAGACCTCGGTGATGAAATTGCGGGCGAACGTCCGCTCGCTCTTGGGCAGCACGGGATCGCGGACGTAATCGATGCGCGCCCCCAAACTGGGTGAGCCGGTGGTATCCGCCGGCACCGTGGAGGACCAGCTCAGCCCGGTCGGCTGGCCAGAGAGGAAGCTGGCAATACCGGAGATCTGCCAGCCGTTGAAGACCTGCCGCGTAATCAGGTTGGCGCCGAGAGTTCCGGGCATCTTCGGGAGCTCGTAGACCCAGTTCGCCTTGAGCATGTGAGTCCGGTCGTTGCCGGAGAGGCCGCGGTACCAGGAATTGAAACCCACCAGCCTGCTGATGGCCTCGCGGTCCCAGGTGTTAGGGGCCATGGTCTTCGACCAGGTCCAGGACACGCCGAACTGCAGCCCGGTGGCGAAGCGGCGGTTCGCTTGCACTTGTAGCGAGTGATAGTTCGACGAGCCGTTCCACTCGTAGTTCAGCACGTTGATGTAGCCCAGCATCGGCCGCAGGAAGTTGGCCGGCAGCGGAGTCGAGGGGCTGCCAGGGTCGGCGTTCTCTTGTCTGAAATTGGCGCCCAGCGGCACCTCGTTGTTGTGCATCCACCACTCCAGGTGCCGGCTTAGCGAGCCCACGTAGGCCACATCGAGCACCGTTCCGTACCCCACGTTCTGCTGGATCGAGACGCTGAAGTTGTAAGTAGTCGGGATCTTGGCCGTCCGGTCCATGCCGTACACCGAGACCGGGAACGAGTAGCCTTTGCTCGAAGCGATATTGTCCACATAGCCGAAGTACAGGGTCTGGGTGACGACCTGGGGGGCCTGCATGACCAGACTGCGGACCACGTCGTAGCCGAAGGGCCGATTATAGAGGATGCCCCCGCCGCCGCGAACGGCCGTCTTGCCGTTGCCGAATACGTCATAGGCGAAGCCGAACCGTGGGCCCAGCATGATGGGTCGGTTCTCCACCAGGCCGCGCGGATAGCTTTTATCGCTTGATGGCGAGACCAAGCCATTGAACGGGTCTCCGGAGCCGGGCACAAGCGCGCCGATCAGGGTAGTGGGCAGGGTCTCTCCGGTCACAGGGTTCCGGCCGACCCGCCTCCCTCCGACGGAGACCGGCTGCACCAACAGAGGGGCCTTGCCCGCCTGCCACCGTTCCGCCACCCAGCCGGAGATGAAGCCGTTCTTCTCGTACGGGAAAGGCATCCAGTGGAAGCGCACGCCGTAGTCGAGGGTCAGCCGCCGCGTGACCTTCCAGGTGTCCTGGAGGAACCACTCCAGACTTGGGATGCGTGGGTGGTACCGCGGCATCTTGGATTCCTCAACGTAGGAGTCGTAGACACCGAACAGGCCATTAGCGAACGGGTGGCGCGAATCCAGAGGGTTATTGACGTTGGTGCCGTAGTTCAGGCGGCCGCGGTAGTACGTGTAGCCGGTCTCGTCGGCCCACATGTGCGCCAGCATGACCCCGGCCTTGATGGTATGGGTCGGGAAGATCTTGGTGAGCGTATCGTTGAGCTGGAACTGCGGCTGGGACAGTATCTCAGGGAAGCGGTAGTCGACGCCGAGCGAGATGGGCGAGCTGATGCCTCCGAAGGTGGCGTCCGGCATAAGATTCAGCGGGTTGTTGACTGGGTCGATCTGGCCCGCCGTGAAACCCACCACGTCGCGGCGGTTGCTCTTCATCTGCTCCTCGGTGGCGAATGTCTTCATCAACTGCCGGGAAATCCCGACGCTGACCTCGTTCAGCAGGGTCGGGCTGAAGATGGCGTGGTACCGGGATGCCACCGTGAAGCCCAGATTGGTCTCGTTGACCGGCATCTGCGCCCAGGTGTTGGAGGTGTAGTGGATCAGGCCGAAATAACCGCTCCGCGGGTCCCTGCGCATGCTCCAGTTGGTGGAGAACATGTGGTTGGAGTTCAGGTTATAGTTGACCTTGAGGGTCTGGTCGAGGTACTTGCGATCGGACGGGCGGTCCAGCACGTAGTTGTAGCGCCGCGCCGAAATCCCCAGGTCGAAGAAGTTCGCTTCCGGGAACACATTTAGCAGCGCCTGGCCGCTCTTGTTGATTCGGCTCAGCGGGATGCGGTTGCCGGGCATGGGCTGTCGCGTGGCGGGATCGAGCACCTCAATGAGCCGGCCGTTCAAGTCCAGCGACTGCGAGAAATCCCCGTTCCGCTCGGGTTGCGTCGGGACGGTGTAGTAGCCAGTGGAACTTTGCGTGGTGGGCCAGAACTCCTGTGACCAGAAAAAGAAGAGCTTCTCACGGTTCTTGTTGAACAGCTTGGGGATGTAGACGGGCCCGCCCGCGTTGTAGTTCCAGCTATTGAAGCGGTAGCGGGGTTTGGGAAGCTTGTTGCGGTTGTAAAAGTAATTGTTGGCGTTGAACTGCTCATGGCGCTTGAAGAAGGAGACCAGACCGTGAAAGTCCCTGGTCCCCGATTTGCTCACGAGTTGCACGTTGGCGCCCGCCATGCGGCCATACTCGGCCTGGTAGATCCCCGCAAGGACCTTCACCTCGGCCACCGAATCCATACTCACGTCCACCGTGGAGCTGCGGTTCTCGATCATGTTCACGGTGGAGATGCCGTCGAGCGAGATGTCCGTGGTGGTCTGGCGCCCGCCGTTGGACAGGATGGCCCACACGAAGGTGGGTTGCTCTTCCTCACGCTCGTCCTGGATGCCGGGCATGAGCGCCAGCATCGAGTAGATGCTGCGGCTCTTGATCAGCAGCGCATCCACCTGGGTGCTGGTGATGAGCCCGGACCGTTCGGCGCTCGCGGTCTGGACGGTGGCGCCCTCGGATCGCACGGTGATCGACTCCGCCTGGCTGCCGACTTCCAGAACGATGTTGCCCAACGCAAGACGCTCGGACGCAGGCAGGCTTACACTTTGCTTGGTGTGCGTCTTGAAGCCGGTGACCTGAACCTTGACCTCGTACACGGCAGGTTCGAGGTTGGCGACCACGAAGGCCCCGAGCGAGTCCGACTTCACCCGGCGAGCGGCGCCGGTCCCGGCGTTCGTGGCCGTCACCTCCGCGCCGGCGATCACAGCGCCACTGGGGTCAACGACATTTCCCGTCATGGAACCGAAGATCGACTGCGCTCCGGCCGGAGTTGGCCGGCCCAAAGCGATCGTCAACAAGGCTGCGAGGATCATGCAAGACTGCGTCATAACCTCCCCCCCTAAATTGGTGTGGCTTTCTGGCTATCGTCCAGTATACGCCCAGCCGCCCCGGAAAACTCGCCTCAATATAGACTGATCATGAGGGACTCGTGACACGACTCACCGCACTCTTGGCATCCGTGATGCTGCTGGCGCCGGTTCTGGCCGGGGTGGACCTGAAAGGCCTTCGCGCTCCGGTCCGGGTCGTCTATGACTCGAACAGCATCCCGCACATCTTCGCCGCGAGCGATGCCGATGCAATGCTGGTGCTGGGGTACCTTCACGCGCGGGAGCGGTTCTTTCAGATGGACCTGATGCGGCGGCAGGCCAGCGGCACTTCGGCCGAGATGCTGGGCGAGCGCGCGCTGGGGTCGGACACGCGGGCGCGGACGCTCGGGTTGAGGCGTGGGGCGGAGGCGTCGCTCGCGGCCGTCTCGCCGGCGGCCCGCACTCTGCTCGAAGCTTACGCCGCCGGTGTCAATGTCTGGTTGCGAGACGCGGCCACCAGGCTGCCACCCGAATACCAGACGCTGGAGCTGACCAAAGCCGGCGTGCCCGAGTGGACGCCGGCGGACAGCCTGGTGGTCGCCAAGGGGCTGGCCTTTCAGCTCTCCTTTGACGCCGACCAGGACATCGAGATGACGCTGGCGCTGGCCACTTGTGAGGAGACCGGCAAGGCGCGCGGCTTCGACGGCGCGGCGCTGTTCTTCCAGGACATCCTGCGCAGTGCGCCGTTCGATCCGACGGTGTCGATCCCGGGGTGGGATAAGCCTCCTGTCTTGTCTACCTGGAAAGACAAGTCGGGAGACTTATCCCACCTGGCCCGCCAGTACCTCGAGCGGGCGCGGCGCGCGCCGCTGTTTGAGGGCACGCTGGGCGACCGGCGCCAGTCGAAGCCCGCCAGCAACTGGTGGATCGTCAGCGGGCGCCTGACGGAGTCCGGGTTCCCCATGCTGGCCAATGATCCGCACCTGAGCCTGAGCACGCCGCCGATCTGGTACGAGGCGCACCTGGTGGTGAGCGACGATCCGGAGCGCGGCCCGATGAGCGTGAGCGGCGTGAGCCTGGCCGGAGTTCCGGGCATCGTGCTGGGCTGCAACGAGCGCGTCTGCTGGGGCGCGACCACCAACCCCATGGACGTCACCGACGTGTACCTGGAGCGTGCCGTCTTCGACCTGCCGTCGCTGACCCTGGCGGGCACGCTGTTCGAAGACCGGGTGGAGCCGGTGGAGATCATCGAGCAGCGTTTCCGTGTGAATCAGGTCGGCAACCGTGTAAGCGACGACGTGGTGGCCGCGCAGGTAGGGCCGCTGGAGGGGGGCGTCACCATCCTGGTGCCGCGGCGCAACAACGGGCCGGTCATTGCCATCGACATCGCCAACTTTCCGGAGATCACCGGGCTCAGCGTCCAGTACATCGGTTGGGGAGCGACGCGAGAAGTAGAAACGTTTCTCGGCTTCGCCCGCGCCCAGGGACTGGAGGACTTCCAGCGTTCGCTGCGGTTCTTCACGTTCGGCTCGCAGAACTGGGCCTACGCCGACGTGGACGGCAACATCGCCTACTTCACCAGCGGAGAGCTGCCGCTGCGTGAGGACCTCCAGACGCTCGGCCGGGTGGACGGCGCGCCGCCGTTCATGATCCGCGACGGCACGCACCGCGCAAAGAATGAGTGGCTGCCGGTCACGAACCGCCAGCCCGGCCAGGCGACTCCATATGAGATCCTGCCGTTCGCGGAGATGCCGCAGGTCGTCAACCCCTCCCAGGGCTTCATCGCGAATGCGAACAACGATCCGGTCGGGACCACCCTGGACAACAATCCGCTGGGCCGGCGGCGGCCCGGCGGCGGCATCTACTACCTGAACCCCGGCTACGACGGTGGCTTTCGCATTGGCCGCATCGCCGGCCTGATCCGCGACATCCAGGCGGTGGGCGCCAAGCTCTCTCTTGGGATCATGGCGGGCTTGCAGGCCAGCAACCAGATGCTGGACGCGCAGGTGTTCGTGCCCTACGCTCAGGCGGCGTTGGCAAACGCCCGCTCCGCGAGCGCGCCGGCCGCGCTGGTGGCGCTGGGCAACGACCGCGGCGTGGCCGAAGCCGTCGCCCGGCTCGGCCGCTGGAACTTCAGCACGCCCACCGGCATCCGCGAGGGGTTTGATCCCGGCGACGATCCGGACAACCTGCCAGAACCCTCGCACGAGGAAGTCCAGAACAGCATCGCGGCGACGATCTACAGCGTGTGGCGCGGCCAGTTCGTGCGCAACACGATCGACGCTTCCCTGAGGCGCGTGGGCCTCGGCGGCCAGACTCCGCCCGACGACCAGGCGCTGGCGGCGCTGCGGCGTCTGCTGGAGAGCTTCGCCTCGGGCAAAGGGCGCGGGGCTTCGGGTGTGAACTTCTTCGAGGTTGAGGGTGCGGCCACGCCGGAAGCGGCCCGCGACATCCTGATTCTGCGCAGCCTGCGGGGCGCGCTGGGCCTGCTGGCCGGTGAGGCGTTCGCGCCGGCGTTCGGGCGCTCATCCATCCAGGATGATTACCGCTGGGGCAAGCTGCACCGCATCGTGTTCCGGCACGCGCTGGGCGGCAGCTTCAGCATTCCTCCCGCGGGCGGGCTGCCGAACCTGGCGCCGGCGCTGCCCGGCGTGGCGCGGGCCGGCGGGTTCGAGGTGGTGGACGCCTCCGGCCACGGCGCGCGGGCGGCCTCCGCCTCCAGTTTCATGTTCGGCGGCGGGGCTTCACGGCGTTTCCTCGCCGAAATGTCGCCGGCAGGCATCCGGGCGCGCCAGGGCATCCCCGGCGGCGCGGGGCTGCGACAGTGGCTGGTCAATTCGTATCATGACATGCTGATAACGCGCCAGCAGGTGGAGGCCGACGCGACCACGGAGGAGCGGTTTACGCCGCCGGCGTGACCGAATCATAAATGGACAGAAGAGGATTTCTCGAAACGATGGCGTACGGGCAGTTGCTTGCGACCGAGGGGCGCGCGGTGACGTGCAGAGTTGTGGACGGCGCCACCGGGCGGCCCACTGCCGCGCGCGTGCGGCTGGTGGATGCAAACGGCAAAGAGGCGGTCCCGGCGGGGCATCCGGAGGCGCTTTCGGACAAGGCGCAGGAAGGCGATGTGCGCTTCCAGTCGCGGCGGTTCGCTTACGTCAACGGCGAGTTTGCCGTGGACCCCTCGCGGCTCCCGCTGCGCTACCAGGCGATCAAGGGCTACGAGTACCGCATGGCCGAGGGCGAACTGACGCCGCAGCGCCTGCGGGATAGCGTGGCCGAGATCAGGCTGGAACGCTGGTCGTCGGTGGGCCGCGCCGGCTGGTACTCCGGCGACATCCACATCCACCACATCGCGCCGAAGACCTGCCGGCTGGAGATGGAGGCCGAGGACCTGAACGTGGCCAACATCCTCACCTCCGACTTCACCACCGACCAGGAACAGTTCGAAGGCCGGCTCAACGCGAACTCGGGCGCCGGGCGCCTGATTTACGTGTCTCAGGAGTTCCGCAACCACCAGCTCGGACACCTGTGCCTGCTGAATCTTAAGAAGCTGATCGAGCCGGTGAAGCCGGCGCAGGAGGTGCACTATCCGCTGCACCTCGGTGCCTGCGACCAGGCGCGCGCGCAGGGCGGGTACGTCTCGTGGGCGCACTTCCCTAGCTGGCCGGGGGTGGAGGGGCCGCTCGACGTGGCCATGGAGAAGCTCGACGGTCTCGAGATCCTGTGCGTGCTCGACCCGCGCGATTTTCCGGTTTTCACGCGCCAGGTGGTGCCGGAGATCGCGGCCAACGACGGCCTGCGGCTGTGGTACCGCTACCTGAACTGCGGCTTTCGGCTTACGGCCACCGCCGGCACCGACAAGATGACGAACTTCGTGACCGTGGGCGCCAACCGCGTCTACGCGCGGGTGGACGGCGAGCTTACCTACCAGGGCTGGATCGATGCGCTGAAGGCCGGCCGCACCTTCGTAACCAACAGCCCGCTCGTGCGGCTTACGGTGAACGGGCGCGAGGCGGGATCGGTGCTGGAGCTGGGCGGCCAGCGCGCCACCGTCGGGATCCGGGCCGAAGCCGAATCGCAGTTGCCCTACCACCGGCTGGAAATCGTGGTGAACGGCGAAGCGGTCGCCGACGCCACGCCCAGCGGCCCGCTGCACCGCGCCGCAATCCGGCTGGAACATCCGGTGGCGCGGAGCTGCTGGATCGCGGCCCGCGTGGTGGAGGAGATGGGACGGTACCGGAGCGCGGGAGTGGATTTCGCCAGGATCCACGTCGAGCGCGGCACCGTGCTGGGCGATTACTTCGGCACGCGGCGGCCGGAGACGGTGTTCGCGCATACTTCGCCCGTCTACGCGATCCGCGACGGCAAGCCGATCCGCAACTGGGACGACGCCGGCTACTACGTGCGCTACCTGGACAAGTGCATCGAGTGGCTCGAACGCGAGGCCAAGTTCGCGCGGCCGGCTGACCGCCAGGCCTCCATCGAGGCCTTCCGCACTGGCCGCGCGGTGTTCCTCAAGCGGCAGAACGAGGCCCGGCAGGGAAGCGGCCCGCCCGCCGAATGGTCTATGCTGTCACTATGACTACTCGTACGATTTTAGTGCTCAGCCTTTTATGTGCCGTGGCCGTCGGCGCCCTCGCGGCCGATGTGACCGGCAAGTGGACCGCGCAGGTACCCGGCCGGGAAGGCCAGACCCGTGAGGTCACCTTCACCCTCAAGGCGGATGGTGAGAAGCTGACCGGAACCATGAGCGGCCGCCAAGGGGCGGAAATCCCCATCGCCGAGGGGAAGGTGAGTGGCGACACTTTGTCGTTCACGGTCACCCAGGAGATGGGCGGCAACACCGTCAAGCAGATCTACACCGGCAAGATCGCCGGCGACGAAATCCAGTTCAAGCGGGAAGGCGGCCGGGGCGCGGCCAGGGAGTTCACCGCCAAGCGCGCCAAGTAAGCTCTTCGCTTGCCGGGACTCAGCGGGCCTTCGCTTCTCTCAGCCAGGTCTGGTGGACCAGGCGCTCCTTGCGCCGCTCCCACTCTTCCACGCTGAACACGCTCAGGTCGCTCCGTGACAGGCCGGGGACACCCGTGCCGAGCGCCAGCGTGCCGCCCTCGCGATGCTCGGTGGCATAGAGCGGGTCCATCTCCACGCGGTTGGCCCCCGCCCACTCGCTGATGTGAGTCTCGGGCATGGCGCGGATGCTCTCTTCGGTCCAGTTGGGAAGATCCAGGCGCCGCTCCAGCCACAGCGCCACCGGCCTGGTGACGATAAACGGGCGGTGGCCGACGCCCGGCACGAATTGAGTTTCGAACACGCCCTCCGCCGTCCCCCGCAGCTTCGCCACGCGCTGTTGCAGGTCCCGGAAGGATAATTCGCCGAAGCGCGGGATCTGCACCGTGGTGTCTTCGAGGCCGTTGATGACCAGCGTGGGGCCGCGCGCGGCGTGCAGCGCATACAGCGCGGCGGGCCGGTCGCCGAGGAACATCAGCGACTTGTACGGCGTGCCCTGGCACATCGGCTTGGAGCCATCCCAGTAGCCGCCGGGGCCGTCCAGGTTGCCGCCGCCGGCCAGCAGGCAGGCCTTCAGCCGGCGCTCCACCGCGCAGGTGACGCTCAGCACAAACGAGCCCATCGAGTAGCCGAACGCGGCCAGCCGGCGCGGGTCCACTTCGGGGCGCCGGCTCAGGTAGGAGACCGCCTGCATGACGTCGGTCATCATGAGGCCGCCCAGCCTTTGGGCCAGCTCGGGCGGCGGCTCCACCTTGTCGTGGGCGCGCGTGCCCGACTTGCGGTCGATGTTCCGCTCTCCCTCGCCGGCCGGGTCGTAGGTCAGCACGGCGGCCCCGGCCCGTGCGTACAGGATGCCCGAATAGAAGGCGTACCAACTGTACTTGTCGCCGCCGTGGCCGTTGACCACGATCAGCCCCGGGATCTTGCCGGGCTGCGTCTTCGGCCGATAGAGAATCGCCGGGACCCTCATGCCGAACTGTGTCGCGTAGCTCACCCGCTCGGCGATGACACCTGGCGCGGGCTCAAACTGGCCGTGCGTTTCGGGAGCGAGCGCGGGAACAGGCCCTGCCGCGAACAGGGCCATCCTGATGCGGTTCCGCCAGTCCTGTTCCTGGGCGGCGCGCCCCGGGACGGCAGACGACAAAAAACGATCGTCTGCCCCACAGCAGAGGACAGGGAGCGCGCAGAGGAGGCCTATTCTGCTTCTCACCACTCCAGCCGCATCACGATGATCGAGTGGAACTTGGTGCCGATCGCGGCGAATCCGCCTATCTCGCCGGTGGTAAAGCGGGCGAAGTTTCCGGGGCTGCGCTTGTCGAAGGTGCTCGAGGGCGGGCCGAACTGCGGCTTCTTGAAGACGTTGCTCATGTCCCATCGCAACATGAAGCGGGCGCGCTCGCCGATGCGCCACTCCTTGCCGAGCGAAGCCTGCGGCCAGTAGAGCGTCGGCGAATTGAAGATGTTGCGGCCGAGATTGCCGGTCGCATAGGCCGCCGGGTAGTCGAACGCCTCCATCTTCAGGTACGGGTTCTGCGCGGCGGTGGGGAAGCGGTGGGGCCCCATCGTCCAGCCCTCGACCTTGGCCTCGTCAAACGGCGCCAGGATGTTCGGCCGCTGGCTGCCCGGCAGATAGCGATTCGGGCTGCCGGCGGAGCCTACCGTGAAGGGCTGTCCGGTCTGGAGCGAGTTGAGCCAGTTCAACTGCCACCCGCCCAGGATGGCGTTCTTGACGCCCTTGGCGTTCATGAACCGGCGGCCGGCGCCGACCGGCAGGTCCCAGGTGAAGACCGAGACGAACCGGTGCGTCAGGTCATAGCCGGCCCGACCTTTTTCCAGGCGGCGGTTGTAGAACGTGATCCCGCCGGCCCCGCCGTCGCCGTCGGATTCATCGAGTGTCTTCGAGTACGTGTAGAAAGTGTTCAGCGTCATGCCGTGCGAGTAACGCTTCTCGGTGCGGAACGTTATGCCGTGGTAGCTGTTATGGCCGTAGTTGCCGAAATGGCGAATCGAGCCGAACTGGGTATAGGGCTTGAAGTTCTGGGTCTGCTGGTAGATGCGGTCGAGCTCACTGATGTCCCGCGAGATGTTCAACGGGATGACGTTCAAGTCCCAGGAGTTCAGCAGCCCGACTCCGGAGCTGCCCTGGTAGACAGTCTCCAGCAGCCAGGTGCCGGCAAACTCCCACTGGAAGCCGCCCGACCAGCTCATGATGTAGGGCATGCGCATGTTCGGGTCGTACCAGGTGGCGCCCCGGCCCGCGTAGTTCTGCCCGACAAAGGGGACCGTGCCGTCGGGATTCACCGTGTACGGGATGGTGGGGGGACCCTTCGAGAGCAGGAAGGCAATGCGCGGGTCGCCCGGGGGTGATGCAATGAACGCGGTGGCGTAGTATTCCTCGAACGCCAGGTTCGTGCCGGGGCTCAGCAAGTCAACCGTGCTCACCCCGAAGCTGCCGCGAAACACCCACTTCGGGCGGAAGTTCCACGCCACGCCCAACCGCGGCTGGAAGTTGTTCAGGTCGCGTTTGGCCAGCGCGCTCTTGGTGTGAACGATCGCTCCCCTCCGCCCCGTGATCGGGTCGGTGGCACTGGGGTCGAACTGGGACTGCTGCCCGTACTTGGTGTTATACGGGCTCTCGTAAGTCCAGCGGATACCGATGTTGACGGTGAGGTTCTTGATGGGCTTCCAATCGTCCTGCGCATACCACGCGTGCGTCCACCAGCGGGGCAGCCAGGCGGCGCGAACTTGAGTGAAGCTGGCGCTGGCCACGCTGCCCAGCAGGAAGCTGGCGAACCCGTTTCCGGTGTTCGGGGTGTACGGCATATCGGTGCCGCCCATGTTGTAACTGCCCGAAGGCCGGTCCTCGTCGCGGCTGTTATAACGGGAGCGCAGCAGCTCGTAACCGAACTTGAAGATGTGCTGACTCCTGAGCTTGGTCAGGTTTTCGGACAAGGTGATGTCTTCTCCGACCGACTGGCTGAAGCCGCCCGGGCTGACCCCGAAGCCGATGTTGTTGAACTCGGGGAAGGTGTCAGGCAAGGTGTTCGGGATGCCCAGCTTTCCCGCCCAGCCCTGGCCGTAAGTGTCGGGGTCGCGGCGGAAGGCGCGGCGGTTGAAGCCCGACCGGAATTCGTTGATCATAGTGGGGCTGATCGACCACGTATCGGAAACGACGGCGTTGCCCTGGTCGGCCGGCTGCGGCACGGCGCTCGGGATCAGTGAATTCCACTGGAGGTAGACATAGCTGCGATTGCTCCAGACGCGGTGCCGGTTGTGGGAGTAGCGGCCGAAGATCTTGTGCGCCGGGCTGAATTGATGATCGACCTTGCCGTCGAAGCGGGTGCGGTAGGAGCGGTAGCGCGTCTGGTTGGCGACGTTCTGCTGCGGGCCGAGTGTCGCGACGAAGCCGGGGACATTGGGCTTATAAAAAGGATTCTGGGCCAGGAAGTTCTTGGCGACCGGATCGAACCGGGCCAGCGGCACCCGGTTGCCCGGGAACGGGTCGCGGACCCAGGTGCTGCCTTGCTGCCGCGTGCTCACCGGATCATAGATGGGAAGGCCCCTGCCGCCGAAGCTGAAATCACCGGCCAGCATCTCTTCGTTGGGCACCGTCCAGGTCTCGGTCTCCGACGCTTTCTCGTGGTGGCGCTGCGCCGAGAAGAGGAAGAAGGTCCGGTCCTTCCCGCCGTACAGCTTCGGCAGGACGATGGGACCGCCGATGACAAAGGCCAGCTCGTGGTAGCCCAGCGGCTCGGTTCTCTTCAGCCGGTCGAAGTAACCGCGGTGCAGCAGGTCCTTGTTGAGGTAGCGGTCCTCCGCCGAGCCGTGGATCTGGTTGGTGCCGCTCTTGAACACCACGCTGAGCACGCCGCTTCCGGACCGGCCGAACTCGGCGGGCACGCCAGTAGTGATGAGCTTGACCTCTTGGAGCGCGTCCATCGTGGTTTGGACGTTGCGGTCGTGCGTGGTGCTGGAGCCGATGACCGGCTCCTTGGCGCTGACGCCGTCGATAGCGTAGTTCAGCGAGCGGTTGCGCTGGCCCAGCGTGAAGAAGGAGTTGAACCCGGTCGTGTTCAAGCCCGGCAGGTAGTTGAGGATGTTGTAGGTCCGCACCTGCATCACCGGAATCCGCATGAAGGTCTTGTTCTCGAGGATGGCGCCGCTGGTGGCCGTCTCGGTCTCGAGCAGCGGCACGGCGCCGGCCACCGTAACCGATTCGGTGACGGCGCCGAGCTGCATCTCGACATCCAGGCGCGGGGACTCGCCGACGCGGAGCTCGATGCCTTTCCGCACGTAGGTCCGGAAGCCCGTGGCCTCAATGGTCATTTGATACTGACCCGGATTGAGGTAAGGGATGTAGAACCTGCCGGCCTCGTTGGTTTCGCCGGTGGAGGTGAAGTTCGTCTCGGGGTTGACAACCTTGACCTTGGCGCCGACGATGGCGGCGCCGGTCGGGTCGGTGACGTTTCCGACTAGCGTGGCGGTGCGTGTGGCCTGAGAGAATGCACAGCCAGCCGCTATTAGCAC
>JBBTDS010000370.1:16708-28741 GCA_038060875.1 Acidobacteriota bacterium | reverse complement strand
GTCTTCTCCAGGTAGTCCTTGCTGATCCGCGCGCTCTCCTTCGGGGGGCGGAAGGGCGAGGAATCCAGCTCCACCGTCAGCCAGCCGCGCCAGCGGATCTTGTCCAGGTGGGCCTTCAGCGCCGGGTAATCGACGCCGCCGCTGCCGAGCGGCAGGAACGGCGGATCGTTCATGATGTCCGGCCGGTCCAGCCGCGTCTTGGCGCCGCCGCGGTTCTCGGGTTTGACGTCCTTCATGTGGAACTCGACAACGCGGTGCCCCATCTCGCGGGCCAGCGCGACCGGGTCGATGCCCGCCAGCGTAATGTGCCCGGTGTCGAGCACGAAGCCGACGTACTTCGCCTCGGTGTGCCCCAGCACGTAGTCGATCTCCCGGCGGTTCTCGAACTGGTTCCACATGTGGGCGTGGACGGCCAGCCGCACGCCTTCGGCGGCGCTGCGCTTGCCGAGCTCGTTGGCGGCCGCGGCCATGTGCCGCAGGTCCTCGTCGGTTGTTCCGGTCGGGCGCCGCGGGCCCAGGTTGATCTTCAGATGCGCGCAGCCGAAGTGCTTGATGAACCGCACCAGGCGCATGTGGTCGGCCAGCAGCTTCTCGTGGCGGGCGGGGTCCTCGAAGTGCGTCTCCATCGGGCCGCTGTTCGAGATGGTGACAAAGCGCACGCCGATCTCCTCGATCTTCTTGCGCAGGTCCTCCGGCCGCTCCCAGTAATCCACGAAGTAGCTCATGAACGACTCGACGTAGCGGTAGCCCACCTCGCGCGCCTCGCGGAACGAGAGGAACACGTCCTTCTCCCAGCCGCCGCGGGTGTTGGTGGTGATGCCGACGCGGTAACGCGGTTCCGGGGCCGCGGCCAGCGGCGCCGCCAGCGCCGAGGTCAGGAATTGCCTGCGATTCACGGTCATGGATGCCTCCTTCAGTTCACCCGGTTGCCGGCGATCATCACTATCTCCAGCGACCGCGTATTAGTAACGTTCTCCAGCGGGTTCTTGCCCAGCACGATCATATCGGCCCACTTGCCCGCTTCCAGCGTGCCGAGGTCTTTCGAGACGCCGAGGAACTCAGCGGCACTGCGCGTCGCCGCGGTGATGATCTGGGCCGGAGTGAGCCCCGCGTCGGCCATGAATTCCAGCTCGCGGTGCTCGAAGTACCCGAAGAAGCGCATCGGCGGGCCGCTGTCGGTGCCGAAGGCGTACTTCACCCCGGCGTCCGCCAGCCGCTTCAGGTTCTTCTTCGCCATCTCGAACCACTGCGGGAAGTGGTGGAAGTCCGGCGAGGCGGCGATCTTCTTCTGGTTCCCGGTGCTGTTCAGCGCCGCCAGCAGCTTCGGGGACACCGAGCGGGTGAAGAACGGGTCGCTCAGCGCCGGGCCGGGCCGCGCATAAATGAAGGTTGACCACTCCCGCACGATGGTGGGCGCGGCCTGCCAGGCGCCGCGCTTCTTCAGCGCGGCGATCAGCGCGTCATCCACCGGCGCATCGCGGACGCTGTGAGCCAGCCCGTCCAGGCCCGCCTCCACCAGTTGCTTCGCGTCTTCCAGATAGAAGACGTGCGCGGCAACCTTGAGCCCGTGACGGTGCGCGTTCTCGACGATGGCCCGGCAAAGCGCGATGGGGATCTTCTTCTCGCGGCCCAGGTGATCATCCACCCAGATCTTGACGATGTCCACCTTGCGGTCGGCAAGCTGGGCCACCGCCTTGGCGACCTCGGCCGGCGTCGCGACCTCGAAGGGCACGCCCTGCATGCCGGGCAGCATGCTCGGGTAGCCGGCCTTGCCGGTGAAGCCCCGGCCGGCGGTGAAGATGCGGGTCAGGCTGGGACGCCCGGCGCGCTGCCCGGCGCGCACCTGGTAGACGAGGTCGGCGTCGCTGCCCATGCTCACCACCGAGGTGACGCCGTAGGAGGCATAGGTCTTGAGCTGCTTCTCCAGGTTCTCGCGGGTGAAGAACTTGGGATCCTGAACCAGGTCCACCGTGTTGCCGAGGTGCGCGTGCAGGTTGATGATGCCGGGCATGACGAACTTGCCTGAGACGTTGATCCTCTCGGCCCCGGCCGGCGCCTTCAACTGCGCCTGCGGCCCGACCCACTGGATGCGGCCGTCGGTGATGATCATCGCCGAGCGCGCCCGCGCCGGCCCGCCGCCGCCGTCGATCAGCGTGAAGTTCTCCAGAACTTTCGTCTCGGCGAAAACGCCGAAGGCACACAGTAGCGTTAGGAAGAGTCTGCGCACCGCCATTCCGGTTTCTCCTGGTGGGGGGATTGTAGCACACAGGCCCGGCGGGGTTTCTTACTCCGCCACCCAAACGGTGACGGCGTTGCTCGACCTGCCCCCGATGTGAAGGAACGCAGGCGCCTGCCCGACCAGGCTGGACCGCTCCGGGACGCGCACGTTGATCTGCCAGAGACCCGGGAACTGGGAGGACACACCGCTGAAAACCACGGGGGCTTCCTCCAGCCCGATGAAGACTCGGGGCCATGCGAGCGTCCGCGCCAGCCCGGCCGCTCCATCTTCGATTGCCGGCGTCACCGCGCCCCCTCCGGTGGCGAAGATCTGGATCACTTCGCCGCGCCGGGCGCGCGCCGACTCGCTGTTGATTTGGGAGTCCTGGTTGAGGATGGCGCCGCGCCGGTCGAGGCTCGCGGGGTCCAAAACGAAGAGACCCGGACCCGCCGCAGCGACCTCCGCGGCGCCGGCGGCCAGCTCGCGGCCGGAAGCGGTAACACGGATCGCAGCGCGACCGGGCGCGGTTGCAGCCGGGACCTGGAAGTTGATCTGCCCGGAACGAACCGCGACCAGCGGCGCGCTGGCTTCATTCACCAGGAGCCGAACGCCGGCAATCTGGCCGGGCAGCGGAACCGAAGTGGCGTCGCCGGGCGTGATGCCGTCGAAATCGCCGAAGATCGAGGCTAACGAGCCCGGCGCGACCGGGCCGCGGAAGCCGGCGGCGTTGACCACGACCAGCGCGCCCGGCGCCGCCTCCGTCTTCGGGGCGAGATCCGGGTACGCCAGCACCGCCGCCAGAAACGGGTCATGGCGTGCCAAGTAGTCGGTGGACGCGACCTGGCGCGCGATGTCCGGGATCAGGGACGGCGTATCGTCCGGGCGCAGCCGGAAGTATCGGGTCGAATGCTGGACTCTCAAGCGCGAGTGCGGCAGCTCGAAGCTCTGCACTTGTCCGTAATGGTTGGGCCTGCCGCCGGTGGGCTCGCCCACCAGCAGCGCGCCCAAACGATCTTTGAGCGTGATCGCGTTCATCATGGCCGAGGAAGCGGTCTGGCGGCCGATGATCACAAAGAGCCGCCCCTCGGGGTTCATCCCGGTGTTGCGGATCCCCTGTTCGATGCCCTGGAGCAGCGGCTCGATCACGCTGCTGTCCCCGCCGGTGTTGTTGCGGACGTCGATGACCAGACGCTCGACACCGGCGGGCTCCGCAGCCGCAAAGACCTCTTGGGCGAACGCGGCGAACGGGAGGCCGGGCATGTTCTGGCACTGGTTGTAGGCAAGGTACAGGGTGCGGGAACCTTCCAGGATCTCGAACCAGTAGTTGCGGCTGGTGTTCCGTCTCCAGTACGGGACGAAGCCGATGGCCGGATCGGGCGCCTGCCTCAACGAGACTGAAGACGGCGTCAGATCGAGAGTGAACCGCGCCCCGCCGGTGTCCTCCAGCACGAAGCGCGCCTGCTCAGCGTCGGGCGTAATCCGGAGAGCGAACAGGACCTCGGGGATGGTCAGGTAGGATGCGCTCTGCTGGCGCAGCCACGCGTCGTTTTCGTGAGAGATAACGGCGCTCATTGCTTCATAGGCCCTCGTTGTCTGGTAGCTTCCGATCTGGACGACGCGGGCGCCCAGCGCGCGGGAGTGCTCCGGCGCGGCGGCGATGACAAACAGGCCGTCCTGGAACCAGCGCAGCGCCACCGGCAGCCGGCGCCAGGATGGCAGGGGAAACACCGCGGTGTGCCCGTCGCCCGCCGCGGCGACGATGCGCATCATGCTCACCGTCACCTCGGCGTCCGTGAGCTCGGGGATGCGCCGCTCCAGGTCGCTCACCGCCGCGTCGAAATTCTCCCGCTTCATCTGGAAGAACAGGTTCGGATGCCGCTGCGGAAGCTGGCCGGCGAGGTACTGCAAGTCCTCGCGCCAGCGCGTGTCGCGCGCCGGATCGGCGGCCGCGAGCGGGAGGGCCAGGACGAGTGCTGCCAGCAGGATCATGGCAAGCAGGTGGGACGTGCGCAGTGCGGGGGCGGTTTCAGAGCGACTGCAACACCTCGAAATCCACGTTGCCGCCGGAGAGGATGACGCCCACCGAGCGCACCCCCGGCGGCAGCTTGCGGTTCAACACCGCCGCCGCCGCCACCGCGCCGCTCGGCTCAACCAGGATCTTAAGCCGCTCGAGCAGGAACCTCAGCGCCGCGCGGATCTCGTCTTCGCTCACCAGCAGGATCGCTTCGGCCCGCTCGCGCAGGATGGCGAACGTCAGCTCGCCTGGCCGGGTTGGGCGCAAACCGTCGGCCATCGTCTTGGGCGGCGGGATCTCGATGCGCTCGCCGGCCCTGAGGGAAAGAAACCAGTCGTTGGCGTCTTCGGGCTCGGCGCCGAAGATGCGGATGCCGGGGTTGACGCTGCGGGCGGCGATGGCGCAACCGGAGAGCAGACCGCCGCCGCCGACGGGCGCGATCAGCGCGTCCAGTTCCGGCGCCTCTTCCAGAAGTTCGAGCGCGGCCGTGCCCTGCCCGGCGATGATCCAGGGGTGATCGAAGGGCGGCACCAGGGTGGCTCCGGTCTCGCCGGCGATGGCGGCGCCGATGGCTTCGCGGCTCTCGCGCAGCCGGTCGTAGGTGACGATGGTCGCGCCCTGGGCCCGTGTGGCTTCTACCTTGGAGCGCGGCGCGTCGGTGGGCATCACCAGCGTGGCGCGCGCGCCAACGTGCCGCGCCGCGATCGCCACCGCCTGCGCGTGGTTGCCGGAGGAATAGGCCACCACGCCCCGGGCGACCCGCTCCGGCGCGATCTGGAAAATGAAGTTGGACGCCCCGCGGATCTTGAACGCGCCGCCGCGCTGGAGGTTCTCGCACTTGAAAAACGCGCGCACGCCGGCCGCGGCATCGAAGTCCGGCGAAGTGAGCACCGGCGTGCGCCGCGCGATCGGGCGGATGCGCCCGGCTGCCTCCCGGATCTCCTGGGGTCGGACCATCATCGGCACCTGCCCATTTTACATTCATGAAGGCCCGACACCGGGTAGACTGAAGTTATTGGAGGGGCATATGGCAACCAAAGCAAAACCTGTTCCCGATGGCTTCCGCACCGTCACGCCGTACCTGACGGTAAACGGAGCGGCGGACGCCATCGCGTTCTATCAGAAGGCCTTCGGCGCCGAGGTCAAGTGCCTTGTGCGCGGCCCGGATGGCAAAGTCGCCCACTGCGAGCTCCAGATCGGCGATTCGATGATCATGATGGGCGACGAGTTCCCGATGGGCCATTGCAAGTCGCCCAAGACCCTGGGCGGCGCCACGGGCGGCTTGAACCTTTACGTCGAGGACGTGGACGCGCTGTTCAACCGCGCCGTGGCCGCCGGCGCCAAGGTGCAGATGCCGGTGCAAGACATGTTCTGGGGCGACCGCTACGGCAAGTTGTCGGACCCGTTCGGCCATGAGTGGTCGGTGGCTACCCATATCGAGGACGTGAGCTCCGCGGAGATCGAGCGCCGCGCCGCCGCCGCCTTCCGCGAAATGAGCCAGCGGGCGCAAGGCGCCGCCTGACGCGTCCCCTCCACACGAGCCTCGTCGCGCAGGCGAAAATGGGAAGAGCCGTGATGAGTCTTCGTGCGACCTGGAGGCTTCCCAAAGAACATGGCGCGTGGGGCATGCTGTACGTTCCGCTCTTGCTCGGCGCGCTGGCGGGCGGCGGGATCGGACCGTGGCTGGCGCGATCCTGGCCATCGCCGGGCTGGCGCTGGCGGCGCCGGCCGCCCATTACGCCACCCAAGGCCGATGGAGCGTCGAGGCCCTCTGGCTGTGGCTGCTCAGCGGGCTCTACTTCGCCAGCGGCGTGTTGTACGTCAAGTTCCGCGTCTTGTCGGCCCACGCCCGCGACGAGCGGGTGCGGCGCTGGTGCGCCGCTTATCACTCCTTCCTGCTTGCCTCGCTGGCCGCGCTGACCGCCACCGGCAGCCTGAACCTGTTCGCGCTGATCGCCTTCGCCCCGGTCCTGGCCCGCGCCTTCTGGCACCTGGTCCGGCCGTCCGGGCGGCTGAACCTCAAGCGCATCGGCTGGCTCGAGGTGGCCTACTCTGTGCTATTCGTCCTGTTTGCGGCGGCCTCTTTCCAGTAGCTGTGAAGCCGCAATTCGTGGAACTTTCGAGGGCCGCCACCGGAATAGTTGTTAGACCGCTCAATGAACAACCAGCGGCCGAGTGATGAGGAGTTGCTGCGGGGCGTCGTGGCCGGCGACGAGGAGTCCTTCACCGTGCTGTACCGGCGGCGGCAGGCGGGCATCTACCGCTTCGCGCTGCGGATGAGCGGCTCGGAAGCGGCCGCCGAGGATGTGACGCAGGAAGTCTTCCTCACGCTAGCGCGCGAGGCGTCCCGCTACGACCCGGCGCGCGGTCCGGTGACGGCGTACCTTTTCGGGATCGCCCGAAAACAGGTGCTGCGCTGGGTGGCGCGGACGCGCCTGGAGAGGGCGGTCGATCCGCTCCCGGAGCAGGCGGAGCCGGGCGCCGGCCCGCTGGAACGGCTGGCGCGCGAGGAGAGCATCGAGTGGGTGCGGGCGGCGGTGTTGAGCCTTCCGCCGCATTACCGCGAGGTGGTAGCGCTCTGCGACCTCGATGGGATGAGCTACGAGGAAGCCGCGGCCACGCTGGAGTGTGCCGTGGGTACCGTGCGGTCCCGGCTGCACCGGGCGCGAGGACTGCTGGCTGAGAAGCTGCGCCGCAGCGGCGTAGCCGAACCGGCCGGTGTGAATCGAGCGGGGTGTTTGACATGAGCTGCCAGGATTTCGAACAGGAGCTGGACGCCCGGTTGCGGGCGCTGGCGGCGGCTACGGCCGGCGCCGAAGCGCCGCCTCGGGTGGAGGCCGCCTTGCGCGCGGCTTTCAGGCGACCCGCCGGCGGTGCGGGCCCGAGCCGGTGGTGGTGGGCGGCCGCGGCGGCGCTGGTCGTGGCGGCCGGCGCGGCCCTGCTCGTGCGCGGGCCGGCCGCGGAGCCGGCGCCACTGCCGGGCCCCGCGCCCGAGATCGCCAGTGATTTCATTCTGCTTGACCCTGCCTGGCAACCCGCCGAGAGCGGCCAGACCGTGCGCGTGCGGCTGCCGCGCACGGCGCTGCTCTCCTTCGGGCTGCCGATGAACGAGGAGCGCGCTTTCGAACCTATCCAGGCCGACGTGGTTCTAGGCCAGGACGGTGTGGCGCGGGCAATCCGGTTTGTGCGTTGAAGGAGGAAAACATGAGAGTCATCATTTGTTTGCTGGCGGCCTGCCTCGCGCTGGCCGCGCAAGACGTCATCATCCGCGGCCCGGCGTCGATGTCCGGGCCGCAGATGCACGCGGAATTCATCGCGGTCGAGGTGGCCCCGGGCAAGGTCGTCAAAGGCGCGCCCTATTCGGCCGAGGCCGTCACCGAAACCACCCAGACGCTGGCCGACGGCAACCGCATCCAGCACAAGAACACGGCCATGCTGTACCGCGACAGTCAAGGCCGGACCCGGCGTGAGCAAACGCTCAGCGGTGTCGGCCCCTTTGCCGCCGCCAGCGAGCCGCTTCAGACCATCTTCATCAGCGACCCGGTCGTCGGCGTCAGTTACCACCTGGAGTCGCGGTCCAAAACGGCGCGCAAAGTGCCGCCGCCCGCGGCCATGGTGAAAGCCCGCGCCAAACCCGGCGAGGCCGAGGTCTTCGAGCGCAAGATCGTGATCGAAGGGGAGTCCGCCGAGGCGCAGCATCAGGTCGAGGCCAGATTCGTCAGCAGGCGCGGCTCCGAGACCGGGAAGACCGAATCGCTCGGCAAGCGCATGATCGAAGGACTGGAAGCCGAGGGAACGCGGACTCTAATGACCATCCCGGCCGGGCAGATCGGCAACGAGCGCCCGATCGAGATCGTCTCCGAACGCTGGTACTCGCCGCAGTTGCAGGTGGTGGTCTACAGCAAGCACAACGACCCGCGCTTCGGCGAGACCACCTACCGGCTGGTCAACACCAACCGCAGCGAACCGCTAGCCTCGCTCTTCCAGGTGCCGCCGGATTACACGGTCAAAGAGAGCCCGCAAGTCATCCGCCACGTCAAGACGGAAGTCAAGTAAAGCTGCGGGCGGCAAGCGGCTACGGCTTGGTCACCGTGATGCTCGTGCCGGTGCTATCGGCCGGGGTGTCCCCGTCGTGGTTGGCGGCGGAGTTGTAAGTCTGCCCGCTGGCGGTCACGTTGGTCACACTGAACATCACGCTGCCCACCGTGTTGCTGATCTTATTCTTGCTGACGGAGCACCGGCCGGTGGTGTCGGTGGTGCAGGACGATGTGCCCGTCGCGCCGGCGCTCCAGTTGCCCGTGACCGTGGCGCCTGCCAGCGTGGCATGGCTGGCGTTGTGGACCGTGATCGTTACCCGCGCCGTCCAGGTCTTGGCTTGGCTGGTTTTCGCGCCGTCCAGGTCGCCGACGTGCACAGTTGACTGGCCGCTGCTCACGGTCACGTTCTGAGTCTGCGAACCGGTGGCCCCACCGTTGTCGGTGACCGTGAGCGTCACGGGATAAGTGCCGCTGGCCGCGTACGTGTGAGAAGGAGCCACTACGGTGGCCGTTCCGCCGTCTCCGAAGTTCCAGGCGTAACTGACGATGCTTCCGTCGCTGTCGGTAGAGCCCGAGCCGTCGAAGGTGCACGTCAGCCCAGTGCAAATGTAAGTGAACGACGCCACCGGCGGGTTGTTCGCGGGGCCGCAATCGCGCAGCTTGAAGGCGGCGATGCGGGTCTGCCACGGGGCCGAGCCAGCCACGGCGTAATACTCCTGCGTGTACCAGAAGGTGCAATCGTCCACCGGATCCACGCCCATCATGCTGTAGTCGCCCCAACGGCTGGCGCTGTGGGTCTGGTAGCCGCTGCCGAGCCTGAGCACGATCTCGCCCTGCGTCATCTGGCTCAGCGCGTCGGTAGCCAGCCGGCCGGTGGCGCGGATCGACGGATACAGCGTGCCGCTCGAAATCGAGTACCCCAGGGCCATGTCGCCGGCGCCGTTCATGGCCAGGCTGCCCATCCAGCGGTGATCGCTGTCCGGCGAGAAAGTCGATTGCTGGCGAATGCTCCAGCCGCCGCTGGTTTTGCGCAGCTCGTACCAGCGGATGCCGGCGCGGTCCAATCCATTGGCGTCCACCGTGTGGTTGACCACCAGCGCCTGGTGCGAGCCGAAGTTGCGGTACTGAAGCCGGTACATCAGCCGGTCGGAAATGGCGTCCAGTTTGCGCGCGGTCACCGGCTGCGGGACACAGTTCCGGGAGTAGCCGCACAGGTTGGTGTCAAAGGCGGCGGTCCCCAGCGTGGCCTGCCGCGTGAACGTGGAGGCCGATGGGCTGGACCAATTCACGCGGAAGTCCCAGATCTGGAGCTGGTCCGGCGAATAGCCCCAGGCGTCGTCGTCCACCTCGACGAAGTAGTTCGGCGCGCCGGCCGGCGGCGCCGGCCCGTCCAGGTCCGACGGCAGCATCCCGCCCAGGTTGGGGTCGGTGGAGTGAAGATCAAAGTAGACCATGCGCGCCGGCTGGCCCAGCAGCATCTTGTCGCGCTCGAAAACCACCGTGCCCTGGCCTCCCCAACTGCACCCGGAAACGTTGCAGTTGAACTGGTTAATCGACATGTAGTAGCCGTCCGGCCAGACACCGAACTTGGGGTAATCGTTGAGCTTGGTCTGGCTCATCAGGAACTCGTACCGGCGCCAGGCCCCGAGCGGATCGGGCGTCTGAGAGACGGCGATGCATTGGTAAAAAGGGCCGAGCGGGTAGTTGGGCAGGGCGAACTGGCTCATCATCCAGCGATCGGCAAGATGGTCATAGAGCACGATCGGATCGCCGTCGTTGTTTGCCGCGCACGGGCCGCCGAAGCCCTGCCACAGCGTGCTGTTGTTGACCGGACCGTACAGGAGAGTGCCGTTCCTGTTCCAGATGGCGAAGGACAGGTTGACCATCTGCACATAGTGGTTGGGCCCGATGTCGCCGTCGGTGTCGGGCGGCAGGACGCTGTTGACGTTGCTCACACCTTCAAAGTTAGGCCCGGTGGTCGGCGCCGAGGGGCCCGGGAGGGCGCTCTGCAACGCCGGGTCCTGCCCGGCCGGCGCCAGGCTGCCTTCACGATTGGGCAGCATCTTGCGCGGGCGCTCGAAGATCTGCCCGAGCACTTTCGGCATCGGTGGAATCGGCGGCATTCTTCGCAAAGCGACGGTGGTATCGGTGCGACTGGCGTACCGCACCACCGGCCGCGGAGGGTTCTGGCCCTGAGCCCACGCCGTGCCGCAGACGGCGGCCAGACTAAGGGCTAACGCAAAGTGGCTATCCATTGGTGCTCCTCCCCTTTGAGTGGTTCTCAATTGATTGTACGACTAGTCCGCACGACTTAACCAGTGCCAGCAGGTCATGGTACGTACAGGACCCTTCAAGCCGGCAGCTCGGCCACCCACCGCCTCAGTTCCGCCGGCAGCGGCGACTCCACCGTAACTGGTTCACCCGTAGAGGGATGCAGGAACCGGATGCGATGGGCGTGCAGGAAGAAGCGGTCCGGGGCCGGCAACCCCTCTCATGTCAGCCGTCCGAGTTGTTCGCGCAGAGCAGGATCAACGCGGCGGATTACGTCCAACACTAGCTCCCGCACCTCAGGAAAGAGGCGTTCAAGAATCCCGAGATTCCTTGTTTGTATGAACTCGTTCGCCTTTAAGAACGGGTCCAGGAGCTGCAACACATCTTCGTTGCTCACTTTCTCAGCGACCAGGCTCGCGAAGCTCTGGAACATCTCCGGCCTTACGTCCAGCAACCTCCGGAGGAGATTCCCGACCTGCTTCCCAAACCACTCGGAACTGGGCCAGGACTTCATTCCCAGCGCGGCGGCAAACAACCCGCGGCCAGTCTGGCTCTCACCGCGGCTGAGGCAGTTCAGCGCCACGTCGCAGATGAAGTCGCACACCTCGGGAACAGACGCCGGCGGAATCTGCACTTGGGCAAGGGCCACGGGCAAGGCTTCCATAAGCGGGCCATGTTGCCCCAGACATCCAACGGCAATGAGCCGATCCGCTTGAAGATCCCAGTCGTCGGGCTCGACCTTCAAGCCGCCATCCAACTCGTTCAAGGCATCTGCGAACCGCCCGATCAACAGGAGCAGGTCTCCGCGGTCATGGTGATACGCTCTCGCGCCGGCGCCGTGTTCACGTGCGCGCTCCAGACATTCGAGAGCCTCTTCGAGGCGCTTGAGTGCAGCCAGAGTCCAGGCCTTTTCGTGCCACAAGCGAGCGGAATCGAGTTCCCGGTTCACGCCCGACTCTATGACAGATAGGCTTTCCTCGTGGCGTCCCAGGTGCCGGAGAGATCTGGCCTGCAAAGCCACTATTCCAGCGCTCGGCGACCCAACCTCGGCCGCCTTGCGAAATGCCTCCAGCGCGCGCTCGTGGCGCCCGAAAGCGCCAGCCGCAACCCCAAGCTGCTCCCAGCCCCGGGCAGCCGCGGCATCCAAGGCCACCGCCTCCTCGGCGCACCGCAGCGCCTCCTCCGACCGGTCGAGGATGTTGAGAGCGATCGCCTGGTCGGTCCACAACCCGGCGGTAGGTTTGCCCACCTCGGCCGCCCTGCGGAACGCCTCCAGCGCGCGCTCGTGATGGCCTAGGTTGCCAGCCGCAATCCCAAGCTGTTCCCAGCCGTCGGCAGTCGCAGTGTCGAGGGCCACTGCCTCCTCGGCGCACCGCAGCGCCTCCTCCCATCGGCCCAGCTTGTTGAGCGCGACCGCTTGGTAGGTCCACAACTCGGCGGTCGGTTTGTCCAGCTCGGCCGCCTTCCGGAACGCCTCCAGCGCGCGCTCGTGG
>JBBTDS010000370.1:0-16608 GCA_038060875.1 Acidobacteriota bacterium | reverse complement strand
CTGTTCCCAGCCGCCAGCACTCGCAGCATTGAGGGCCACCGCCTCCTCGGCGCACCGCAGCGCCTCCTCCCATCGGCCGAGGTTGTTGAGCGCGACCGCTTGGTAGGTCCACAACGCGGCAGTCGGTTTGCCCACCTCGGCCGCCTTGCGGAACGCCTCCAGCGCGCGCTCGAGGTGGCCGAGATTGCCTGCAGCAATCCCAAGCTGTTCCCAGGCGGGGGCGATGCCGGTATCGAGGGCGACCGCTTCCTCGGCGCACCGCAGCGCTTCCTCCCATCGGCCCGTCTGCAAATGAATCGCCACCTGGATTCCGTAGGCTGCGGTCACACCCGGCTTGTCGTCCCGCCTGAGGGATTCCGCGGCGAAATACTGGGCTTCTTCTTCCGCCCAGCGAAACTCCCCGATTCTCACGAGGCTTGCCACGCGGGTAAGTAAAGCGCCATAGCGGATCTCGCCCTCGCCGGCTGCCTGAAAATAGAACAGCTCCTCGATATGGCGGACGATGTCCTCGCGCGGCGCTTCCGGCGTTCCGCGGAGATACTGTGCATGGTGTGCGTAAAGGGCGCGAATTTCTTCCGGCGTGAAGTAAAGCTTGAGGAAGTCGGCCAGGAAACGGAACCTCTGGCGCCCGGCCACGGTGGCAGTCTGCCGCCAGATCCTGAAAAGGCGCTCGGTGATGTCATAGCAGGTTGACCGTTGACGCCGGAGTTTAATCGGGCGAACGTAATGGCCCTCCTTCAGGCGCTTCAACTGCGCGTTCACCAAAGGCGGCGCCAGTCTGGACGCCTCGGCAATCTCCTTCGGAGTGGCAGGCCCGGGCATCTGCGCGATGGTGTCGAGGACCTTTCTAGCCTGGTCCGGCAGCTCGTCAAAGCGGCGGACGAAGTACTCGCGCACCTCCTCCAGGAGATTCCGCAGCGCAACCTCGATGTCCAGGAACGCCGATCGGGTGGCGATCTGGTAAAGGAAAAGCACCAGACGGGGGTTCCCCCCAGCGAGCACCTGGATTGCCGGGATCTTCTTCGACAGCTCCTCTCGCCGCCGCTCGAATTCGCTCTGGCGTCCATCTTCCTCAAACCGCCGCGATAGAAGCTCCAGGACCTCTTCGTTGCTCAGTTCAGATAGGATGCGGATTTCGAAGAAATCGTGAAACGCCGCTTTCTGGTCCATCACCTGCCGGAACACGCTTGGCGCCGAGCCGAGGATGACCAGAAGATTGTTGCGGGAGAGGAAGCTCCGGAGCCGTTGGTGTTCCTCTTCGGGCCATTGCTGAAGGACCTTTTGGAGGTTGTCGATTACCAGCAGGATTCTCTTGTTCTTCTCACGGTGAAAACGCTCCAGCCGCTCCAGGCAGCAGTCTATGACAGCGCCATCTGCCTGACGGTGGAGATCTGCCGGCAGGTTCCACAGCGGTTCGAGCGGCAGCGCCTCGATCAGCTTAGTGAACAGCGTGAGAAGAAGGTTCGCCAGGGAGTTCTGACCCGCGTACTCCTCTTCGGCAAAGAGCACACAAACCCAGGCTTCGGACGGGCCTGTCCAGTCCGCCGGAATTGGCAGGCGGCCGGAAACGTATCGCTCCAACAAACAAAGCACGTGACTCTTGCCGATCCCGCGAGCGCCAACGACCAGCACATGGTTGGCAGATCCTCCCCGTTCGACGCCTTGCAGTCTGGCGAGAAAGTCCCGGACGATATCATGGTGTCCTACAAGCGTCCGTGCGAGCTGCTCTGAGCCGGCCAGCCACGGTGAGAAATGCGGGTGAAAGCCCGGGTGGTTACGGCCTGGAGCCATGGTAGGTTCTCCACCAGTCCCTCATCCAACGGCTCTTGAAGTGCACGCGCCCTTCGCCGGTCTCCTCCACGTAAAAGTCGTCCGAAAGCCAGGTCAGCAGGAGGTCGAACTTGAATGCGTCAGCCGCTGGCCCGAGCTCCCGCTGATATATGCCGAGGAGAGTGGATTTCGCCTGCGGACCATCCGCGATCGCCAGCTCGCGCAGCAGGATTCTGGCGACGCGGGCTTCCTCGGGGGAGTAATACCGGTTCAGCCGTTCGTAGTAGTCTTCGAAGGACAAGCGGAACTCGGGACCCAGCGCTCGCTGTTCGTAACATTCCCGGATCAGCTCGGCGTTCGCAGGCTGCTTGCGCCTGCGCACCTCGGAGGCCACGACGGAAGCCATGATCTGAATGAAGATCGGGAGCAGGGTGCCGATCTGGTCGAGGAATGTTTCCATGACACCGTCTTCCAGCGCGACATCGCGTGACTTCAGCAGGAGCGTGGCCAGCTCCTTCGCCTTGGGGCGTTCCAGAGCGCCGACCTCGATTGGCCGCAGATCGGCGATCTTGTGCGAGGATCCCGTCAGGGACGCAATCCTTGTAAGCCCGATTGAACCTCCCACGAGTTGCCGGACCTGCTGGAAGAACTCGGGCGCCTGCCGGAGATGCCGCAGCCAGTCCAGGAGGTCCTGCGCGGCGACCTTCCCCGAATCGCCGCGGTTCGTGATCAGCTTGTGGAGCAGCATCGGCAGCTCGTCGATCACAATAAGCAGTTTCGTGTCGGGTTTCAGGGCGTCCCGAACAACCGTCTCGCCGTGCAGACGCCAAGAGCCTGAGAGCTGCTCACGGAGCTTCAGCTTCAACTGCCAAACCTCCAGTTCCTCGACCTTGGCCGCAATGCCCAGGAGCTTGCCGACGAACCCATTCAGGTTGCTCCGCAGTTTGGCGGCCTTGATGGCCAGATCGGCCACCAGGTCTTCCGGGGTATCGTAGTCCTGCCCATCGAGCCACAGCACTTCAAAACCGGCTTGTGGTTCGGAGAAGAGCTTCAGCATCAGGCTGGATTTCCCAACACGCCGGGGAGCGGCCAGTAGGACGCTGTGGTGCTGAAGGGCATACCACAGATTCTCAATGACTTCTTCCCTATTGAAGAAGTCCTCATCCACGACTGGCGGCCCAACTGTGATGTTCATAACGAATTCACTATATAACAATTTCGTTACATAACGCAAGTATCTCGTTAGCCGTGCTAGCGTGCTAGGAACCGGCAGAGTCCACCCACCGCCTCAGTTCCTCCGGCAGCGGCGACTCCACCGTAACTGGCTCACCCGTCGAGGGTTGCAGGAACCGGATGCGATGGGCGTGCAGGAAGAAGCGGGCCGGGGCCGGCGGGCCGGCCACTCCGGCCGGTGCCCCGTAGAGGCGGTCCCCGGCCACCGGGTGGCCGAGGTCGGCCAGGTGCACCCGGACCTGGTGCGTCCGCCCGGTCCGGATGCGCACTTCCAGCAGGGTGAAGCCGGCGAGGCGCCGCAGCACGCGGTACTCGGTTGTGGCCGCGCGCCCCCCGCTCAATCGGGCGCTCATGCGCACGCGCGCACGCCGGTCGCGCGCGATGGGCTTCTCGATCCGTCCTTGCTCCTGCCTGACGCTGCCGTGCACCAGGGCCAGGTAGACCTTCTCGACCTGGCGCCCGGCGAACTGCGCCGCCAGGCGGCGGTGGGCGGCGTCGTTGCGCGCCACCAGCAGCACGCCGCTGGTCTGGCGGTCGAGGCGGTGCACGATGCCGGGCCGCTCCTCGCCACCCACTCGCGAGAGGGCGCCGAAACGGTGCAGCAGCGCATTGACCAGCGTGCCCGTGCGCCGGCCCGCCCCGGCGTGCACCACCATGCCGGCGGGCTTATCGACCGCAATCACGTCGTCGTCTTCGTAGAGGATGCGGAGGGGGATGTCCTCCGGCGTGGCCCGCAGCGGGGGCAATTCGGCCGGCTCGACCTCGATGACCTCTCCTCCGCGCAGGCGGCGGGAGGCGCGCTCGGCGGCGCCGTTCACCCGCACGCGGCCGGCCTTGATCCACTCCTGCAAGCGCGCCCGGCTGTATTGGGGAAGCTGCTCCTGGAGAAAGCGGTCAAGCCGCTGGCCGGCCTCGGAGCCGGCGGCCGCAAGCACTATCGGCGCCTGTGGTGGCTGCACGCTGGTATCAGTGTCGTATATTCAAAGGGTGATCCGCAGCGCGATCGTCCCCGTGGCCGGCATCGGTACCCGTTTGTTGCCGGCCACCAAGTCCCAACCCAAGGAGATGCTGCCGGTGGCCCGCAAGCCCATCGTCCAGTACGTGGCCGAAGAGCTGGTGGCCAACGGCGTCGAGCAGATCCTGTTCATTACCGGGCGCAACAAGAGCTCCATCGAGAACCACTTCGATCACGACCCCGAGCTGGTCCGGCTGCTGGGCGCGGCCAACAAGCAGGACCTGCTGGAGGAGCTGGCCGGCCTGGAGCTGCCGGCCAAGTTCTTCTACACGCGGCAGCGGATGCAGCGCGGGCTGGGCGACGCGGTGCTCTGCGGCGAGAACTTCGCAGGCGAGGAGCCGTTCGTCGTCGCCCTTGGCGACTCGATCATCGGCCTGCACGCCGATTCCAAGGCCCTCGCCCGCATGGCTGAGCTGTTCCAGGCCAAGCGGGCCAGTTGTGTAATCGCGGTCGAGCAGGTGCCGCGGGCGGAGACCCTCCATTACGGCATCGTCGAGCCGGCAGACAACGAGGGCGACGTCTTCCGCGTTGCCAACCTGGTGGAGAAGCCGGCGCCGGAACAGGCCCCGAGCAACCTGGCCATCGCCGGGCGCTACGTCTTCTCGCCGCTCATCTTCGATTTGATCCGGCGCGTGAAGCCGGATGCCAACGGGGAAATCCAGCTCACTGACGCCATCCAGTTGATGTGCGAAGAGGGCAAGCGCGTATTGGCGCTGAAGCTGCCGCCGGGCGAGCGGCGCTACGACATCGGCAATTTCCCCAGTTACTTCGAGACCTTCGTCGAGTTCGCGCTGGCCGATCCCCTCTACGGCGATTCCTTTCGGGCGGCGCTGGAACGGCTGCTGCGCAAACCCTGAATGACCGCGCCGCGCCTGTTCGCGCTACTGCTCCTGGGCCTGCTGGCGGCGCGCCTCTGTCACGTCGGCATCTTGTGGGAGGGAGGATCTCTCCCGCTGGCGGCGGCGGTCCAGATGCTGGACGGGAAGACGCTCTACCGTGACGTGTGGTACGACAAGCCGCCGCTGGCGCCCGCGGTGTGCCTGCTGTGGGGCGCGCGCGCGGGCTGGCCGCTGCGGCTGGCCGGCACGCTGTTCGTGCTGCTGGCGTGCTATCTCCTCTACCGCTTCGCGCGCGAACTGTGGAGCGAGCGGGAAGGCATGCTGGCGGCCGCGCTGCTGGCCTTCTTTCTCACCTTCGGGATCCCGGCGGCGGTGATCCCGCTGGCGCCCGACCTGCTGATGGTGGTCCCGCACATTGCCGCCGTCTACCTGGCCTGGCGCCGGCGGCCGTTTTGGAGCGGCCTGGCGGCCGGCGTCGCGCTGCTCGTCAACACCAAGGCGGTGTTCGTGCTGGGCGCCTGCCTGCTGTGGGGCAGGCCTCTGGCTTGCCTGGCCGGCTTCGCCGTTCCGGTCGCGGCCGCGGCGGCCTGGTTGGCCGCCCAGGGTTCGCTCGGCGCCTGGTATCGGCAGGTCTGGCAACTGGGCGCCTTGTACGCGCGCCACACTTTCCTGGAACACCCGGTGCGCGAGGGCCTGATCCGCACGCTGAACTGGGCCGGCTTTCACGCCGCGCTCATCCTCGCCGCCGCCTGGTTCTGGCGCCAGGACCGCGCTGCCCCACGGCTGCGACTGGCCGCCTGGACCTTGCTTTCCCTGGCGGCGGTCACCGCCGGCTGGCGCTTCTTCCCGCGCTACTACCTCGCGCTGCTGCCGGTGATGACACTGGCGGCTGCCCGAGGCATTCGGCTGATGGGCCGCTGGCGCGCCGTCGTCCTGCTGGCGTTGCTAGTGCCGCTCGCACGCTTCGGTCCCCGCTACGTCCTGCTGGCGCAGGACCTGTTCGCGGGACGCGAGCACGCCTGGAGGGACGTGGTGATGGGCCAGGACAGCCGCGCTGCCGCCCGGCTGGTTCTCGAGCAGGCACGGCCTGGGGATACGCTGTTCGTCTGGGGCTACCGGCCGGACATTTTCGTCTACACCCGAATGCCGGCGGCCACGCGGTTCCTGGAATCCCAGCCGCTGACCGGGGTCTTCGCCGATCGCCACCTGTCGCAGTCCGGTTCGGTTGCCGATGAGCTGGCCCGCAAGAACCGCCAGGAACTGATCCGCCACCGCCCCACGTTTGTGCTCGACGGCCTGAGCGCTTTCAATCCTAAGCTCGCGATGGAAACCTACGCGGAGCTGCGGCCCTGGCTGGCTGACTACCGGGTAGTGGGCAGGACGCGGTTCACCGTCATCTACCGCTCCAGCACGCCGGCCGCTTCTGGAGAAAAGCCGCCATCCCCTCCTGCGCATCCGCGGCCAGCGCGTTCCGCGTCATGACCTCTTTTGTGTGAGCGTAGGCACGCGCCTGGTCGAGTTCGATCTGCTCGTAGAAGGCGCTCTTGCCAAGGCTCACGACCATTGCGCTGGCTTCGGCGATGCGGGCGGCGAGCTTGCGCGTTTCGGCTTCGAGGTCGGCGGCCGGCGCCGCGCGGTTGATCAAGCCCCACTCGGCGGCGGTGCGCGCGTCGATCATCTCGCCGGTGGTCAGCATCTCAAAGGCCCGCTTGCGCCCGATGGCTCGCGTGAGCGCCACCATCGGCGTGCTGCAGAACAGGCCGATGCGCACGCCCGGGGTGGCGAACCGCGCCTCCTCGGAGGCGATGGCCAGGTCGCAGGTGGCCACAAGCTGGCAGCCGGCCGCGGTGGCCACGCCCTGTACCTCGGCGATCACCGGCTGCGGGATCGCCTGGATCTTCGTCATCAGCTCCGTGCACACGTCGAAGATGCGGCGGTATTCCTCCAGGCTGCGGCCCACCATTTCGCTAAGGTCGTGCCCGGAGCAGAAGGCCCCGCCAGCCGCGGCCAGAATGACCGCGCGCACTTCGGTGTCGCGTCCGGTCCGCTCCAGGCAATCGATCAGCTCCAGCATCAGCTCCAGCGACAGCGCGTTGCGCCGCTCGGGCCGGTTGAGCGTGATCACTGCCACCGGGCCTTCTCGCACGTAAGCGAGATTTCTGTACGCCACTGATTCCCCCTCCGTCTTCTCACTATAGCCGGTGTGTGCGCGGGTCATAGCAGGCCGAGGCGCTCAAAGTCTGTCTCGGCCCAGCGGGCTTGATCCTGGATGATCCGTCGGAGAGTCTTGGGCGGGAAAGTGTCCCCAGGATGGTGGAAAGTCACCGTGACTCTTCTGCCGTCCGGGTGGCGATAACGCTGGTGACTGCCGAACTGGGAACGGAGGAAGAAACCATCACTGATACGAGCGGCTCCTCGGAAACCTGAACGTCCTCAGGGATGGGTTCGCCGTCCTCGGCGAGTTCTTCCATGACCACCTGCACCACTTCGTGGATGTGCTTCAAGGCTTCCCCTGCCGTCCTTCCCCAGGTGGCCGCTCCCTGTTGAAGGAGCGCTGGGCAGTACGCGTGCCACCGGTCTTCATCGGGCTCCACGAACACCTTGAAGATGTAGGTTTTCATGCCAGTCCACGCTCGTGTCTCTTCCCACTATATCCGCTGGGCGGCGGCTCGGTGTTACCATAGCCGCTCATGGCTGAACCCCGCTACCTGCCGCCGTGGCAGCAGGGCGAGCTGACCGAGGCGCCGGTGTTTCACTGGCGCCGGTGGACCATGCTCATCGGCCCCGGCCTGATGATGGTCGGCGCCAACATCGGCGGCGGCGAGTGGCTGTTCGGGCCGGTGGTCACGGCGCAGTACGGCGGCCGGGTGATGTGGCTGGCCACGCTCGCCATCCTGATGCAGGTCTTCTACAACCTCTCGGTGATGCGCTACGCGCTTTACTGCGGCGAGCCGGTCTTCGTCGGCTTCTTCCGCACGCCACCCGGGCCGCGCTTCTGGACCTTCTTCTACATCTTTGCCGACCTGGGCGGGCTGTGGCCCTACCTTTCCTCGAACGCGGCCGTGCCGCTGGCCACCGTGATCCTGGGCCGGCTGCCGACGGCGGCCGACGACGCGCTGACCCGCTCGCTCAGCTACGCCATCTTCCTCTCCTGCTTCGTGCCGCTCATCTTCGGCGGCAAGATCTACAACGCGCTGGAGAAGGTCATGGTGACCAAGTTGGTGCTGGTGCTGGGCTATCTCGGCCTGATCGCGGTGGTGCTGGTGAGCTGGCGCACCTGGTGGGAGATCTGGTCCGGCCTCTTTCGCTTCGGCGCGCTGCCCGAAGGCGATTTCGACTGGTCGTTGCTGGCCGCCTTCGCGGCCATCGCCGGGGCCGGCGGACTCACCAACAGCTATTTCTCCAATTACGCCCGCGACAAGGGCTGGGGGATGGGCGCCAAGGTGGGCGCGCTGCCGAGTGCCATCGGCGGCCGCATGATCAAGCTCTCTCACACCGGCCAGGTCTTTGAGCTTTCGGCAGAGATGCTCACCAGGTGGAGAGGCTGGCTGCGGCACATCGCCCGCGACCAGTGGCTGCTCTGGGCGCCCGGCTGCGTGATCGGCATGGCTCTGCCCTCGATGTTCTCCTACGAATTCATTCGCGGCGCCAAAGTGGAAGGCCACGCCGCCGCCGCCATGACCGCCCAGGCGATCGCCGCTCACCACGGCGCCATCTTCTGGTACCTGACCCTGCTGTGCGGCCTGCTGATCATGGCCCCCACGCAGGTCAGCCAGATCGACGGCATGTGCCGCCGCTGGACCGACGTCATCTGGATTGGCGTGCGCTCCCTGCACCGCCTCGAAGGCAACAAGGTGAAGTACGTCTACTACACCATCCTCGTGCTGTACGGGGCGTGGGGGCTGACGGCGCTGCGGCTGACGCCCAACCCGCTGGTGCTGGCCATCGCCAGCGGGGTGATGATGAACTTCGCCCTGGGCTTCTCGGCGCTGCACACCCTCTACGTGAACCTGGTGCTGCTGCCGCCGGCGCTGCGCCCGCGCTGGCCGCAGCGCATCGGGCTGGTCGCCTGCGCCGTCTTCTACTTCGGCATCTCCGGCATCGCCTTGCACCAGCAGTGGCCCAAGGTGGCCGCCTGGCTGGGGATCTAAGCAGGTAGCGAACCCGCGTTCGACTCGCTCCGCGACTCAGAGTAAACTGAAGGAGGTGGCAGAAAGCGGTATCCAGTACGTGTCGGACGAGAACGGTCAGACCATCAGCGTGATCGTGCCGATCGAATTGTGGCGGGAGCTCGAGTCCGAAATCGAAACGGCGCACCTGTTGAAAAGCCCGGTCATGAAACAGCGTTTGCTGGAGGCCAAGGAGCGTCAAGGCGGCGTCCCGTTCGAGGAAGCGCTTAAGAACCTTGGAATTTGACCCCGCGGCCTTCGAGGACCTCGCATGGTGGGTTGAGCAGGACCGCTCACGGGCGCTCCGGATCATACGATTGATTCGCGAGGTCCAGCGGGAGCCTTTCAGCGGTCTCGGGAAGCCGGAACCCCTGAAGCGTGAACTGAGCGGTTGTTGGTCGCGCCGCATCGACCGTGAGCACCGGATAGTCTATCAGGTGCTCGAAAACAGAATCCGCATCCTGGCCTGCCGTTACCACTACTGACCTCTAAAGCGCGTACGGCTGTTTCAAGCGCCTGCGCCCGCCCAACCCGCTGGTGCTGGCCATCGCCAGCGGGGTGATGATGAACTTCGCCCTGGGCTTCTCGGCGCTGCACACCCTCTACGTGAACCTGGTGCTGCTGCCGCCGGCGCTGCGCCCGCGCTGGCCGCAGCGCATCGGGCTGGTCGCCTGCGCCGTCTTCTACTTCGGCATCTCCGGCATCGCCTTCCATCAGCAGTGGCCCAAGGTAGCCGCCTGGCTGGGGATCTGAGCAGATTGCGCCGCCAACCGCCTACCAGCTCAGCCGGAGCCCTAATCGTACCTGCCGCTGATCGAGGTTGGCGGAAGTCACCACCAGGAAGTTTGAGCCGCTGATATTCGAGCTCGGATTGGCGAAGTGCGGCGTGTTGGAGGAGTTAGCGGCTTCGACGCGGAACTCCAACGTGCAGGCCTCCCGAATCGGAATCTTCCGGAAAAGCCCGAGGTCCAGGTTGACCGCGCCCGGACCGCGCAGAATGTTGCGGCCCGAACTTCCGAACCGCACGCCCGTCGGCGCCGCAAACGCGGCGGGATCGTAAAACGGCTGCCCTGCTCCAATGCCGCCCGGTTTCTCGACCACCGGCTTGACCTGGTCCGCGGTCTGCGAATTCCCCGGAGCGTTCAGCGCTCCTTGAGCGGCGCTGACCGTGAACGGCCGTCCTTGATAGGACGCGAAGACACCGTTTACCTGCCAGTCGCCCAGCAGCCAGCGCGCCGGGCCGGTAGTGGCGAATTTCTTGCCTCTCCCCGCCGGCAGCTCGTAGACGAAGCCGGTCTGGAAAATATGCGGGATGTCGTAGCCGGCTCGCGCCCGGTTGCGGGGGAAAACCGGCTGCCAATTCCACATGATCGTTCCCGTCCAGCCATCCTCATCGGTCCAGTTGATCGCCTTGGACCAGGTATAGGCGCCCTTGAGCAGCAGCCCGTCCGCCGCGCGCCGGTTGAACGCCACTTGCAGCGCGTGGTAATTCGCGCCCAGGTAGCCGTTCCACGCCCACGTGTCCACACTGCGCCCGAACCGCGCGTTGAGCGGCCGTCCGGCGGTGCCGGCGCCGGGGGCGGCCGCATTGATCTCGAAGTCCGCGAAGCTCCGCACGGTCGCGGTGCCGACATAACCAACCGAGGCGGTGACTTGTCCCGGCAACTGCCGCTCGATGGTGAAGTTCCACGATTGCACGTAGCCGCGGTTCAACTTGTCCCCGGAGATGAAGCGCATGGCCGCCGTCGCCGGCAACGGCACCCGGCCGGAGCTCAAGTCCGGCAAAACGATGGCGGAGATGCCCTGCTCGATCCTCCCCACCGGCTGGAACGAATTCGGCGAATTGAAGGTCGCGGAAAAAGTCAGCGGGAAGAACCCGCGCAGCGGCCGCGCGAGCGGCATCGGATTGTAGGTGATTCCATAGCCGCTCCGAATCACCGTCGAGTTGTTCAGCCGGTAGGCAAGACCGAAACGAGGCGCGAACAGCTTGTGGCTGGTCGTGATGCCCAGCCCTTTCGCCACTCCGGCGAGGCCCCCCACCGAGACCAGGTTGGTCGTAGCATCGTAGCCCTCGATGCCGCCGCGACCGGCTCGTGTCTGCAAAGGGAACAACTCGTAGCGCATTCCGAGCGAAAGGGTTAGTTTGCGGCTCACTTGCCAGCGGTCCCGTACGTACCAAGCCAATTGCCAGTTGTAGGCGGTCATCACCTCGAACTGGGCCGAGCGCCTGATTGTTTGCGGCAAGCCCAGAAGATACGCCGCGTAAGAATTGAACTGCGTCAGGGTCGCGCCGGGTGTGGACGTGATCCCCTGGGCGAAGTCGAAGCGGCCCATCGGCCCGCCGAAGCCGCCGCCATCGGGGTTGTAGTGGTTGAGGACGTGGCGAATCGCCTCGAAACCGAAGCGGATGTCGTGCCTCGTCCGGGTCAGCGAAAAGTTCTGCTGCGTCGTCCACGACGTGTCATGCGTGAGGAACGGCCGCGTATCGGTGTCGTTCAGGAAGTTCGTGTACCCGGAGAGGGTGATTATCGGGGCGCCGCTGTCACGGATGTCTCTGCCGTCCCCGTTCACGCCTGGAATGCCCAGGTCGCGGCCGATGTAATTGCCGTAGTCGAAGCCCGTGATCGCCTGGCCTTGCCTGGTCCATCCGAGCAAGCCGTCCCAGAGGAAGGTCGGCGAGAATATGTAGGTGCTACCGATGGTGGAAACCTGGGTCCTCAGGGTGCCGTCGCCGATACTGCTGCCGGCAGGGCACAGCGCCGCGCCTCCGCCGCGGCCGAACGCCGCGTCGCAGCCCACCTTCGCCCGCATGATCGCATACTTGCCCCAAATGGTGTTGCTTGCATTGCGGTTCCAGTTGATCTTGGTGTCGAAGTTGTCCTTAGTGAGCCGTTGCGAACCGCCGCCCAGAAAATTCGAGCCGACGCCGGACTGATTCGGCAACGGGATCAGGTCCTGAATCTTGCGCGCAATAGCGCTCTGGCGGCTCAAAGGGACGGAATTTCCGGCGAAGGGTGTGCGCCCGGCGCCGCTCGCGGTTCCGGTATTCGGGTCGTAGATCGTCGCGTTATACAGCGAGAAGTCGCCCTGCCGCTGGTCGGCTGTCGGCACGCTGAGGATGGTTGTGGCTCCCTGACGCTCGCGGACGCCTTCCCATCCGAAGAAGAAGAACACCTTATTCCTCCGGATCGGCCCGCCCAGCGTCGCGCCGTCCACGTTGTTGATATTCTTCGGCTTGGCGCCCCGGTTGAAGAAATTCCTGGCTTGCAGTCTGGCGTTGTCGTTGAACGCCCAGGCCGAGCCGTGAAGATCGTTGGCCCCGGACTTGGTGATGACGGTGATCGCGGCCCCGCCAGCCAGGCCCTGTTCGGCATCGAAGTTGTTGGTCGCGATGTTCACGGCCTCGATGGTCTCCGCAGGCGGGATATAGGCGGTGTGATGCGGGAGCCACAGGAACACGCTCAAGGCGCCGTCGATGCGGGTGGCGTTATTGTTTCGGTTGACGCCATTCACGTTCGTGGACAAGGCGCGGGCCGGGGCCGCCTGGATTGAGTTCTGATAAATGCCAGGGGTGGCGCCTGGAACCAGGTTGATTAGGCTCTGATAGTTCCGGTACCGCGGTAGCGGCATGCTGATCAGCTCCGTCGAGCCCAGTTCCGTGTGCACGTCCGCGGTGTCGGTCTGAAGCGTGACCTGGCCGGCCTTGACGGTGACGCTCTCGGTGATCTGGCCGATCTCGAGCGTCAGGTCCTCGCGGCGCACGACGTTCACGGTGACCACGATGTCGCGCTGCGTCAACGTACGGAACCCGGTGGCGCTGATCGTCAGCTCGTAAGTCCCGGGCGGCAGGCTCGAGAACGTGTAACTGCCGACGTCGTTGGTCTGAGTGGCAAACTCCTGCGCGGTTCCCGGGTTCCGCACCTTCACGGAAGCGCCCGGGATCACCGCGCCGGCGGCGTCATGGATAATTCCGGTCAGAGAACCGTAGAGCACCTGGGCCGCGGCGGGAGCGCCGGCAGCCAGGGAAAACGTGAGAGCGATGATCAGCCTCTTCATGCGGACCACCTCGGCGGCTGAGATTTCGGAGTAACCCCTAACGGCATGATTTTACTTCGCTGCTGGCCGGAAGTCAATCGACCCAATTGTGCGGTGCGAATTTGCGCCAATATTGTCCGAAATCGCTCATCGCGAGGATCATGCTTCGTCCATCCCCCGGCCTCTCCCGTATGCTAGAATGCCGTTCCATGCAAACCGAACAGGCGCCGGTCGAAACTCTGGGGCCGCCCGTCGAAGGGGAGCGCCGGAAATCCTCCACCCAGCGGTTCTTGCCGCTGGACGCCTACCGCGGGTTGATCATGATCCTGCTGGTCTCGGACGGCTTGGGGTTCCGCGCCCTTGCCAAACATCCGCTCTACCAGGGCATCGCGGCGCAGTTCGACCACGTGCCTTGGGTGGGAACTCACTTCTATGACCTGATTGCACCCGCCTTCCTGTTCATGGTTGGAATGTCGATGCCCTTTGCGCTAGGCCGCCGCACCGCCCAGGGCGCCACGTTCCGGCAAAATCTGCGGCACGTGGCCATGCGCTCCTCGCGGCTGATGCTGGTCAGCCAGATTCTCATTTCCATCCAGGCCAACCGGCTGCACTTCCAGATGCATAATATCCTCACGCACATCGCCGTGGCGTATTTCCTCTGCTTCCTGATCATGCAGTGCAAGTTCCGCTACCAGGTGCTGGCGGAAGCCGTGCTCCTGGGCTTCCATTCCATGTTGTTCTTCCTGTTTCCGGCGGCGGATGGACCATTCACGAAGAGCGGCAACATCGGCGCGGTGCTCGATCGCGCCATCATGGGATATAACTACGCCTCGTGGACCACGAACCTCAACATGATCAGCACCACCGCAAGCGCGCTCTTCGGGGTCTGGGCAGGCAACCTGCTCCGCGGCAACCGCTCGCGCTCCGCCCAGATCAAAATACTTGCCTGGGCCATGGTGGGCGCCTTCGCGGGCGGGCTTGCGCTTTCGACCTTCATCCCGATCATCAGGAGAATCTGGACGGCCTCCCTCGTCGTGTACAGCGCGGGCTGGGTTCTGTTAATGTTCTTGGTTCTCTATTTGCTGATCGACGTTGCCGGATATCGCAAGATCGCTTTTCCGCTGACCATTGTCGGATCCAACGCGATCTTCATCTACTCCCTGGACCTGATTCTGCGCGGCTGGCTCGACAAAGCCCTGGCTGTGTTCACCTTTAGGTTCGCATTTGTGGGGACCTTCGCCCCGGTGGCGCAGAGTTGTGCAGTTCTGTTCGTGATGTGGTCGCTGTGTTACTGGCTCTACCACCACAAGATCTTCCTGAGGCTGTGATACAGCTCCTGGCGCCTGGCGAGACGGAAGCGGCCCGGGGATCCACAAAATCGGGCAAAAAGGGCAAAATAGCGCGAAATTCGAGCATTGACACGGGCCGTGGCGGACGCCATAATATCTTTTAGCAAGGGGGATCAGAACCCATATGGCGTCTGCCCGGTTCACCCGGTGCGTGTGGGTTCTCGCTGGGTAGTGGCTGGTGTCCGCTCTCCCTGCCCGCCCGCAGGCTGTAACTGATCCTGTACTTTACCCCGGACGCGAGGCAGTACCGGAGTGGGCGCAGCAAGGGAAGTACCGGTTCGCGCGGCTCGACGGAAGCAGCCTCGCTCGGGGCAGCTTGTCGCTCGCCGTGGAGGGCGCGCCGCACGTGCTCGGAAACCTGACGCGGCTGGGCTCAGGGAAAGCCCTGGCCGTCCATCTCCTCAATTACGCCCCGGAGCCTGTTTCCGGGGTGCTGGTGAGAGTGAATCTCGACCGGGAGTTCGGATCGTTGGCCGGCGCCCAGCCGCGCCTGCTCACCCCTGATTCCAAGACCGGGGCCGTCGTGGGCATGCGCCGCAGCCGCTCCGCCGTCGAGTTCACGCTCCAAACCTTGGACACTTACGGCGTCGTGCTACTCGAATGAATGTGACCCAGGAGGCATCCGCCATGAAGCGACTGTTCTCACTGCTGTCTTTCGGCACTGCTCTCGTTTCGATACTGGCAGTCGGAGTAAACGCACAGGAGACCCGCGGCCAGATTCTGGACCGGGTCACAGACCCGTCCGGGGCGGTCGTAGTCGGGGCAGCGGTGAAGGCCGTCAACACCGCCACGAACGTCGTGACCAGCACCACGACGAACGAGAGCGGCGACTACGCCCTGCCGTTCCTGATCTCCAGCACCTACAACATCACCGCCGAAATGGCGGGTTTCAAGAACTTCTCGCAGGAGGGCGTGGTTGTCCGCGTGGCGGACAAGCCCACCTTGAACATCGTTCTCCAGGTCGGGCAGGCCAGCGAGCGCGTGGTGGTGGTGGGTGAGGCGCCGCTGATCGAAACCTCGACCGCCTCCCTGGGCCAGGTGGTCGACAACCGCCGTATCTCCGAACTGCCCTTGAAAGACGGCAACCCCATCATGCTCTCCAGCCTCGCGCCCGGCGTGCTGAATCTGAGCACGGGCGGCTGGTCGCGGCCCTTCGACAACAGTTCGCCCTCCAGCATCGCGGTGAACGGTGGCCGCACCGGCACCAACGAGTTCACCTTGGACGGCGCGCCCAACACGCAACGGGGAAGCGTGGCCTACATTCCTCCCTCCGAGGCGGTGCAGGAGTTCAAGATCCAGACCGCGACCTTCGATGCCAGCATGGGCTACACGGCCACCGCGGTGGTGAACCTGAGCCTGAAATCGGGCACGAATGCGGTGCACGGCGCCGGCTGGGAGTTCCTGCAAAACACCGCGCTCAACGCGAACGACTTCTTCAGCAACCTGAACGGGCTGCCCAGGACGCAACTGCGGCTGAACCGCTGGGGCGCCAGCGCCAGCGGCCCCGTCTGGCTGGGCCGGCTCTACGACGGGCGCAACCGCACCTTCTGGACCTACGCGTATGAAGGCATCCACGACGTGGCGCCCGATGCGGCTTATTCCTTCGCCATGCCGACCGCCAGGCAACGCACGGGCGATTTTTCCGATCTGCTGAAGATCGGCCCGCAATACCAGATCTACGATCCCTCGACCACCGCGCCGGCGCCGAACGGACGATTCAGCCGCCAGCCGTTCTCCAACAACATCATCCCCGCCAGCCGCATCAACGCTGCCGGGAAGGGCATCATGGGCTTCTTGCCGCTGCCCAACCAGGCCGGCAGCGCGGACGGAACCGACAACTGGTACACCCCCGGTCCTTCCGGCGACACTTTTTATTCGCACCTGTTCCGCGTCGACCACAACATCAGCCAGAGACACTGGTTCTTCGTGCGCGGCGACATCAATCACCGCATCCAGGACTACGTGCGCTGGTACAACAACGATGCGAACGGGGCTTTGTTCTACCGTCGCAACCGCGGCCTCAACCTGGACGACGTCTACGTCTGCAGCCCTTCCTTCCTGATGAACGTGCGCTACAGCTACACGCGGTTCTACCAGGGCGACGATCCCATTACGCGGCGAGCCGACCTGCCGGGCCTGGGCTTCTCGCAGAACTTCAAGAATCAAATGGGTGTGGCTACTTTAGGACGACGGCTAAC
>JBBTDS010000369.1:0-7377 GCA_038060875.1 Acidobacteriota bacterium | reverse complement strand
TCACCTACTACACCCACACCTTCCGCCTCGATCACAACCTGAGCGAGAAGCACCGCATCTTCGGCCGCGTCAACGTCTACAAGCGCGACAGCCATTACAACGACTGGTTCAAGAGCGCGGCCACCGGGCAGTGGTTCCAGTTCCTTTCCCGCGGCGCGTCGCTCGACGACGTCTACAGCTTCAGCCCGACCTTCATCATGAACCTGCGTTACGGCTACAACCGTTTCATCCGAACCTATGACACCAACCCCAAGGGCTACGGCTTCGACCTGACCACGCTGGGCTTGCCGGCCACATACAACAACGCCATCGATGCCACGATCCGGCGCTTCCCTTACATCACCATCAGCGATTACTCCGGCAGTTACAACGGCACGCTGTGGCGTCCCACGGAAACCCACAGCTTCACCAGCGCGTTCGACAAGGTGCAGGGAGCGCACAGCCTGAAGTTCGGGATGGAATACCGCGCCTATCGCGAGAATCAATACAACTACGACAATGTTTCCACCGGGAATCTCGATTTCGGCACAACCTATACGCGCGGCCCGCTGGACAACTCGCCGGCCGCGCCCATTGGGCAGGGGCTGGCCTCGATGCTGCTCGGCCTGCCGACCGGAGGGTATGTCGAGCGCCGCGCCAACTATGCCGAGCAGTCCACCGTCTGGTCGGTCTATTTCCAGGACGACTGGAAGCTGACCTCGAAGCTGAGCCTCACCCTGGGTCTTCGCTATGAGGTGGAGGGACCGCTTACGGAACGCTTCAACCGCAGCATCCGCGGCCTGGACTTCAACGCCGCGCTGCCCATCGAGGCGCAGGTGAAAGCCAATTACGCGAGGAACCCGACACCGGAAGTTCCCGCGGACCAGTTCCGGGTGCGTGGAGGGTTGACCTTTGTGGACGTCGGCGGCTACCCCCGCACGCTGTGGGAGCGCGACGCCAACAACTTCATGCCCAGGATCGGCTTCGCCTACACGGCCACGCCGAAGACGGTCGTGCGCGGCGGCTACGGCGTTTTCTTCGGGTTCCTCGGCACCCGCCGCGGGGACATCGACCAGACCGGCTTCAGCCAGCGGACGAACCTTATCCCGTCGCTGGACGGCGGCCTGACCTTCGTGGCCACGCTCGCCAATCCCTTCCCCAGCGGCATCCAGGAGCCGCTCGGCGCCTCGCTGGGAACGATGACCTACGTGGGCCAGGGCATCTCCTTCTTCAACGCCAAACCCCTGGCCCCCTACATGCAGCGGTGGCAGTTGAGCATCCAGCGCGAGCTGCCGCACCGCATCGTGCTGGACGCCGGCTACGTGGGCAACCGCGGCGCGAAGATCGAGACCAGCCGCGCCCTCAACGGCACGCCGGTCCAATACCTCAGCCGGACCGGCGTGCGCGACCAGCCGCTGATCGACTATCTCAGCACCAATATGCCCAACCCCTTCTACCCGCTGCTGCCCGGCACCGGGAGGGCGGGCACGCTGATCGGGCGGGCCAGCCTGCTCACCGCCTATCCGCACTTCACCAGCCTGGGCACGACCACCAACGAGGGGTATTCCTGGTACCACTCCTTCCAGGTGAAGGCGGACAAGCGCTTCTCGGCCGGCTACACCATCGGGGTGGCTTACACCTGGTCGAAGTTCATGGAGGCCACCGGCTTCCTGAACGACGGCGATCCGGCCCCGGCCAAGGCGGTTTCCGATCAGGACTACCCGCACCGGCTCTCGCTGAGCTGGATCTGGGAGCTGCCCTTTGGCCGCGGCCGCAAGCTGCTGGCAAACGTCAACCCGGTGGCCGCGGCGATCGTCAGCGGCTGGCAGGTGCAGGGCCTCTACGCCGGGCAGACCGGCCAGGCGATCGGTTTCGGCAACGTGATTTTCCGCGGCAACCTGAAGGATATCCCGCTGCCGAAGGACCAGCGCACCCCGGACCGCTGGTTCAACATCGACGCCGGCTTCGAGCGCGACAGCGCCAGGCAGCTCAGCTACGCCGCCCGCGTCATGTCGTTGCGCTTCAACGGAATTCGCGGCGACGGCATCAACAACTGGGACGTGTCGGTGCTGAAGGACACCAAGATCAACGAGCGGATGAAGGCCCAGTTCCGCGCCGAGTTCCTGAACGCCTTCAACCACGTGCTGTTCTCGAACCCGAACACCAGCGTGACCAGCACGGCGTTCGGGACGATCACCTCGGAGAAGGGCTACCCGCGGCGGATCCAGATGGGGATCAAGTTCATTTACTAGGTCGAGCGGGACCGCTTTCCGCCCAGAGGGCACCCGGTCGCGGTTCGGCAAGTCGGAGACCGCTCCCTGACGGTCGCGGCTCGGAAAGGGTGCTGTCGGCGGGGCGGGCGAATTGGGTTCGTTTCGTAATTTTTGCGTAACCGATTGAGGCGGGAGGGGTTGGCCTCTGCCGGAGGCGGCACGGCGGGTCTTGCGCTCCGGGGTCTTGGGCCCGGTAGAGCGCCGGGCATTGCGTTGATTGGCTTGGATTTGTTTTTCCGATGGCATGACAGTTCTGGTGCAGGTGCGCCGGCTGTATTGTAAGGTGATCGGCATAGGGGCGGCGGTCACCCGCCGACCCCTGCCACACCACCGTGCATACGGGTCCGTACACGGCGGTTCGAGACGGTTACGCTAACATTCCTCGAATAATGACGGAAGCCCAAGCGATTTGAAGTAGGCATTGGAAAGCCCTACAGAGAGGGCCTTGGCCCGGGCGAGATACCAGGGGCCTCGACCGCTGCCAGCGGTGTTGCTAGCCAGCGGCTCTCGCACCCCCAGTTCCAGTAGCGCTGCTCGGCGACGACGCGGTGTTTTCCACTGCCGCCACAAAGCCGCCCTGAGTCGCAACCGGACCCAGCGGGTCAAGCCGATCAGCACCTCGGGCGTTTCGCAGAATCCGAAATAGCCTCGCCAGCCCCGCATATACGGTGCCAGTTCCTCCATCGTCGTCTCCATGCTGACGCCTTTTGCCCGTCGCGTGATCTCCCGGATTCGCTCCTTAAACCGATCCAAGGCCTTTGGCGCAATGACACGCTTGCCCTCCGGACCAGCCGTAAAGCTGAATCCGAGAAACTTCCGCTCCTGCGGTCGCGCCACCGCACTCTTCGCCTCGTTTACCTTGAGCTTGAGCTTTTGCATGATGAATTGCGTTATGCTCTCCATCACCCGTTGCCCCGCCCGCTCGCTGCGAACGTAGATGTTACTGTCATCCGCATATCGAACGAAGCGATGACCCCGGCGCTCCAACTCCCGGTCGAGTTCGTCGAGCACGAGGTTGCTGAGCAGTGGCGAAAGTGGACCTCCTTGCGGAGTCCCTTCCACGCTCGGGCTAACCAACCCGTTCTCCATCACCCCGGCATTCAAGAATGCCCGGACGAGTTTCAGCAGCCGCTTGTCCTCGACCCGTTTGGCGATCTGACCCATCAGTTTGTCGTGATTGACTCGATCGAAGAATTTCTCCAAATCAAGATCCACGCACCAGCCGTGACCTTCGGCGATGTACTGCTGCGCCTGTGCCACCGCTTGATGAGCCGACCGTCCCGGCCGGAACCCGTAGCTGTGATCGGAAAACGTCCGGTCCCACCGCCTCTGCAGAACCTGCATCACCGCCTGCTGGATGAATCGATCCAACACCGTCGGGATGCCAAGCTTTCGCACCCCTCCGTCCGGCTTGGGGATTTCCACCCGTCGCACCGGTTTCGGCTCGTAAGTCCCGTTCAGTAGTTGTTCCCGGATGGCTGGCCAGTGCTGCTTCAGGTAATCCTTGATTCCGCCGACGGTCATCCCATCGACGCCCGGACTACCTTTATTGGCCTTCACCTGCCGCAATGCTGCCTTCAGGTTTTCTCGCTCACATACTTCCTCCATCAATCGATTCGTGCTGGCTGGGTTTTCGGTTCCGTTCGTCGCCCCGGACGGCTCAGGCCCTTCCCTTCCCGCCTCTCGGGCTTCACCCGTCAGCGCAGAAGAGAAGTCCAGTTCAATCTGGGTGTTCTGCTGCTTGTCGTCCTTGAGACTCATGGCCTACTGGCCTCTCCTTCTCGTTCGGGCCTTCGGCCATCGTTCCCGGCTTGGCCTATCCATTGCTCCGCCTTTCGGCATTCGGAGTGCCTCACTAGCCTTGCCGACGTCATGGCCTACTACGCCCTATGCTGACCTCTACCCTGCGGTCAGGCTGCCTCTCGACAGCCTCAGTCGCCGAGGCGACACAGAGCAGATCTCCTGGGGTAAGCTCAGCCGCCTTCCGTGCACAGCCGCCGGATCTACGCTTCGCACCCTTGATGGATATGGACTTCGCGGTAAGTTGCCCGCTCGTCCGGCGCTGGCGCCTTGTACCCGGTTTTTGTCCATCGACTCGCACGTTTGCTATACGCTTCCTTCAGACCCCGCCTCGCGGCGATAGCCCTTGCGTTCTCACTAGCCCTTCACCTCCATCAGGTTGGGCGGGGGACTTTCACCCCCAAGCTGCTGAGCATGCCCAGCACACAACTAAACCGCTGCGCCGTAATCGTCTGCGACCGGCCGTTGGCGAGCCGCTTGGCTTGGGGCGAGGCTCCTTGAAACACTGGATCAGGTTGTTTCCTCTAAACGACCAATCCAAGATCAAGGAGCCTTCGCATGACACCGCTTCGTCAGCGCATGATTGACGACATGCAGTTGCGCAATCTCGCGCCGGCCACTCAACGCAACTATATCCTGCACGTGGCCCGTTTTGCCAAGTACTACGGCAGGAGCCCGGAGCAACTGGATCTGGAGGACATCCGCCAGTTCCATCTGCATCTGCTCAACGACCTGCACTATTCCGCCGAGGCCGTCAACCAGTCGGTCTCGGCCATCAAGTTCCTCTACACGGTCACGCTGGAAATGCCCTGGAGCGACGAGCATTTCCCGCGGGCGCGCCGGCCGTACAAACTCCCGGTCGTACTCAGCCACGAGGAAGTAGTCCAGTTTTTCGACTACGTGCCCAGCCTGCGCTACCGGGCGGCGCTGATGACCTGCTATGGCGCCGGCCTGCGAGTGGGTGAAGCGGTGGCCCTGAAGGTGTCCGATATCGACTCCCAACGGATGCTCATCCGCGTGGAGCAGGGCAAGGGCCGCAAAGACCGGTACGTGATGCTTTCACCGCGCCTGTTGGAGGTGCTGCGGGGGTGGTACCGCGCCGCCCGCCCGGAGCACTGGCTGTTCCCCAGTTGGCGCACCGGCCGCCATCTGAACCCCTCGTCCTTGCAGGTGGCCTGCCGCGAAGCCGCCCTGCGCGCGGGCTTCTCCAAACGCATTACCGTCCACACGCTCCGCCACAGCTTCGCCACCCACCTGCTGGAGAACGGCACCGATATCCGCGTCATTCAGGTGCTGCTCGGTCACAGCCGGATCGACACCACCGCGCAGTACACCAAGGTTTCCACCCAACTGGTCAGCCATACGCTCAGCCCGCTGGACCGGCTCGATCTGCGCACCCGCGCGGCGCGAGAGCGGCAACCGCAGCGCTGATTCTCGGCCATGGCACGGCCACCGCTGGAGGTGGCCGACATTTTTCGACGCCACGGCTCAGCCTTTCGCCGCAAGCACCGGCTGGTGCGGCAGCCACTGCGCGTCATGCGCGCCATCGAGGCCTGCCGCACCTCGGTTCTGGGTGGCCACGTCGAGGAATGCGGCCACTGCGACTTCACACGCATCAGCTATAACTCCTGCCGCAACCGGCATTGTCCTAAGTGCCAGTCGCTGGCGCGAGCGCAATGGCTGGCGGACCGCAAAGCCGAGCTACTGCCGGTCGAATACTTCCACGTGGTCTTTACCCTCCCCGAACCGGTGGCCGCCATCGCCTTCCACAACAAGGAAACCGTCTACCACCTCCTGTTCCGCACCGCCTCCCAGACTCTGCTCACCATCGCCGCCGACCCCAAACACCTGGGCGCCGAGATCGGTTTCTTCGCCATCCTGCACACCTGGGGCCAGAATCTGCTCTATCACCCCCATCTCCATTGCGTGGTCCCTGGCGGCGGCTTGTCCGACGACCACCAGCGCTGGATCGCCTGCCGGCCGGGCTTCTTCCTCCCGGTGCGGGTGCTCTCCCGCCTGTTCCGCCGCCTGTTTCTGGAAGCTCTGGAAAAGGCCTTTCACCAGGGGCGGCTCCAGTTCTTCGGCGAGTTGGAGCCGTTGCGCGACCCGGCGGCATTCGCTTCCTACCTGGCCCCAGTCCGCCAAGCCGAATGGGTGGTGTATGCCAAGCCCCCGTTCGGCGGCCCCCACCAGGTGCTGGAGTACCTGGGACGCTACACCCATCGGGTGGCTATCTCCAACCAGCGGCTGGTGGCGCTGGAAGACGGCCAAGTCTCGTTCCGCTGGAAAGACTATCGCCGTCACGACCAGCCCAAACTCATGACCATCCCGGCCGAGGAATTCATCCGGCGCTTCCTGCTCCACACGCTGCCGCCCGGTTTCCAGCGCATCCGCCACTGCGGCCTGCTGGCCAACCGCCACCGCCGCCACAAGCTGGCCTTGTGCCGGCAACTGCTGAGTACGCCTCTGACCGATCTGCTCCCCCAGCCGGCCGCCTCCCGCGACCTGCTGGAGGCGCTCACCGGGGAATCCAATCGAATCTGCCCGCAATGTGGCGCTCCGCTTCACCGACGCATCCTGCTCGCCTATCGCTGGCCGGCCCGGCCGCCGGACTCCTCATGAGAGCGCGACGGCCAACGCCGCTTCCCCGAGGCGCTGCCATCCCGGCAGGGCGCCCGATGCGTGTGTCCGTAAGGGCCCGTCCCAGCCAAACCGCGGTCCCGAGAATGCCGGACGCCCCGCCAAGCCTCCTGCCGGTTGGGCTCTACCGGGCGCGAACGGATCGCTCCTGCTGTTCTGGCTGGCTCCATCCCACTCACAGACTGCGCCGCTGCGGCCACTGGCCCCATACAATCCCCATAGCCATCCAGCACTCTGCGGTTTAGTTCACCGCGCGGTTCCCTCGGCTGGCGGTCCGCCCCATCCTCCACACCCCGCCGTTTCTACCCCGCCAGCCGAAGGAACCTTTTGCAATGGGGCGTGGTGGTTGCGGCAGTGAGGCGGGCGGTAACCTGTTGATGGGGCGGGAGAAAATTAGCGGGAGGGCGGGGGAAATGGCGGGGGGAGGGCAATCGGAATCGTCAGGACCCAGCGGCGCCGCCGTCAGGTGTTTCCCTCCCGCTCCGCGATCACAGCCCCAGTGTGGTCCGCAGCGCCTGGTCCACAGGCGTCATGTCTCCCACGGCCCCGATAACGCGGTCGATCTCGGAGTCCAGCACCGTGGCCAGGTTGTCGGTCTGGACCACCACGACCGGCCGCCGCTTGGCCGTCCGCAGATTCGAGTCAGGGAAGAGCACCAGAAGGATGTCACCGCGGTGGAAGCTCA
>JBBTDS010000368.1:2608-6872 GCA_038060875.1 Acidobacteriota bacterium | reverse complement strand
CACGAAGCCCTGGAACAGGTGGAGCAGCGCCAGTCGCTTGCGCTCCGCATCGGTGAAAGCGTGGTCGAAGCCGTAGCTCAGGGAGGCGCCGAGCGAGCGCGTCCGGCCTTCGCTTACCTCATCTTCAAAGACCGCCTCGCCCGCGCGCAGGCGCTCGACGAAGGCTTCGACCTGCTCCTTCGTCCGGATTCCGTCCCGCAGCGCCTGCCCGGCCAGCACGGTGATGGTCAGCGGGTTACCCTGCGTGAAGCGGAGCAGCGGGCGCCAGTCTTCGACATCGGTAAACCGCCGCCCGCGCTTCTCGGCCAGCGCCCGGGTCAGCTCGATCATCTCCTGCATGGGCATGGGAGGCAGCTTCACCGGAAAGGGGAACCCTTTGAGCCAGTCCCGCTCGTCGCGCCGCGAGGTGAGCAGGAACTTCGCCTTCGTCTCCCCGGCCGCGCGCAGGAAATCCGCGAGCTCTTTCTGCTCGGCCTCGCTCCAGGCCGAGGGCGCGCCCCGCGGGAAGCCGGCCACCGGCTCCACGTTGTCCCAGATCCACAGCACCGGCGCCTGCTGCAACACCTGAAGCGCCACGTCGCGCCTCTGCGCCTCGGGCAATGCCAGCCAGTGAACGCCCGCCCGTTCCAGCCGCTGGCCGAATCGTTGCCCGATCTGGTCCAGCACTCGCGCGAGCGGCGTGTGGTGTTGGAAAGAGGTGAACAGCACCTGGTCTTTGACGCCGCCCGTCAGCCAGTACCAACGTGCGAACTCGCCCGCCGTGGCCGTCTTGCCGCTGCCGGCGTAAGCATGAAGCAGCACGACGGATTGCGTATCGAAGGCGCGGTCGAGGGCGAGGAGCGTCTCGTCGCGGCCGTAGAACCCGGCATCCGGGCGGGCGGGCAAAGCGGCGTCCAGGCCGGGCGCGTCCCCAGCGCCGAGGGTGATGGTCAGCTTCTCCGCCCGCTCCGTAGGCGGAAAGAGCGCGACCGGCGCGGCTTCGTAGACCACCGGCACCATCCAGTCCTGCAAAGGTCGCGCGTCGAAGGCGATCTGCCGCAGGGGTTGGCCGGCCAGTTGCTTGCGCCCGAGGCTGACCGCCTCGCCCAGCGAATGTCCGGCGGCGAGGTTCGCGTAAAGCTCGCCGGCGAACTGGGCCGCCGTATCGACAAAGACGTTGTAGCGCATGGCCACAACGCCGACGGCGCCCGCGTCCATCACCTCCTGCGCCACCGAGCCGAAGGCGCGCACGTCGGCGTGAGGGTTTGAGCCGCCCCCAGCAGGGGCCGGAGGCGGCTCAGCGTGCGCTGACCTGCACGCGTTCAGAATGAGCACCGGGGTCGCGGTTTCCGCCATAAGCCGCCCCAAGGCCGGCCCGTCCACCAGTTGCTCGTTCTCCTCGAAGGCTGCGTTCTCGAACGAGAGATAGCCATGCTCACCCGTGCGGGCCGGCGCGACCAGCAGCGCGGGGTCCAACCCGCTCGCATCGCACCACGCGCCATGCCCGTCAAAGTGCAACACGTGGTACGGCTCGCCCCGGGCGGCAGCGGCCCGCAACTTCCGCCCCAACTGCTCAAAGGCCGGCGGGCGCAGGACCTCAAGCTCAAAACTCTGGCGGGCGGCTTGATTCAGCCCTTTGATCAGCCGGCTGGCGACAGACCGGAAGGGTACGTCCTTGGCCCCGCCCGGGCGGCAGATCACGAGCAGAATCCGCACCGGGCCTTCCTGAGATTTCGGGAGCACCGGCGGCTGCGCCGGCTGCGAATAGGAGCGCACGAACGAGCGGGCCTGCAACGCCAGCACCGCGTCCGTCTTCGGATCGCGCATCAGCTCCCACGGGATCGCCGTCGCCTCGTTGACGCCGGTCGAGACTTCGACCCGAGTCTCGCCCAGCCGCGGCCGCGCGGCAGTCCAAAGGTCCCTCGCATCGCCGTCCCCGAAGATGGACTCGAACAGCGTCACCCCGATGCGCGCCATGTCGGCTTCGATCCGCCGCGCGATGGCGGGAGCAGGCTCCAGCGGGTAGACCAGGAAATCCTCCAGGTACCAGCGCAGGTCCTCCTGCTGCTGGTCCGTGAGCGCGAACGAGAAAGTGGAAACCGCTGTCTGCCGCGGCAGGCCGCCTTCTTCGAGCGCGATCTCGACGCGGTACGCAGTCCCGCCGGCCGCCGAAACCGTCAGCCGGAGGACAGGCATGGGGACATAATATCTCAGGCGCGTGCGCCACAAACCGGGAACCCGGGGACAGACGGAAGCGTCCCCGGGTTACCGGCGCCGGTTTGGGGTGAGCAGCGCGATCAAACCGGGGAACATGCAGGCTGTCCCCGGTTTCCGGTTTCCGGTTTCGGTTTCCCGGTTTCACCTCGCTCACCGCCCTCGCGACGCGACGCTGAGCCACGCCGGCAGGTGCTGGATCAGGTTCTTCATGACCGCGGCCGCGCCGTCCACATAGACGCCCAGGTTGCCCTGGTAAGCCTCGCCGCCGCCGGGTCCGACCAGGTCGCTCACGCCGCGGAGGATCAGGCACCGGACGCCGTTCCGCGCCGCCACCCAGGCAATCGAGCCGGACTCCCAATCGCCGGCCACGGCGCCGAATCTAGCTTTGAGCCGCGGTATCTCATCGGCGATCAGATCGCGGTCCGCCGAGACAATCAGGCTGCGGCGGACGGGTTGGGGCAACTCGCCGCCGAGCCAGGCGAGGTCCAGATCGGTGGCGTAGTGGGCGATCGCCGCCTCGGGGTCGGTCATCTGCTCGACGATGTCGTAGACGACGGCCCGCTCCACCAGCAGGATCTCACCGCGCTCGATCTCGCCCGCGAAACCGCCGCAGGTTCCGAGATTGACAAGGATGGCAGGCGCCCAGCGGTCGATGACGTATTGAGCCGACGCGGCGGCGCTGATCTTGCCCCACCCGCCCTGAAAGAAGACCACACTCGTGTCGCGCCCATCGACGGCCAGAGCGGAGGTGAACCAGTCGCCCAGCGGGGACGATGCCACGACGGCGTCAGGAAACAGCCGCAACGTCGCCTGCCACTCGAAGCGGCAGGAAACGATGACCACGGCTCTCATCGAAGCGGCGAGGGCGCCGGCCGGCAGGCCACGCAGTCGATCTCGACCTTCATCTCCGGCACGACGAACTTCGCCTCCACCGTCGTGCGGGCCGGCTTGTGGTTGCCGAAGAACTCGGCGTAGACCTCGTTCATGGCGGCGAAGTCGCGGCCGTCGTAGAGAAAGACGGAGCACTTGACCACGTCGGCCAGCGAGGCGCCGCAGCCTTCGAGGATCCGCTTGATGTTGCCGAGCACCAGGCGCGTCTGCTCGCGGATGTCGCCGAAGCAAAACAGGTTGGTCTCGGGATCAATCGGCCCCTGGCCCGACACAAAGACGAAATCGCCGGCGCGGACGGCGTGCGAGTAAGGCCCGCGCGGCGCGGGCACGCCTGGAGGGGTGATGCGGTCGATCATCCCTCCATGATGCAACAGTAGGGGCGAGGCATGCCCCGCCCCTACTCCACCGGTGCGGGTGGCTTCCTCCGCGGGGTCCGGGGGGCGCGGGACCTCTTGGGCTGCCCTTCGGCGGCGGTCTTGACCCGCGGCTTGCGGGCCCTGCGCGCCGGCTTGGCGCCGGCCACCGCCTCGGCGAATTGCAACTGCGGCGCGGCCGCGACCGCGGCCGCCGCCTCCCCCTCCGACAGCGCCGGCGGATAGAACTCGGCCCCCAGGTACACCAGCAGGCCCTTCTCCTCGTCGGGCACGATGCGCACCACCAGCTTGTCCTGGGCGAAGTTGAGTAGCTCGGCGAATTCCTGGAAGCCGTACCGCTGGCAGTCGAATGCCGGGTTCTCCTCGCGCACCCAGGCGGCCAGGTCCTCGGCCAGCGCCCCGGCGTCGAGCTCGATGCGATGCGTCTCCAGCACGTCGCGCAGCAGCGGCAGGGCCTCTTCCGGCTTGAGGGCCGGCTTCTCCGGCTGGACCGCCTCCTTACGCTCGATGAAGTACCGGCCCTCGGCCCCGCTGACGTTCACGTAATCGGCCGCCCTCAGCTTCTCCACGAAATCGGTGAAGGAGTTGGCCCCGTAAGCCCTCTCGCTGAAAGCGGGATTGAGCTGGAGCATGGTGGACTTCAGCAGGCCGAGCTGCGGCCTGGCCCCCCGCCGCTCCAGCGCCGTCAGCGCCCGCTCGATGAGCGGCATCGACTGGGCCAAGTCGAGTGGCGCCGGCCGCTGGCGCGGCCCCCTGGGCGGATGCACCCTGTCCCTGGGATCCCTGCTGTCCCTGGGGGGCTC
>JBBTDS010000368.1:0-2508 GCA_038060875.1 Acidobacteriota bacterium | reverse complement strand
GGGCTCCCTGCTCTCCCTGGGGGGCTCCCTGCTCTCCCTGGTCTCCCTGCTCTCCCTGGTTTCTCTGATCTCCCTGGGCGGCTCGACGTCCAGCAGCGATTCGAAGCTGATGAACTCGTGGCAGTTCTTCTGGAGGATGGTGCTGGTGAAGGCCTTGCCGCCGACCACGAACACCGTCTTGCCATAGACCTTGAGCTTGTTCACCAGCGGGATGAAATCGCTGTCGCCGCTGACGATGGCGTAGGCGTTGATGTGGTCGTGGGTGAAGGCCAGCTCCAGCGCGTCCAGGGCCAGGTTGATGTCGGCCCCGTTCTTGTCGCCGCGCGGCGAGATCACCCGCTGCACCATCTGCACCGCGTTCTCGGCCATCTGGCGCTTGGCCCCTTCCTGGCGGCCCCAGTCCGCGTAGGCGAACTTGGCCACCACGTCGCCGCGCTCCTTCAAGGAGTCCAGCACCAGCGACACGTTGAACTCGCCCTTCAAAGTTGTTTTCACGCCGATCTCGATGTTGTCGTAATCGACGAACACCGCGATTTTCAGTTTCTCTTGCATCTCGTTATGACTCCCGCCGCCCGGCAGTGGCCGCTCCTCGGCCGTCAGGCTGCCAGCGGCTTTACCGATGTGCGAATGAGCCGGACGATCTCCTCCAGCGACGCCCCGGGCTGGAAAACCTCCGCCACGCCGAGCCGCTTCAACGCGGCCGCGTCGTCGTCGGGGATGATGCCGCCGACCACCACGGTCACGTCATCCATCCCCCGCTCACGGAGCAGTTCCATCACCCGCGGCACGATGGCGTTATGGGCGCCCGAAAGAATCGACAGGCCGATCACCCGGACGTCTTCCTCGAGCGCCGCCTCCACGATCATCTCCGGCGTCTGCCGCAAGCCGGTGTAGATCACCTCCATACCGGCATCGCGCAGCGCGCGGGCAATAACCTTGGCGCCGCGGTCATGACCGTCAAGACCGGGCTTGGCGATCAGCACCCGGATCCGCTCGTCCATTTCAAACCGGAGAGACAGGCCAGGAGGCCTATCCCACCTACCTATAGGATACTCTTTTCCCGGTAGGAACCGAAAACGTCGCGCAAGGCGTCGCAGATCTCCCCCAGGGTGGCGTAGGCGCGCACCGCCTCCAGCAGGCAGGGCATGGTGTTCTGGCCGCCTTCGGCCGCCCGCCGCAGGGCCTCCAGCGCCGCCCGCACACGCTCCTGGCCGCGGCGCTTCCGCAGCGCGGCCAGCTTCTCCACCTGCCGCCGCTCGGCCGCCTGGTCGATCCGGAGCGTTTCGATCGGCGGTTCCTCCCGCTCCTGGAAGCGGTTGACGCCCACAATGATGCGATCACCCGATTCGACCGCGCGCTGGTACTCGTAGCTGGCGCGGGCGATCTCGCGCTGGGGGAAGCCCTCCTCGATGGCGGCGATCATGCCGCCCATCTCGTCGATGCGCCGGATGTAGTCCTGGGCGGCCTCCTCCACCCGGTCGGTCAGCGTCTCCAGGTACTGGCTGCCGCCGAACGGGTCCGGGGCGGCGGTGACGCCGCTCTCGCAGGCGATCACCTGCTGGGTGCGCAGCGCCAGCGTCACCGCGTGCTCGCTGGGCAGCGCGTAGGCTTCGTCCAGCGAGTTGGTGTGCAGCGACTGGCAGCCGCCCAGCACGGCCGCCAGCGCCTGGAGCGCGGTGCGCACCACGTTGTTGTAAGGCTGCTGCCAGGTGAGCGAGCAACCGGCCGTCTGGGCGTGGAAGCGCAGCTTCATGCTGCGCTCGTCGCCGGCGCCGAAGCGGTCGCGCATGATGCAGGCCCACATCCGCCGCGCGGCCCGGTACTTGGCGATCTCCTCGAAGAAATCGTTGTGCGCGTTGAAGAAGAAGCTCAGCCGCGGCGCGAAGGCGTCCAGCGGCAGGCCGCGCTCCAGCGCCCACTCCACGTACTCGATGCCGTCGCGCAGGGTAAAGGCCAGCTCCTGCACCGCCGTCGAGCCCGCCTCGCGGATGTGGTAGCCGCTGATAGAGATGGGGTTGAACCGCGGCACGCGCCGCGCGCCGAACTCGATGGTGTCGGTCACCAGCCGCATCGAGGGGCGCGGCGGAAAGATGTACTCCTTCTGCGCGATGTACTCCTTCAGGATGTCGTTCTGCAAGGTGCCGGACAGGCGCGTCCAATCGGCGCCCTGCTGTTCGGCCACCGCCAGGTACATGGCCCAAAGGACCGCCGCCGGCGAGTTGATGGTCATCGAGACGGTCACCTCGGCCAGCGGAATGCCCCGGAAGACGGTCTCCATGTCTTCGAGGGAGGAAACCGCCACCCCGCACTTGCCGACCTCGCCCAGTGAAGCGGGGTGATCGGCGTCGTAGCCCATCAGCGTGGGCAGGTCGAAGGCGACCGACAGGCCCGTCTGTCCCTGCTCCAGCAGGTACTGGTAGCGCCGGTTGGTCTCCTCCGGGGCGCCGAAGCCGGCGAACTGCCGCATCGTCCACAGCCGGCCCTGGTACATGGTGCGGTGTATGCCGC
>JBBTDS010000367.1:0-2129 GCA_038060875.1 Acidobacteriota bacterium | reverse complement strand
CTGCCATGTCGGCCGGGCCGAAGAGCTGGCGCGGCTGGTGGAGACCGCGCTGGCGCGGTTCGGTCACATCGACGTGCTGGTGAACAACGCGGCCACCAACATCCAGCAGGGGCCGTGCCTGGAGGCCGACGACGGCCAGTTCGACAAGATGGTCGAGGTGAACCTGAAGAGCGCCTTCCGGCTCACGCGGCTGGTGGCGCCGGGGATGTGCGAGCGCGCGAGCGGCTCCATCATCAACGTCTCCTCGGTTGCCGGCCTACGGCCGCAGTTCGAAAGCGTGCTCTACAGCATGACCAAGGCCGCGCTCATCATGCTGACGCGCTCGTGCGCGCTGGAGCTGGGGCCGAAGGGCGTGCGCGTAAACGCGATCGCGCCGGGGCTGATCGAGACGCGCTTCAGCGAGCACTTCTGGAAGGACGCCAGGCGGCTAGCGTGGCACATGGACCGGCAGCCGATCGCCCGCGTGGGGCAGCCCGAGGAGGTCGCCGAAATCGCCGTGATGCTGGCGAGCGACCGCTCGTCGTATCTGACCGGCCAGGTCATCGTGGTTGATGGCGGGCTGCTGTTATCCTGAGTACAAATGCGCCGACTACTTCTGTGGGCGTTGCTGATTCCGTGCGCGGTGGAGGCCGGGGTCATTCAGGACGTCCGCGCCGCCATTGCGAAGGGCGATTTCGCCGGCGGCGACAGGCTGATTGCGGCTTACCGCGCGCAGCAGGGCGTGACGGCCGAGATGCTGGAAGCCCTTTCGTGGCTGGGCCGGGGCGCGCTGGCCGCCAAACAGCTTGATCGGGCCGAAGCCTACGCCTCCGAGACGCGCAAGCTGGCGCTGGAGCAGCTCAAATCGCGCAAGCTCGATGCCGAGCGGCGCCTGCCGATCGCGCTGGGCGCCTCGATCGAAGTGCAGGCGCAGGCGATGGCCGCTCGCGGCGAGCGCGGCGAGGCGGTCAGCTTCCTCCAGCAGGAAGTCAAGGCCTGGTGGGACACCTCGATCCGGACGCGCATTCAGAAGAACATCAACCTGCTGAGCCTGGAGGGCAAGCCGGCGCCGTCGCTCGACGCGCGCGAGTGGCTGGGGCCGAAGCCGCCGCCGCAGGACGAATGGAAGGGCCGGCCGGTGCTGCTGTTCTTCTGGGCGCACTGGTGCGGCGACTGCAAGCGGCAAGCGCCCGTGCTGGCGAAACTGAAGGCGGCTTACCCCGCGCTGCTGGTGATTGGTCCCACGCAGCGCTACGGCTACGTGGCCCGCGGGCAGGAAGCGCCACCCGCCGAGGAGCTGAAATACATCGACGAGGTCCGCCGCACTCATTACGCCGAGCTACCCGACATGCCCGCCCCCGTGAGCGAGGAGAACTTCAAAAGTTACGGCGCCAGCACCACGCCGACACTGGTGCTGATCGACGGCCGCGGCTCGGTGCGCCTTTACCATCCGGGTAACATGGCGTACGAGGAACTGGCGGGGAGGGTCACCAGGCTCTTTTGAGATTCTCAAGTCCTTGGAGATAATCTTCCCTTTCCAGATTGCTCTTGACGCCGTACCGGGCTAGCACTGCCATCATCTGCCCCACGGAGAGGCCTGCCATCTCTGCTGCCCGGCCGAGCGAAGCTTCCCCGTTCTTGTACCGCTCAATGGCCAGCATGATACGACCCCTGTAGACGACCTCTCTCACCGCCTTGGAGAGACCGGCTCGCTCTTCCCGGGCCAGCCGCCTCAGGAAGTCATAGTCACCCTTGCTGCTCATCAGGCCCTTCTCATCCATCCTGATCAGGATGGCGATCGCGCTGGTGTAAGGGATCCGCAACAATTTGCAGGCGTTGATCGCCGTCTTGTCGTCGGTAGCCAGCGAGTTTGCCCCAGCCGAGCTCGCCAGCGCGAGTGCCTCCGCTTCACCACTGCCAAGGGAGAAATCGCGGCGCAGCTTCTCATAGAGCTTTCTCTCAGCCACGCGCTGGACGGTGATTCGCCCTTGCTGCACCGCCATGGTGATGAGGTGAGCGTCCAGAGATTGCTTCTCTTGGCAGCACTCTCACTCCACCTCCCTCGGAATCACGATGCTTTCACCGATACCGCGAACGTAATTGATTAGCGGCGGGGCTGGACAAATCCGCAGGTTTCGGTTATCGTAGGG
>JBBTDS010000366.1:0-6675 GCA_038060875.1 Acidobacteriota bacterium | reverse complement strand
TGGTCTGCTCCAACTCGCTCAAGACCGAGCAGCCAAATGCCGCGCCCTGGCTGCTCAAACAGGAGCTGCGGCGGCTCGATTCGCTGTTGCTGCGGCTGGCCGCCGAGTCCCGCGTCCCGGGCGGCCACGCGCTCACGGTGGATCGGGATGTGTTCTCCGCGAAGGTCACCGCCGCCGTCGCCGCCCTGCCCGGCGTCGAGGTGCGGCGCGAGGAGATCGTTGCCATCCCCCGCGACGGCATCGTCATCGTCGCCACCGGCCCGCTGACCAGCGACGCGCTGGCCGAAGACATCGCCCGCCTCACCGGCGCCGGGCGGCTCTTCTTCTACGACGCCATCAGCCCGATCGTTGACGCCGGCTCCATCGACTGCTCGGTCGCCTTCCGCGCCTCCCGCTACGGGAAGTCGCTCGACGCGAGCGCCGACTACCTCAACTGCCCCTTCGACAAGGACCAGTACGACCGCTTCGTCGATGCGCTCATCGGCGCCGCCGGCGTCCCGGCGCACATCCCCGAGGACCACACCCCCTATTTCGAGGCCTGCCTGCCCATCGAGGAGCTGGCCCGCCGCGGCCGCGACACGCCGCGCTTCGGCCCGTTGAAGCCGGCCGGCCTCGTCGATCCGCGCACCGGGCGCCGCCCTTACGCGGTCGCGCAACTGCGCCAGGAGAACCTCCGGGCGGACAGCTATAACCTGGTCGGCTTCCAGAACCACCTGCGCTTCGGCGAGCAGGCGCGGGTGCTGCGGCTCATCCCCGGCCTGGAAAACGCCGAGTTCCTGCGCTTCGGCCAGATCCACCGCAACACTTACATCAATGCGCCGGCGCTGGTGAATGAGCGCTTGCAATTGAAACAAAATCCGGCCATCCTGTTTGCAGGGCAGATTTCCGGCGTGGAGGGTTACCTGGAAGCGATGGCCACCGGATTGATGGCCGGCCGCCACGCGGCCGCGCTGGCGCGCGGGATCGAGCCGCGCCCGCTGCCGCGCCAGACCGCGCTAGGCTCGCTGTGCCATTACATCTCCGGCGCCGACCCGGAAGGCTACCAGCCGGCCAACATCACCTTCGACCTGCTGCCGCCGCTGGAGGACGAGACGCGGCGGCGGCTGCGCCGCGACCGCCCCGCCCGCCACGCCGAGATCTGCCGCCGGGCGCTGGACGCGCTGACCCGTTACCTCTCAGCCGATGCCGGAACTTGAGACACAAATCCGGCTCTTCCTGGAAGAACTGAAGCGCGAGAACGTCTCGGCGCACACGCTCCGCGCCTATGGCGCCGACCTGCGCCAGTTCCTCGGCTACTTCTCACCGCCGGACCTCGAGCCGCCCGCGCCGCGCCAGCTCGACCCGCTGGCCATCCGCGAATGGCTCGGCGATCTCTACCGGCAGCGGCTCAGCCCGGTCACGCTCCGCCGCAAGCTGGCCGCGCTGCGGTCCTTCTTCCGCTTCCTGGTCCGCCAGGGCCTGGTCGAGGCCAACGCGCCGCGCCTGGTCCGCACACCCAAGGCGCCGAAGACCCTGCCGCGCGTGATGAGCCCCGAGCAGGCCAACAGCCTCGTCGATGCGGTCGCCGCCGGCAAGCTCGAGCAGCCCTTCCCGGCGCGCGACCTGGCCCTCTTCGAGCTGCTGTACGGCTGCGGCGTCCGCGTGAGCGAGCTGGCCGCGCTCAGTCTCGACGACCTCGACCGCCGCGAGCGCTGGCTGCGCGTGCGCGGCAAGGGGAAGAAAGAGCGCCAGGTGCCGTACGGCTCAAAGGCGGCGGCGGCGCTGGAAAGCTACCTCACGGTGCGGGCGGCGCGGCCCGGCGAGCGGGCCGTGTTCGTCAACCGGTTCGGCGGGCGGCTCACCGACCGCGGCATGCGGCGCATCGTCAAGCTCTACGCCACCCTGCTGGCCGGCGACCCGTCGCTCCACCCGCACAGCTTCCGCCACGCCTTCGCCACCCACCTGCTCTCCAGCGGCGCCGACTTGCGGGCCATTCAGGAACTGCTCGGCCATGCGCGACTCTCCACCACCCAGAAGTACACGCAGGTGTCGCTCACCGATCTGATGGCCGTCTACGACAAGGCACACCCTAAGGCATAGTGCCGACTTGACAATAACCCACTAAAATTTAATAATGGAGTTGAACTAAGGGCTGTAGGCCCTAGATTATGACCTTTGGAGGCTCCGAGACGGATGAGCAAGATCATTGGAATCGATTTGGGGACGACTAACTCCTGTGTTGCGGTCATGGAGGGTGGCCAGGCGGTGGTCATCCCCAACCAGGAGGGGGCCAGAACCACGCCCTCGGTGGTGGGCTTCGCCAAGTCCGGCGAGCAACTGGTCGGCCAGGTTGCCAAGCGGCAAGCCATCACCAACCCCGAGAACACCGTCTATTCGATCAAGCGTTTCATGGGGCGCCGCATCCACGAAGTCAACGAGGAGATGAAGATGGTGCCCTACAGGGTGGTGTCGGGGCCCAACGACGACGTGCGCGTTCAGATCATGGGCAAGCTGAACTCGCCGCCCGAGATCTCGGCGAGGATCCTGACCAAGCTGAAGGAAGCGGCCGAAGCCTACCTGGGCGAGAAGGTCACCAAGGCGGTCATCACCGTGCCGGCCTACTTCAACGACTCGCAGCGGCAGGCGACCAAGGACGCCGGCATAATCGCCGGTCTGGAGGTGATGCGGATCATCAACGAGCCGACCGCCGCCGCGCTGGCCTACGGCCTGGACAAGAAGAAGAACGAGACCATCGCCGTCTACGACTTCGGCGGCGGCACCTTCGACATCTCGATCCTGGAAGTCGGCGAGGGCGTGGTCGAGGTGAAATCGACCAACGGCGACACCCACCTCGGCGGCGACAACATGGACCAGCGCGTCATCGACTGGATCGTGGCCGAGTTCAAGAAGGAGAACGGCGTCGATCTGGCCAGGGACCAGATGGCCCTGCAACGGCTCAAGGAAGCCGCCGAGAAGGCCAAGATCGAGCTCTCCACCCTGCTGGAGAGCGAGATCAACCTGCCGTTCATCACCGCCGACGCCAGCGGCCCCAAGCACCTGGTGATGAAGCTCACCCGGGCGCGCTACGAGCAGATGGTCGAGGACCTCATCCAGCGCAGCTTCGGCCCCTGCAAGCAGGCGCTGACCGACGCCGCCATCACACCCTCGCAAATCGACGAGGTGGTGCTGGTGGGCGGTGCCACCCGCACGCCGCGCATGGTGGAACTGGTTCGCAACTTCTTCGGCAAGGAGCCGCACAAGGGCGTCAACCCCGACGAGGTGGTGGCCGTGGGCGCGGCCATCCAGGGCGGCGTGCTCGGCGGCGAGGTCAAGGACGTGCTGCTGCTGGACGTCACCCCGCTCTCGCTCGGCATCGAGACCTTGGGCGGCATCCACACCGTGCTCATCCAGCGCAACACCACCATCCCCACCCGCAAGAGCGAGGTCTTCTCCACCGCTTCCGACAACCAGACCTCGGTGGAGGTCAAGGTTTACCAGGGCGAGCGGCCGATGGCGATGGACAACCGCCTGCTCGGCGTCTTCCAGTTGGGCAACCTGCCGCTGGCGCCGCGGGGCATGCCGCAGATCGAGGTCACTTTCGACATCGACGCCAACGGCATCCTCAACGTGAAGGCGCGCGACAAGGCCACCAGCAACGAGCAGCAGATCACCATTACTTCCTCTTCCGGACTGAGCAAGGAAGAGGTGGAGAAGATGGCCCGCGACGCCGAATCGCACACCGCCGCGGACCGCCGCCGCAAGGCGGAGGTCGAGGCCCGGAACCGCGCCGACTCGATGGCCTACAACACCGAGAAGATGTTGCGCGAGCATCGCAGCAAGATCAGCGATGCCGACGCCCGCGAGGTCGAGGCGGCCATCGAGGAGACCAAGAAGGCCATGGCCGGCGGCGGTGCGGACCTTATCAACGCCGCCATCGACAAGCTGACCCAGGCCAGCCACAAGCTGGCCGCGGCCATGTATCAGGCCACTGGCCAGCCGCCGCCCGGCCCTGGCGGCGACGGGTCCGCCAGCCCGGAGGCCGAAGCCAAGAAGGAGAATGTCGTGGACGCCGAGTTCGTCGACGTGGACGACAAGGAGAAGAAGTGAGCTTGTAGCTTGTGGCGCGCGCGCCGGCCACCCGCTACGAGCCACAAGCCACGAGCTACGAGCCACGAGCATATGGCTGTCACCACCCGCGACTATTACGAGGTCCTCGGAGTGAGGCGCAACGCCAGCCAGGAGGAGATCCGCAAGGTCTACCGCCGCCTGGCGCGCAAGCACCATCCCGATCTTAACCCGGGCGACAAGGCCGCCGAGGAGCGCTTCAAGGGGGTCCAGGAAGCCTACGACGTCCTGAGTGACCCCAAGAAGCGCCAGATGTACGACCAAGTCGGCTTCTACTCCGAGAGCGGGTTCCCCGGCGGTGCGCAGGCCGGCCGCGGTCCCGGCATGGGCTTCGAGGGCTTTGACTTCTCCGACCTGTTCGCCCGCGCCGGCCCGCAACAAGGGCGCCCGACCGGCTTCGGCGGCTTCCGCGACGTCTTCGAGCAGTTCTTCGGCCGCGGCTCCCAGGCGGCCCAGGCCGCGCCCGAGAAGGGCTCCGACCTGGAATACGCGCTCAGCGTGGACTTCTGGCAGGCCATCCGCGGCGCCCAAGTCACCCTCAGCATCAACCGGCACGAGGCCTGCTCCGCCTGCCGCGGCGCCGGCAGCGCCGGCGGCCAGACCGGCGTTTGCTCCGAGTGCCGCGGGGCCGGGACGGTGACGCAGACCGCCGGCGCCATGCGCTTCAACCTCCCCTGCCCGCGCTGCCGCGGCGCCGGCAAGCTGCGCGCGGGCTGCCCGTCCTGCGGCGGCGAGGGGCGTCTGCCCCACGCCGACACCGTCGAGTTGCGCATCCCGCCCGGCGTGCAGAACGGCAGCCGCCTCCGGGTGGCCGGCCGAGGCAACGCCGGCACTCTGGGCGCCCCGGCCGGCGATCTCTACATCACCGTCAGGGTGGAGCCGCACTCTTTCTTCCAGCGCGAGGGAGACAACATCCTCATCCGCGTGCCGGTCACGGTCACCGAGGCGGCCCTCGGCGCCAAGATCGAGGTGCCCACCATCGACGGCCGCTCGCTGCTGAAGATCCCGCCGGGCACCCAGAGCGGCCAGAAGTTCCGCATGCACGAGAAGGGCGTCTTCAACTCGCGCAAGAACACCCGCGGCGACCAGATCGTCGAGGCGGTCGTCCAGCCGCCCCGGGCGCGCGACGAGCGCACCCGGGAGATCCTGCGCGAGCTGGCGCAACTGAACCCGGAGGATCCCCGCGCCGGCCTCTGGGCCGAGGTGTAGCCGATGGCGAAATCCCGGCTCAAAGCGGCCTACATGATTTCGGCGGTGGCCGAGCGCTACCAGATCCATCCCCAGACGCTGCGCCTCTACGAGCGCGAGGGCCTGCTGAAGCCCTCCCGCAGCGAGGGCAACACCCGCCTTTACACCGACGGGGACCTGGAGCGGCTGGAGGTCGTCCTCAAGCTCACGCGCGACCTCGGCGTCAACCTGGCCGGGGTCGAGATCATTCTCAACATGCGCGAGAAGATGGAAGCGATGCAGCGCCAGATCGGGGAGTTCATCCAGTCGCTCAACCAGGAGCTGGCCGCCCGCATCCAGGCGCCGGCGCGCGAGGAGAAGAAGTCGCTGATCCCGGTGCTCAGCGCATACTCGGCCCGCCCGGTCCGCGGCGGCTCAAAGGCTTAGAAACACACCTGCGCCACCGCCGTTGGGTTGCCGCCGGAGCCGCCCGCCCCGCCGCCGGCGACGCTTTTCTCGAGGCGTGGTCCCAAGATGCCTGTTTTTCTCCCCTATTTTCCCGGATTGCCGTATAATTAGGCGTAATTGCGCAGACGGAGGGCAATCTCGATGAACCGTTGGCGCCAGGGAAGATCGCTCGGGCTTTGGTTCCGCATCGCAGCCGTTTTCGGCGGCCTTGTCTCCGCCGTTCCCGGATTCGCTCAGGCCTACGCCCCCCGGCCGGTGCGGCTGGCCTTGAAGGCAGTAAGAGCCACGGTGCCGGTCGGGACAAGAGGCCGCCTGATAGTGTTGTTTCTCGACCGGAGGTATCAGCCCGCCGCAAGTGATGCCAGGCGTTTCATCCAACTGCGCCAGGAACTCACTGAGCCGGCCGGAGCGGTCGAGTTGCCGCCGGGCATTGAAGCGATGCCGGGGCAAGGAGAGCTTCCGGTCGAATTCATGGCGGTGAAACCAGGGCGTGTGCTTATTCGTGCTGAGTCGAAAGGCCTGGAGCCGGGGAGTGTTCTGTTGATGGTCACTCGGTCGAAGGCGGCCGGCCCCTCGCTGCTTAGGCAGGTCTGGGCGCAGGCTGGGCCAAAGCTGGAGATCGTCACCCAGGCGGCTGCGCCAGCGCCCGCCAACGGGACCAGCCGCATTGGCTTCTTTGTCACCCTGGACCGTTCGAGCCCTTCCGAAACCGAGGTGCGCATTGACAGCCAGCCGCCCTGCGTTCTGCTCTATGAGGGCAGGAACACCCGGCCGGCCACCGGGGCGTTGGTCATCACCATCCCGCCGGAGGAGCAAATGAGCCTCGAAGTGCAGGCTCGCGCCTACCAGGCGGGCCCCGTCAGCATCTCGGCGCGGGCTTTGCCGGACGGGCCGCCGGCGACCGCGACGTTGACGTTCGAAGAACCCCAGCCGAGG
>JBBTDS010000365.1:0-10672 GCA_038060875.1 Acidobacteriota bacterium | reverse complement strand
TCCGGCCTTAGCTTATTGCCGGCAAAAAATGGTCTTGACAATGGGGTCCACCTTACAGGCTTCGGCCGGGCCGGGAGCTTCGAGGCCGCGTGGTTCACCAACGGGCCGAAGGACGACGCGCAACACTACGTCCTCGGGGTGGCGACCGACAAGCAGGGAAACATATATGTCACCGACCACTACCGGCACTGCGTGCTGAAGTATAGGGAGGAGCATCGCTGAGTGTACCCTTATTCCCCCATATTAAAATCGGTTCATCCGTCATTAAAGGACTTGACAGTGGATCGGAGTCTGGGATATGTAGTTCCTGAACACTTCGGGCACATGACGGCGATGCCAGAGGGGGCCCATTGTTCGAAAGCTGCGATGGCAGGTCTGGTCTGGATGGTGAATGATGCGACTACAGTTCCATAGGCGAGATTTATTTTCGATCGTTCTGGCGGGCTCTATCGCGGATAGAGCCAAAGCGGCCGGCCCCGCTTGGATCTCTCTGTTTGACGGCAACAGCCTGAACGGCTGGAAAGCGGAAGGCAGGGCGGACTGGAGTGTTCAGGATGGAGCCATACTCGGACGTCAGGGCCCGGGCGGAGCGGCGGGCGACCTCTTCACCGAACAGCAATGGGCGGACTTCGAACTCGAGGCCGAATGGAGCATGCACTGGCCCGGCAACAGCGGTATCTGGTTCCGGCGCGCCGCTCCAAAAACCGGCTACCAGGCGGATTTCCTGGATCAGCCGAGCGTTCCCGGTATACTCTCCGGCTCATTGTACTGCATGGGGAAGGCGTTCATCGCGGAAAACCGCGATCCGGCGACCGTCATAAAGGACGGCTGGAACCGCCTGCGCATCCGAGCGGTTGGTGAGGAGATCGTCATCGAGCAGAACGGCCACAAGATTGTCCAAGTCCGCGATCGGACTTACCTGGGTACTGGAAGCATCGGTATCCAGGTGCATGCCGGCAAGCAGTTCGAGGGCATGGAGGTGCGCATTCGGAAGATCCGGCTCCAATCGCTGGAGGGCGGCGGGAAGAGGTGAAGTGACTGGGTGGGAGACATACCCACGCCAAGTCTGGTTTGGCCGAAGGAGACTCATGAACAGACGCAACTTTCTCAAGAACTCGGCGGCGGGAGCCGCCTTTCCGTACATCGCGGGTTCCACGGTGCTGGGCGCGAACGATCGGATCCAGGTTGGGTTTATCGGCCTCGGCGGCAGGGCGAAGTACCTGATTCAGCGCGAGGATTTCGGCGACGCGCGGATCACCGCGGTGGCCGATTGCTGGCTGCCGCGATGCGAGGAGGCCGCCAAGGTACACCCCGACGGCGAGAAGTGGGGCAAGTACCACGACTACCGCCAGATGTTCGAAAAAGAGAAGCTCGACGCGGTTTTCGTCGAGACCACCACTCATGCCCGCGTCCTGATTTGTATCCACGCGCTTCAGGCCGGCCTCGACGTATACGCCGAAAAACCTCTGACGCTGACGGTCGGGGAAGGGCGCGTCCTCACGAACGCCGTCCGGCGCTACAAGCGCGTTCTCCAGACCGGCACTCAGCAGCGCTCCATGCCCATCAATATCTACGCCAGCAAGCTGGTGAGCAGAGGGAAGATCGGCAAGATCGAGAAGGTGATCGTCTGCAACTTCATCGGACCCGCGCGGTGGCAGCCGCAACCCGGGCAGCCGATGCCGGAAGGCCTGAACTGGGACCAGTGGTGCAACCAGACCGAGTTGCGTCCTTACCATGAGCAGTTGCACCGCCGCTGGGCGCTCTGGTGGGACTACGACGGCGGCGGGCAATCCTGGGGAGTGTCGGGTTGGGGCACGCACGCGCTTGACCAGGTGCAGGCGGCGCTCGGGACCGACCACACGGGGCCGGTCGAAATCTGGCCCGAAGAGCCGGGACCGCAGTCCAAGGTCAGCATGCGGTACGCCAACGGCGCGCTGGTGAAACTCGAGCAGGAGATCATCAAAGACCACCAGCAACTCGGCGCCATTTTCGTCGGCAGCAAGGGCCGCATCCAGATCCTGCGCGGCGATTTCATCCCCGATCCTCCGGAACTGAAGAAGGGCGCTCCGGATGTGACCAAAGAAGGGCCGGGCGAGAACCACTTTCACTTGCGCAATTTCTTTTTGTGCATGAGGTCGCGGAAACGGCCCAACGCCGACGTCGAGATCGGCCATCGCTCCAACACGGTCTGCCACCTGGTGAACATCTGCCGCGACCTCGGCCGCAAACTGCGCTGGGACCCGAAGGCGGAGAAGTTCATCGGCGACGCGGAAGCCGACAAGCTGCTTTCGCGCCCGCGCCGCGCCGGATACGAACTGCCCAGAATCGCTTAAGGGGGATCCAGGCTGTACCCTTATCTCTCCAGGACCGGCTGGGCCGGCCGCAGACAATTCGGGAGCAGAGACGGTTTCAGGGGGTGTTCCGTGAACGAGAAGTTAGTTCGAATCATTGCTTCTCTCTCGTTGCTGTTGTTGCCCATGCTGCCAACAGCCAATTCCCAAAGCGTTACTGGACAGATATCGGGGCGGGTTACCGATCCCACCGGCGCCCTTATCGTCGGCGCCCCGATCCAGTTGACACACGTTCTCTCCAAGCAGGCGCGCGAGTTCACGACGGATTCGAATGGAGCCTTCGTCTTCGTGGGTCTGGTGCCAGGAGTCTACAGTCTCCGCATTGCGCAGCCCGGCTTCAAAGCGTACGACGAGAAGGCGATCACCGTGGGCGCGCTGGAAAGGGTCGACTTGCACGACATTCAACTGGAAGTCGGCGCGGTGAGCAGCACGGTCGAGGTCAGCGCCCGGGAGGTGCACGTGGCCACCGACAGCTCCGACCGGTCCGTGAGCATCACCCTCAGTCAGATTGCCGATATCCCGACCCGGGGCCGCAATCCTCTTTCGCTCATCATGACGCTGCCGGGCGTCCAGACTCTCGCCTCGAATGACTTTCGGGGCTGGTCGGGAGGGGGCATCCCCGCCGTCAACGGCGGCCGGACCGGCCAGGTCATCCTTAACCTGGATGGCGTCGCCAGCCAGGATTCCGGAAACTTGAACCCCGGCTACCTCTCGCCCAGCATGGATGCCATTGGCGAAGTGAGACTGCTGGTGTCCAACTACACGGCGGAGTACGGCGGGCGCACCGGCGGCCAGTTGACCCTCACCGTCAAGAACGGAACCGACAAGTTCCATGGCAGCGCGTACTACTACTGGCGGCACGAGATGTTCAACGCCAACGAGTGGTTCAACAACAAGCTGAACGTCGCCAAGCCGAAGTACCGCTACCAGAATCCCGGAGGCGCCATCGGCGGTCCGCTGATCATCCCCGGCACCAACTTCAACAAGAGCCGCACGAAGCTGTTCTTCTTCTTCTCCTACGACCGCCTGCGCAACAAGAACATGATCGACAACACCTACACGATGCCGTCGGCGCTGGAACGGCGGGGCGATTTTTCGCAGACGGTCACCACGCAGGGGTTGCCGATTCCGATCTATGATCCGGCCGGCCAGCAGCCGTTCCCTAACAACCGGATGCCCGCCAGCATGATCAGCCCGGCCGGACTGGCGATGCTGAACCTGTTCCCGCTGCCGGATCCGCGGGGCCTGGACCTCGACCCCACTGGGCAGAGACGGTACAACTACCGGGCCATCCTACCGCAGTCGCGCCCGAACGAAGACAAGATTCTCCGCCTGGATTATAGTCTCGGGTCCAAGACGGTCACCTTCGTGCGCCTGTTGCAGGACTACCAGGCGGTGGATGGCTACGCCGGCACGGTCGGGCCCACCGGCGGCGCCTGGGGCCAGTTCGCGCACAGCTATCACGTCCAGTCCGCCGGCGCGGTGGCCACCGTGGTCCACACCTTCTCCCCGAACCTGATCAACGAATTCACGTGGGGCGTGAATCGCGGCAAACAAGGCGTCAACCCATTGGATCGGGTGGATAGCCTGGCGACCGGCGGCGCCAAAAAGTACGCCGACAGCCTGCTCCCGCTCAAGGACTCCAACGGCAACCCGATCCCGTTGCCGCGCATCAACGCGGCGAGCAACTACTTGAATCTCCTCCCCCAGGTCAATCTCGGCTTCCCCTCGGGATTCAGCCCGCAGTCGTCCGGCCAGAGCATCTCGCGCGCCCCCACCTTTGGCCAAGACAGCCGGTGGCCGTTCGTGGGCACGGATACGGTTCAGTCCATCAGCAACAAGGTGACCTGGGTCACGGGCGCCCACAACGTGAAGGCCGGCTTCTATTTGGAGCGCATGGCCCGCAACGTGAGCATGTACTCGACTTACAACATCGCCGGAACCTACTACTTCGGCTCTGACCGGGCCGCCGCCCTGGACACCGGATACCCGTACTCCAATGCGCTGGTCGGCAGCATTTTTGCGTACGGCGACGATAACAAGAAGGAGATCGAACATCCCCGCTACACCCAGATCGAGTGGTTCGCGCAGGACACCTGGAGAGTCGCCCGGCGGTTCACGCTGGACTACGGCATGCGATTCCACCGGGTGGGGGACCTCTACTCGGCGGTCGCCACGCTGGGCCTCTTCCGCAAGGAAGAATACAATGCCGGCAAGGCCGGGCAGCTTCTCTATCCGGCTTGTGCAGTGCAGGTGACGGGCGTCTGCCCGACCGCGAGCCGGATCGCAATCAACCCGGTGACCGGCGCGAGGTTCCCGTACGTCCGGCAGGGGACCTTCGATACCGCCTCGTATCCGGCCGGCGGCATGCCCTGGTCCGGCATCCATCAATATGACAGGCACATCTTTAATGTCCCGCCCATCCAATTAGGGCCGCGCATTGGCCTGGCGTGGGACATTTTCGGAAACGGCAAAACGGCTCTTCGCAGCGGCTTTGGCATCATCGTCGGCCGCAACTGGTCTGTCCAGTACATCGGCGCAACGGGCGCGGGAACGGGCCCGCTGGCGGCGCCTCCCAACATCCAGGCGCCTGTCATCCTGTACACGAACTTCCCCGGCCTGGCGACCGCCCAGACTTACTTCACGCCCCAGAATGTCTTCGGAGGGCCGCAGGATGAGAAGGTTCAAACGACTTACAACTGGAGTTTCGGCATCCAGCAGGATGTCGGCCGCGGGATGATCCTGGACGTATCCTATGTGGCCAACGCCCTGCGCCACGGATGGGGCACCGCAATCGACTTCAACGCCGTGCGGCCCTACACGACCTGGAACCCGAAGGACGGCGCGATCGCCGGGTTCCGCGATCCGACCAGCACCGGGTTCTACTCCACCAACCTGGTCCGGGCGATGGTGGGATACGCCGGATTCGGACAGATCCCCATCTGGACCTACATCGGCACCAGTAACTACAATTCGCTCCAGGCGCAGTTGAACAGGCGCGTCGGTAACCTGCAATGGAATCTCAATTACACCTGGTCGAAGACCATTGTTTACACCTTCTCCCAGTGGGTTGACACCAAGCTGGGCAAGGACGTGGTCAACCGCCCGCACGCGGTCAATCTCAATTTCGGCTATGAGTTTCCCCGCGGCAGCCGTTTGTGGAGCAATGCGTTCACCAGGCAGGCGTTCGATCACTGGCGTATCAGCGGAAACGGAGCCATCTACTCCGGTACGCCGTTCACGATTAGCTGCGGAGCCCAGAACGCGCCGGCGGGCTATTGGACCGGGACGCCCACGGGCGGTGTTCCGTTCCGCTGCCAGATGGGGAACGACATCTGGCTTCCCGCCGGGCAGTATCCCAACACGGCGGAAGATCCCACGCTGCAGTGGCGGTTCAACGCCGCCAATTTCAAGCTGCCGGCGGCCGACTCGCTCGGCATCGGCAACACGCCGCCGACGCTTTTCTATGGACGCGGGGCGATCAATTTCGACCTGGCGGTCTCCAAGGACTTCCGGCTCACGGAGGGAGGCAAAACGCTCGAGTTCAGGGTCGAGACATTTAACACGTTCAACCACTTCAACCCCAGCAATCCGAATGCGTCTCTGAGCTATAACTATGTGACTGGGGCTCAAACCAACGCGAGTTTCGGCGTGATCGGCGGCGCGCAGGTCCAGGCCCGCCGCTCGGTCCTGTCGCTGAGATTCAAGTTCTGACGCAACCAGTTGCCGGCATTCTCCGGGCGATGTGGCCTTCGGGGCCCCCAAGGCCAGGGCAGTACGGAATTGTGGCCGAGGTCCAGCAGTGAGGAGTTCCCCGCAATGTTAGCGATCATCTATAAATGCGGCTCTTCCGGCGTAGTGTTCGACCGCAACCCGGAGCACGGGCAAACGGGGGACCTGGTCTACCGCGCCTTCAAGAGAGCCACAGCCGGCGGCTACGGCGCGGGCCCCGAGGCTCGCGGCGGGCGTTTCAGCGAGCCGCACGGCGTGGCGGTGGGCCCGGATGGCTCGATCTATCTATGTCTGCGACCGCTACAACTTCCGGGTGCAGCGCTTCGGCGCCGCCTGGGATTTCGCGGCAGCGTGGTTCACCGACCATTAGCGGCACTGCGTGCTGAAGCACCGGGAAGAATGAGATGATGGACGGCATGTCCAGAGACACCCGCCGCCGCTTCCTTCAGAAAGCGAGCGCGCTGCCGGCGGCCTTTGCGTCCGCGGCGCCGCCACTGCCGCAGATCCGGCTGGGGCGGTATTCCATCTCGCGCCTGATCTGCGGATCGAACACGTTCAACGCCGGCTCGCACCTGTCGGTTTTCGTCAACCACGAGATGCGCCGCTACTACACGCCCGAGCAGATCCTCAAGACGCTGCGGCGCTGCCAGGAGGTGGGCATCAACTGCTGGCAGTCGGGCTTGGGGAACCTCGGGCTTTACCGCCGCCTGGTCGAGGAGGGCGGCAAGATGCACTATCTGTCGCTGGACGCCGGCGATGCCGCCAGCATCCAGGCGCTGGCCGGCGGCGGCTGCATCGGCATCGCCCACCACGGTGAGGTGACGGACCGCCTGTTCAAGAAGGGCGCACTGGATGAGGTTGGCGACTACCTCAAACGGGTCCGCGATGCGGGCCTGCTGGTGGGCGTCTCCACGCACATGCCCGCGGTGGTCGATGCGATCGAATCCAAGGGCTGGGACCTGGACTACTACATGACCTGCGTCTACGAGCGCCACCGCACGGCGGCGGAACTGGAGAAGCAGCTCGGGCAGGCGCCAATCCCGGTTGGCGAGGTGTACTTGCCGCTGGATCCGCCGCGCATGTACAAGGCCATGCAGCAGACCAAGCGACCCTGCCTGGCCTTCAAGATCCTGGCTGCCGGGCGGCTTTCGGAGCGGGCGGAGTGGGTGGAGCGGGCATTCCGCGAGACGTTCGCGGGCAGCAAGCCCAGCGACGCCGTCATCGTGGGCATGTACGACCGTTACAGCGACCAGCCGGCCCAGAATGCCGAGTTGGCGCGCCGTTACGGCTCCGGTCCCACCTGAGGGGCGGGAACGCCGGTCGCACCGCCGTTTGACAGCCGCCGGCCGGCTTCGCTACCCTAATCCTATTGAAGCTAAAGGAGCGGACAAGTCTGTCCATGAGCACTCAATTCCCCTCCGCCAAGGAGGTAACGCGCGCCTGGCACGTCATCGATGCCGAAAACGCGATACTTGGGCGGCTGGCCAGCCGGGCGGCCACGCTGCTGATGGGAAAGCACAAACCGATTTACACCCCCTTCCTGGACACGGGCGATCATGTCATAGTTGTCAACGCCGCCAAGGTGCGGGTCACCGGGCGCAAGGAAGAGCAGAAAGTTTACCGGCGCCACTCGGGCTACCCGGGCGGGCTGAAGGAAGTGAGCCTGCGGACGAGGCGGGCGACGCGGCCGGATCGGATCATCCGCGACGCGATCGCCGGCATGCTGCCCAAGACGAAGCTGGGCAAGCACATGCTGCGGAAGCTTCGGGTGTACGCCGGCGACAAGCATCCGCACCAGGCGCAGAAGCCGGTGGCGATGGTGGCAGGCAAGTAGGAGACGCGGAGTGGCGACAACGTTGGTACAGCACTTGGGAACGGGGCGGCGCAAGAGGGCGGTGGCCCGCGTGTTCCTGCGGCCAGGCAAAGGCCAGATTACGGTGAACGGGCATCCGTTCGAGGAGTACTTCCCGACCGAGTCCGCGCGGGCCCTGGTGCGCCAGCCGCTGCTGGCGACCGAGACGGCCGACCGGTTCGACGTGCTCGTCCTGACCGACGGCGGCGGAGTTTCCGGCCAGGCGGGCGCGGTGCGGCTGGGCATCGCCCGCGCGCTGATCGAATTCAATGTCGAGCTGCGGCCGAAGTTGAAGCAGCTTGGCTTTCTCACGCGCGACCCTCGCAAGCACGAGCGCAAGAAGTACGGGCAGAAGGGCGCGCGCAAGCGGTTCCAGTTCTCGAAGCGGTAATGGACGCTTTCCGGCTCCCGCACGCAAATCTCGTCTTGGACCGCGTGCGCGGCCGGGTGGATCCACCGAAAGACTGAAGAAGGAGGCAGTTTGCCGTCAATTTCAATGAAGGAATTGCTCGAAGCGGGCGTTCACTTCGGGCACCAGACCAAGCGCTGGAATCCGAAGATGAAGGAGTACATCTTCGGCGAACGCAATGGCATTTACATCATCGACCTGCAAAAGACGCTGAAGCTTTTTAAGGAGGCGATGCGGTTCGTCGGCGAGATGGCCGCCCAGGGCAAGACGGTGCTGTTCGTCGGCACCAAGCGGCAGGCGCAGGAGGCGGTCGCCGAAGAGGCGACCCGCTGCTCGATGTTCTACGTGAACCAGCGGTGGCTGGGCGGGCTGCTCACCAACTACACCACCATCCAGCGGTCGATCAAGCGGCTGCGGGATCTGGAGCAGATGGCCGCCGACAACAGCTACCAGGGGCGCTCGAAGAAGGAAGTCACCCGGCTGGAGCGCGAGCGCAAGCACCTCCAGCAGAACCTGGCCGGCATCAAGGAAATGCCCGGGCTGCCGGACCTGTTGTTCGTGATCGACTCCAACAAGGAGGAGATCGCGGTGCGCGAGGCGCGCAAGCTGGGCATTCCGGTAGTGGCGGTGGTGGACACCAACTGCGACCCGGACATGGTGGATTACCCCATCGCCGGCAACGACGACGCGCTGCGCGCCATCCGGCTGTTCTCCAGCAAGATCGCCGAAGCGGTGATCGAGGGCCGGGCGCTGGCCACCGAACAGGAATTCACCGCCGAGCGGATCGTGACCGAGGAGACGCCGCTGGAGGACATCCCGGAGTTCAGCCGGTACGTGGACCCGCAATTCTCCGAGCAGCTCATGTCGGAGACGATCCCGGACGAGGATCTGCCGTCGGTGTCGCTGCCGCGTAAGGGGCCGGCCCAGGAGACGGTCGAGAAGCCGACTCGCGGCGGCGCCGAGACAGCCGGGAGCGAGAATTAGAGGCTCGCTGCGCGAGCCGGCGGAGAGAATCAATGGCGGAGATTACCGCACCACTGGTGAAACAACTGCGCGAGCTGACCGGCGCGGGCATGATGGAGTGCAAGAGCGCCCTGGTCGAGGCCAACGGAGACCTGGCTGAAGCCCAGGTGGTGCTGCGCAAGCGCGGCATCGCCTCGGCGGCCAAGAAGGCCAGCCGGGCCACCAACCAGGGCCTGGTGGGCAGCTACATTCACCCTGGCGCACAGCTCGGCGTGCTGGTCGAGGTCAACTGCGAGTCGGACTTCGTCGCCCGCACCCACGACTTCAAACAGCTCGTCCACGACCTGGCCATGCAGGTGGCGGCCGCCGATCCGCAGTTCATCCGGCGCGAGGACGTCACCGCCGAAGTGCTGGAGAAGGAGTGCGAGATCCAGCGGGCGCGGGCGCTGGCCGAGGGCAAGCCGGAGAAGATCGTGGACAAGGTCGTCGAGGGGCGGCTGAGCAAGTACTACGAGGAAGTCTGCCTCTACGACCAGCCGTTCATCAAGGACAACACGCTGACCATCGGCCAGCTCATCGCCACCCGGATCGCCAAGATTGGGGAGAACATCAGCGTCTCGCGGTTCGTGCGGTACAAGATCGGCGATCAGACCGGACCACCGTAGGGTAAGCCTCCCGGCTTGCCTCCGCGGAGCCGAACCCAATGCCCAAGCACAAGCGCATCCTGCTGAAGCTGAGCGGCGAGGTGCTCGCCGGGCAGGCCGGCTTCGGCGTCGATGCCGGGCGCGTCGGCGAGCTGGCTGGCGAAGTGGCCGGGGTGGCCGGGGCCGGGATCGAGACCGGAGTGGTGATCGGCGGCGGAAATTTCTTCCGCGGGCTGACCGCCGCCGCCCAAAACGTGGACCGGGTAACGGCCGACCACATGGGCATGCTGGCCACGGTGATCAACGCGCTGGCGTTCCAGGACGCGCTGGAGCGGGCGGGCGTGCCGACGCGGGTGATGACGGCCATCGAGATGCGGCAGGTGGCCGAGCCTTACATCCGCCGCCGGGCCATCCGCCACCTGGAAAAAGGCCGGGTGGTGATCTTCGCCGGCGGCACCTCGAACCCCTACTTCTCCACCGACACGGCGGCCACGCTGCGGGCGCTGGAGATCCACGCCGAGGTGCTCGCCAAGGGCACGCGGGTGGACGGCGTGTACGACAAGGACCCGCTCAAACATGCCGACGCCGTGCTCTACCGGGAGATCTCTTATTCCGACGTCCTGGCCCGGGAGCTGGCGGTGATGGACGCCACCGCGGTGGCCATGTGCCGCGACAACCGCCTGCCGGTGGTGGTGTTCAACCTGAACGTGCCCGGCAACAT
>JBBTDS010000364.1:19783-29973 GCA_038060875.1 Acidobacteriota bacterium | reverse complement strand
GTCGGAGTATTCAGTCGATCCATCGCCGGTCGCGATGCTGATCCCGGACAGCGGTCGGGGGCCCGTCCTTCGGAATCGGATCGACCCCGTAGCGCGCCGCGCCCACCACGCCGCAATAGCTGGGGAGCCGGTCCTCGGCGAATGCGCACGCGATGGTGATAGCCAAGGCCGGCACCAGACGTACAGCCCTCATGGCCCTCATTGAGGGCCAAGTATACACCGGGGCCGCGGCCAAGCCGTTCTCCCGGCAGCCGCCCGGTAAGTGTATACTTTCTCTCGTTATGGGAAAACCTTCGCGCCGCCATTTCCTCAGCCTCTCCGCAGCCGCCGTGGCTACCAGGGCAGCCCGCGCCGCCGGCCCTAACGACCGCATTCGCGTCGGCCTCATCGGCTCCGGCGGCATCAGCCGCGGCGACCTCACCGCCTTCCTTGCCTTCCCCGAGGTCGATTGCCCGGTCGTCTGCGACGTGGACGACGCCCGCATCGCCGCCGGCGTCGCGCTGGTCGAGAAGTTGCGCAACAAGCGCCCCGACACGGTCAAGGACTTCCGCCGCGTCATCGACCGCAAGGACATCGACGTCTGCCTCGTCTGTACCCCGGATCACTGGCACGCGCTGCCCACCGTTCTGGCCTGCCAGGCCGGCAAGGATGTCTACTGCGAGAAGCCGCTGGCCACCACCATCGCCGAAGGGCGCGCGGCGGTCGAAGCGGCGCGCCGCCACCAGCGCGTACTCCAGATGGGCACCCAGTGGCGCAGCGGCCCGCATTACCAGGAGGCGGTCGAGTTCGTCCACTCCGGCAAGCTCGGCCGGATCCGGCAGGTGCGCGCCTGGGCCTACCTGGACTGGGTGGGCGGCATCGGCCATCCGCCCGATGGCGTCCCGCCGCCCGGCGCCGATTACGATTTCTGGCTCGGCCCCGCGCCGCAGCGCCCTTTCAACCCCAACCGCTTCCACTTCAACTTCCGCTGGTTCTGGGATTACGCCGGCGGACTGATGACCGACTGGGGCGTGCACCTCATCAACCTGGCGCTCTGGGCCATGGGGCCGGCCCCGCCGCGCAGCGTCACCTCAACAGGCGGCAAGTACGTCGTCGATGACAACACCGAGACGCCCGACACCCAGACCGCCGTCTACGAGTTCCCCACCTACACTCTGATTTGGGAGCACCAGATGCTCGGCGGCGTCGGCCTCGGCGGGCGCCCGCACGGCCTCTCCTTCAGCGGCAGCGAAGCGACGCTCATCGTCGATGGCCGCGGCTGGGAAGTCATCCCCGAGCCCAAGAGGAAGAATTTCGTCATCAAGCGCGCCGTCGATCCCCAGGACCGCGACTCCGACGGCCGCAAGGCCCACGTGGGCAACTTCCTCGAGTGCGTCCGCTCGCGCAAGGACCCGGTCACCAACGTCGAGGTGGGCCACTTCGTCACGGCCGTTTCGGCCCTCGGCAACATCGCCCTGCGCACCGGCGGCAAGATCGTCTGGGACGCGGCCCAGGAACGAGTGGCCGGCGACGCACAGGCCAACGCTCTGGTCTCGCGCGTCTACCGCAAGCCGTGGTCGCTGCCCTACCTGCGATCGTCATGACGATTACACGCAGAGAGCTTCTGGCCGGCGCGCTCGCGGCTCCCAAGGCCGGCCGGTGGACCGACGACCGCCTCGGCATCTTCTGCCATCTCGACCGCGACGAGCGTTCCGCCCGCCAAACGCTCGCCGCCGCGCGGGCGGCTGGGTTTCGCCGCGCACAGATCCCCAGACCCTGGCCCCAGGTGAACGAAGCGCTCCTCAGCGCGCTGCCTTCGTGGCTGACGATCGAGGACGTCCGCGCCGAGGTGCTCAGCGCCTACGTCAACTGTTGCGAACCCGCCAACGTCATCATGGAGTGCCGCCGTGAGGACTTCGCCCGGGCCATCGACCTGGCCGGCTCGCTGGAGAACCTGATCGCCTCCGTCGAGCAGTCCCGCCAACCGCCCCAGCCCCTGGAGATCGAAGTGGCCGCCTTCGGCAGGTGAGTCTCGGCCTGCTGGTCAGCACCGATTTCCACATCCCGCTGTTGCATTGGGTCTACGCCGGCAACGTCGCCGACAGCGTCGAGTTCCGCTCCATTACCGGGAACTGGCCCAGACCTGCGAGCACATCACGCTGGTGTTCGACAAGGGGAACAACAGCGAGGCGGCCTTCGACACGCTGGCCGCCACGCCGTTCCACTTTGTCGGCTCGGCCCAGCACCTCAAGCCGATCTTAAAGACCGCGGTCGAAATCAACCGCCTGCTGGAGGAACTGGGCCGCATCCGAGAAACGCTTGTCATCTACCCGCGCCGGCCGCCGCTGAACCGAGGCCACAGTCGCGCACCAAGCTGCCGGTAGTCGCGCAGGATCGTTCTGGCATTGTGGAGCTTGTCAGCGGCCGACACCAGTCGGACTGAGGGGGAGGTCTTCGGATCACGCAGATGGGCAATGCAGGCCTCCTTGCGTGGCTTCCAGGCGGGCTTGGGTTCGACATAAGCGTCCGTGCAACCGGAAGCCAACTTCCGGCCGGGCCGCATCAGCCGCCAGCTCGTCCCCGGCATCGTCGTTCCGGCCGGCCGCACTAAGGCACTGGCAAGATGCAGCGAAAGCCGCCGTCGCTAATCTGACTCGACCCGCCCGTCCCACCCACGTAGCGGACGGACACACGGATGAACCTCTTGCGGTCCTGAACCGAACCGCCCCGCGCCACGCTGTCGGGACCGTAAATGGAGCCGCGGGAGCGACCGGGTTCCCCAGTGGCGGTGTAGGGCAGAAGTTCGTCGCGGCACCACTCCCGTGCGTTGCCCAGCATGTCGCACAGGCCGAAGGCGTTCGGCGCTTTCCTCGCCACGGGGTGAGGCAGAGCGCTGCCGCTCGCTTCGTGCCAGGCGATGTCGCCCGGGTTGCCATAGAAAGGTCCCTTGGCGCCGGCTCGGGCCGCCCATTCCCATTCCACTTCGGACGGAAGCCGCCCGCCGGCCCACTTGCAGTAAGCCTCGGCGTCATCCCGCTTCATGTTGACCATGGGGTCCTGGGCCTTGAATTCGTAATTCATGCTGGGGCCGGGCGGCATCTGCCGTCCATTGGCCTGGGTGAAACGCTGGTAAGCGGCCACGGTGACTTCCGTCTGTCCCATCCAGAACGCCTCGCTCACGGCGGCGGGATGGGCGGGCTTCTCGTTGTCCTCGCACTCATCGTCCCCCGGCGAACAGCCCATCTGGTAAGTCCCCGGGGGGATCTTCACGTACACCCGTCCGTCGACCGCGTTGGTCTTAACCTCCGCCTTCACGGGCTTTGCCGGTGGAGTCACCGCGACCGCTTTCTTCTCCCTTTCCTTGCCCGCGGCAGCCTCGGCGGCGGGCGCCTTCTGCTCTTTCTCGGGGCCGGGCCTGACGGTCTCCGTGCTCTTGGCCCGCGCCTTCGCCGCTTCGGCACTCGCCAGCGCTTTCCGCGCCTCCAGGTCGGCCTGCGCGGCCTGGCGACGCTGATAGAGAAGGAATCCGCCTGCCGCCACGATGATCAGCGCCACCGCCGCGATAGCGATCGCCAGCGTCGATCGGCTGGGCTTCTCCTTCGGCGCCTCGGTCGCCGCCCCAAAGCGGGCCGACTTCAGCGCGTCGACGAATTCGGCGCAGCTTGCGAAGCGGTCCGCCGGGTTCTTCGCCATGGCCTTGTCCAGCACCCGCCCGACGCCCGGACCCATGCCGGGCGTGAAGGTCTCTACCGGAACCGGGGCCGCGTTCAGGATTTTGGCGAACATGGATGCGACCGTGTCCGCGTCGAACGGCTTGCGGCCGGTGAAAAGCGTGTAGGCCACGCCAGCCAGGGCAAACTGGTCGGTCTTAGCGGAGACCGATTCGCCCTTCAGTTGTTCCGGGGTCATGTAGTGGGGTGAGCCCACGATCATGCCCGTCTCGGTGATGGTCTTGGTCCAGGCCAGCTTGGCGATTCCGAAATCGGCGATTTTGACGCCGCCGTCGGCCTGCACCATGATGTTGGCCGGCTTCACATCGCGGTGAACAATCCCGCGGGCGTGCGCGTGATCCAGCGCCCGGGCCGCGTCGGCCAGGATCCGCAACGCGAGGTCCACCGGCAGCGGAGCGCCCTCGGCCAGCATGTCATCGAGGTTGCGCCCGTCGACATACTCCATGACGATGTACGCGGTGTCGCCCTCTTGTCCAATGTCGTGGACAGCCACGATGTTAGGATGATTGAGATGCCCCGCCGCGCGCGCCTCGCGCACCAGCCGTTCCCGCAGGCCGGCCACCTCCTGCGGCGTGGCATATTCACTCAGCCGGAGCGTCTTGACAGCCACGGTACGCCCCAGTTCGGTGTCCGTGGCGCGGTAGACAGTGCCCATCCCGCCTCGGCCAATTTCGGCGAGGATTCGATAGCGGCCTACTTGTTCCATGATCCACTCCTCCGCCGGACCGCCGCCGGCGAGGTCTGGTTGAGCTGCTCTTAGCCAGCGTGGGGCCGGCCGGCTTCCGCGTTATCGCATCTCCTGGTCTGAATCAGTTTATATCAAACGCAGGTCGGCCGCGGAAAGGCGATAGGCAAGAAACCCACTCCTCAGCCCGGTAGTAGCGCGGCCGTTCTTGTTCGTCTCGCCAGTGCAGGTTGCATGGAGAAAGGTGTATAAACATAGGGGATCAGTTCCCAAAGGAAGCAGGGAACGATGCGCAAACCGTGCTGCGTAATGCTTTTGGCGATCCTCGCCGGGCATCCGGTTCCTTTCGAGCGGGGAGGCAAGTGGGGATACAAAGACGCCGGCGGCAAGGTGGTGATCCAGCCCCGGTTCGAAACTGCCGGTGAGTTCTCTCCGGACGGGCTCGCGGCGGTGGTCGATGAAAGAGGATGGGCTTATATAGACGCAAGAGGAAGACTTGTAATCAGGCCCCTGGTCGTGGATAACGGGCCGGACTACTTCGCCGAGGGTCTGGCACGATTCAGGCGCGACGGAGCCGTCGGATTCTTCGGCAAGAACGGCCAGGTCGTCATCGACGCAAGATTCGCGTTCGCGCTGCCGTTTTCCGAAGGGCTGGCGGCAGTCTGCCAACGCTGCAAGGAAATCCGCGAGGGTGAGCATGCCGTTGTCACGGGCGGCAGATGGGGATTCATCGATAGGCGTGGACACCTGGTCATCCCGCTTGGGTTCGAACAGGCCGAGAGATTCGACCACGGCAGGGCGAGGGTAATATCGGCAGGGGAATGGAAGTCCATCGACAAGAAGGGGAAAGTTGTGGCTGAGGCGTCTATTGGAAGTGCCTGGATGGAAGCAGACGGGACCATCGTTTTGCAGCTTCGCGCCGAAGGACCCGGACCGGCGGTCGGCGACGCCCTGTTCCGGTATCCTAAGACCAACCCGCAATACGACTCTGTTCTGCGGCACCTCGGCGGACTCAAGCCGGGCGAAAGGAAGCCGGTCCCGCCATGGCCCGACAAGTAAGAGGCAGCGAGCCCGCCGGAGTTACACTGTTTTTGCCGGGCATCCTCGCCGGCGGGCTGGTTGCCCTTCTATGCGGATGCATCGAAGCGTGCAGCAACACCGATATCCGGCGACTGGAGGAATCGATGGGCCTGCGAGCGGCGTTCGCGCGGAAGGCGTGGTTCGGCTTTGCCCCTTATCCGCGCGCGCGGGAGCTCTGCCGTGACCAACGGGATTACGGCATCGGCGGCGAAGAGACATGGTGGTCTTCCTACGCGAGCACCGATGCTACCCAGAAAGCGATCGCGTCTTATCAGGCACGGGAGCCGCGGAACGTGGAGATGAGCGACGGGTCGGTGACAGTGCGGCACGAGGACCGCAAGGTGCTATCCATCCATGCGGTGGCGCCGGCAGACTACCCGGCATGCGGCAACACGCCGCGGCCCGGGGAACAGACCGTACTCGTCGTTTCGCAACTGTTCCGGCGCCGATGACCGGCATATTGTCGTTTCCGATTACATTCGCGGTGGTTGCCTGAAGGAAGCCGCATGAAAGCGATTCTGGCGCTCGCGATCGTGGTGCTGCTCTTGTTGGCAGCGGCGGGAACCCACAGGTTCCTTGCGAAACGCAAACGGAGACAGATGGAGACTGAGGCGCTGCTCAAGCGGAGAGACGCGCTGTTCGATGTCATCGAAAGCCTGATCCGGCAGCGGCCGTTCACGGTGGAGGCCGTGGCCCGGATCACCGGCAAGATACTCGAGGAGCTTCCGCGCCGCCCCGGACAGCCGTTCACCGAGTTCTCGTCGGGTAGAGACTGGAATGCGGATCTTCAAGGGGTGGACCTGCGGCTTCCGGCCGCGGCGGGCTCCGAAGCCGACGGCGCGGTGTATCTCGTGATCAACGTGAGGCTCCCCATCAAGCCGGAGGACGTGGCGGCGCGTTTCGGAGGCAACGGCTCGGAATACGAGCACGCCTGGGGCGCCGTGCGTTTCTTCCAAGGGCCACGACGGTTTGTCCCTAAGTTCACCCCGTTGGCCCACCATTCTGTGCTGATCGATGCCGGAGGACTGTTTGAGTTGTGGGACGACGTGTTCGCCCCTTATCCCAACGCACGGTATCTGTGCAGGCAATACGTGGATCCCATCAGTGGAGGCGGCGGGTTCAGTTGGTCCGCCTACGCAACTCCCGACCCGCCCGAGAAGGTGACGGACTTTTACGTGCGGAAGGAAGGCAAGGAGAATGTCGAGATGGGCCAGCAAGGGCCTCGAGTTCGCCGCGGTAACAGCTTCCTGGCGGTCCACAGTGCCTCGGCCAAAGGCTATCCAAGTTGTGGCGTAGATCCCGGTCCCGACGACAGGACTGTCATCATCGTGAGGTAGGCGTCGGGCGGAACAGCCCGGCGCTCGCGGGCGTCCGGCGCCAGCACATCCTCGATTATGGCGTCTCCCAGAACCCGTGGATGTTCGCTTGTTTGAAACCGGCAGTGCGAACCGCGCCTACCCGATGCCCCCCGGCACCAGCCTGGCGATGTTACCGCCTACCACCATCGCCTCCTCGGCCGGGGGCAGCTTCAAGAGGCGGATCTTGTACAGCTCCACCCGCGAGTCCAGCTCGGGGCCGTCGCTGCCGAAGATCACTTTACCGGCGCCGAGTTCCTTGACGGCCATCTCCAGGAACTTGAAGAACACCACTCCCGAAGTGTCCAGATACACGTTGGGATAGCGGCGCGCGACGCTGATGGCCTCCAGGTGCTCGGGCCAGTCGCGCGAGGCGAAGCTGCCCAGGTGCGCCATGATGAACGGCACCCGCGGGTACTCGGCGGCGATCATGTGGAAGTTGGCCACCTTCTCCGGGTGGTAGAGAACCGGAATGCCCAGCTCGGCGACCGTGTCGAGCACCTCGCGGGTGGGCAGCCGGTGCAGCTTGAGCCCCTTCAACCCGAGCTTCTCCACCTCGCGGCGCAGCAGGGCGCGGATGCGGCCCGCCTCGGTCTGCGGGTCGTGCTTGGCGAAGCCGATGAACTTGCCGGGATGGCTGGCGCAGATCTCGGCGAGCTCCTGGTTCGGCTTTTCGAAGTCGGCGTTGTTGATGGGGAACAGCACGGTGCGGTCGATGCCCGCCTCGGCCATGTGGCGCAGCGTGACCTCGACGTCGGCGCGCGTGGTCCACGGCGCCGACATCGCCTGGCCGCGCCCGGCGTGACAATGGGCGTCGATTACCAGCGGCTTGTGTTCCGGGGCGGCGGCGGCCAACGCTCCGGCTAAGATTCCCCGGCGGGTGGGTTTGTGCTCCATCGGCACTTACAATACACTACTGGGAGGTCGCCATGTCCCACCTGCTGACTCGCCGAACGATCCTGGCCTCGGCCGCCGCCTTCACCACACCCGCGCCGCCGGAGCTCACCAAGTTTCAGATCGGCTGCATGACCCTGCCCTACGGGGCCTTCCCGTTTGAGCGCGCGCTGGAGGGCATCGCCCTCGCCGGCTGCCGCTTCGTCGCCTGGGGCACAACGCACCGCGATGCTTCGGGCCAGCGAAAGCCGGTGCTGGCCCCCGACGCGCCCGCCGCCGATGCGCGCAGCCTGGCCGCGCGCTGCCGTGACCTGGGCCTCGATCCGGTCATGATGTTCTCCGGGCTCAACGTCGAGGCGCCCGAGGCGGTCGCGGTTCACACCCGCCGCATCGAGCAGGCAGCGGCGGCGAAGATGCCCTTCCTGCTCACCTTCGGCAGCACGAAACCCGGCGCCTACGACGCCTGGATCCGCACCCTGAAGCAGCTCGGGCCGGTCGCCCGCGCCGCCGGCGTCACCATCGTCATCAAGCAGCACGGCGGCGAAACCGCCACCGGCCGCGCCTGCGCGCGCATCCTGGCCGACGTCGCCGACGAGGGCGTCAAAATGTGCTACGACGCCGGCAACGTCCTCGACTACGAAAACGCCGACCCCATCGCCGACATCCAGGCCTGCTGGCGCGACGTGCGCGCCTTCGCCATCAAGGACCACCGCAACACGCCGAAGGACGAAGACTGCGGCCCCGGCTTCGGCGAGATCGACCACTACAAGCTGCTGGCGCCCGTCGTCCGCACCGGCCTGGCCATGCCGCTGGTCTGCGAGAACATCTTCGCGCCGCTGCTGCCGCGGCCCTCCGACCCGGAAGGCGTGGACGCGCTGGCCCGCCGCGCCCGCGAGTTTCTGGAGACCGTCACCCGCGGCCTTCAAGCGGCCTGACGCGGCTACCCGCCGCGGCTGCGCGCCACGCGCACGGGCGGCGCGTCACTGGACACGGGAAATGGTCATGAGGTTTACTGGACAGGCTATGCAGAACCACGCGCTCCCACCGGCCGCACCCGACGAGTTGCGGCCTCTCCGCGAGGTCTTCGATGGCGCCGGCTACACCGACCGCGGCTTGCTGGAGGTCTTCGGCCCCATCGACCTGCCCACGCGCGCCGGCCGCGACCTGGCGCACTTCCTTCACCTGACCCGCCAGGGCCACCCGCTCGACACCCTCATCCGGCTGTTCCTGCTTGGCGAGCGGGCGCCCATCGAAGCCGCGCGGGCCGCGCTAGACCCCGTGTCGCTTGAATCCTGCGCCGGCTGGGGCTTGCTGAGGCTGGAGGACGGCGCGGCCGCGCCGCTCATCCGGCTGCTGCCTTTCCGCGACCTGCTGCTGGCCGCCGACCAGTCGGAGGTGCTGGAGGAAGGCGGCCGGCCCGACCAGGTGATGGGCATCACCGCCAGCTCGATCGCGCTGGCGAATTTCACCGTGCGGCGTCCCGCGCGCCTGACCCTGGATCTCGGCGCCGGCTGCGGCATCCAGGCCTTTCTGGCCGCCGCCCACAGCGCCGAGGTCATCGCCACCGATTCGTGCCCGCGCGCCGTCAGTTTCGCCCGCTTCAACGCCGCGCTGAACAACCGCCCCAACATACGTTTTCTCGAAGGCGACCTGTTCGAGCCGGTCCGCGGCCGCGAGTTCGATCTCATCGTATGCAACCCGCCGTTCGCCATCTCGCCCTCGCGCCGTTACATCTACCGCGACGGCGGGCTGGGCGCCGATCTGTTCTCCCGCAACCTGGTCCGGCAGGCGCCGGAGTTCCTGGCTGAAGGCGGCTATTGCCAGGTCATCTGCGACTGGGCGCAACACGCCGGCGAGGATTGGAAGGAGCGGCTGGCCGGGTGGGTCGAAGGAACCGGCTGCGATGCCTGGATAATGCGAACGGAGACGCACACCGCGGCCGGCTATGCCCACGTCTGGGTTCGCGACACCGAGCTCGGCGACCCGGACCTCTCGAACCGCCTCTACCGGGAGTGGGTCGCGTACTTCGAGCGCGAGGGGATTGAGAGCATCGGCACCGGCCTCATCGTCCTGCGGCGCACCTCCGGTCGCGCCAACTGGGTGCGCATGGAAGAGGCGCCGGAGGGAATGGCCGGCGCTTGCGGCGGCGCGATCGCCTTGGGTTTCGAGCTACGCGACTTCCTCGACGCCGCCACTGACGAGCGGTTGCTGGACGAGAGGCTGCGCATCTCTCCGGAGGCGCGCCTCGACCAGCGCTCCGAATGCGCCGAGGGCAACTGGCGCGTCGCGTCCTCCAAGATGTTGCTCACCGGCGGCCTGCCATACGTGGGCAACATCGACCGCCGGCTGGCCAACGTGGTCGCCCGCTGCGACGGCCGCCGCCCGCTCCGCGACCTCATCATCCATCTGGCCGTCGAGTTGGGCGCCAACCCGGAGAAAGTCATTCCCGACTGCCTCGCGCTGGTC
>JBBTDS010000364.1:0-19683 GCA_038060875.1 Acidobacteriota bacterium | reverse complement strand
CGTCGAGTTGGGCGCCAACCCGGAGAAAGTCATTCCCGACTGCCTCGCGCTGGTCAGGCAGCTCACCGAGCGCGGTTTTCTGCTGCCGGCCGGCATGAAATCACCGCCATGAAACACTTCAAGCTGCTGGCCATCTCCGTGTTCTGCGCCCGCGCGGCGTGGGCTGGTTCCCTGCCGGTGCTGGAACGGGCGCCGCAGCCGCGGGAACTCCCGGCCTATCCCGAGGACGGCAAAGCGGCGGCCGTCAACCCGCCCGGCTTCTGCTGGACCCCGCACGACCAAGCCAGGCGCTACCGCCTCGAGCTGCGCGCCTCCGGGCGCGCCCCGGTCACCGTTGAGAGCGCCTCGACCGCTGCTGCGCTCTCCCGCCCGATCGAGCCGAGAGAATACTCTTGGCAGGTCGTCTACCTTGGCGCCGATGGGACTGCATACGGCGTGTCGAAGACGCGCCGGTTCACCGTTCGCGCCGGGCTGCCGGAGCTGCCGATGCCCGATGTCGCCCGACTCAGGGCGCGCCTGGCCGGGGTGCGCCCGCGCCTGTTTCTGGCCGGCAGCCGCCTCCGGCAGATACGCGACGCCGTGGCCAGAGGGCGCGTGCCGCAGTGGCGGTTCTCTCTCGACGCGGCCAACCGCGCGCTCGGTGAGAAGTCCTATCCCGAACCGGCGCCCTATCCCGGCGGCAAGTTCACCGCCGGCGAGTGGCGGCGCATCTTTACCCCGGGCAAAGCCGGCAGCGCACACCTGGCCCGCACCGCCCTCACCTGGCGCATCACCGGCGACGCAAAGTTTCTCGAAGGCGCGCGGCGCTGGATGATGACGCTGGCGGGTTGGGATCCGCGCGGAATCACCAGCCACGGCCTGCCGCTCCCGGATGGCTCGGCGGGCAACGATGAAGCCTCCATGCCGATGCTGGAGCGCATGGCGATGGGCTGGGATTGGATCGGCGACCAGCTCACCGCCGCTGAGCGCGCCAGGGTTCTGGAAGTCATGACAGAGCGCGGCAACCAGGTGCTGCGCGTCCTGGAGAAGCAGGACTTCCTTTCGCATCCCTTCTCCAATCACGAAGGCCGCGTGCTGGCCTTCCTCGGAAACGCCGGCCTCTCCTTTCTCGGCGACATCCCCGATGCGGAGCGGTGGCTCGACTACGTGCTGCGCTGCTACCTGACGTCCTACCCGGCTTGGGGCGGCGACGAGGGCGGCTGGGCGCAGGGGGTGAGCTACTGGTCTGCCTATGTGTACTGGCTGACGACTTTCGCCGAGGCGCTGCGCGGATCGACCGACATCGACCTGTTCCGGCGTCCGTTCTATCGCAACACTGGCCTGATGGCCGTCTACTTTCATCCGCCGTATGCGCCGCGCGGCGCGTTCGGCGACGGCGGCTACCATCCGCCCAGCGAAGCCGAACGCATGCTGATCGACCACCTGGCCGACTCCTTCCGCGATCCGGTCTTGAAGTGGCAGGCGCTGGCGATCAAGGTCCCACCCGAGCCGGATGCTCCGGGCCAGTGGCGCGAGTGGTTCATGGAGGACGTGGTCTCGGTGTGGCGCTCGGCGGCGGGCGCGGCGAACATCCAGCCGCAGCCGCCCTCAAAGCTCGATGGCTCGCGCCTGCTCGCCGACATCGGCTGGGCGGCCATGCATTCCGCGCTTGGCGACGCCGCCAACGACGTCTGGGTGCTGTTCAAGTCCAGCCGCTTCGGCTCTTACAGCCACAGCCACGCCGACCAGAACACCTTCCAGTTGAACGCTTACGGCCGCGCGCTGGCGATCGACTCCGGCTACTACCCGTGGTACGGCAGCCCGCACGACCAGTTGTGGACCCGGCAGACACGGGCTCACAACGGCATCCTGATCAATGGCCGCGGCCAGCCGCCTTTCAATTGGGCGGCCGGCGGCCAGATCGAGAGCTTCGAGCGGCACGGCAATGTGACCATCGTGCGCGGCCAGGCCGCCGGCGCTTATAACCTGCCGCAGCCGCCCAGCCTGGCGCGCCTCTGGACTGAACTTCTGAAGGAGCCTGTGCCGCCGATGGAGCCGAAGCTCGAAACCTTCGAGCGCACGCTGACTTTCGACGGCTCGAAGACCAGGCCGTCCCTGATCGTGCAGGATTATCTCCGCGCCAGTGCGCCGGCCACCTTCGACTGGCTGCTGCACGCGCTGAACCGCATGGAGATTGACGAGGACGCCGGCGCGATCACTCTTCGCGACGGCGAGGCGCGGCTGGCGGTGCGGCTCGTTTCCAGCGTGCCGCTCCGCTTCTCGCAGCGCACCGGGTTCCCCATCAAGCCCGAGTTCGCCGAGAACACCGCCTACGTCGACTCCGCCAAGTTCCCTGATCACTGGCACCTGACGGCGTCCACCCAGACCCCGGCCCGCGAGGTCAAGTTCCGCGCGGTGTTGGTCCCCTACCGCACCTCCGAGCCGCCGCCCGTAATTCGGTGACAGTCACCACGATGAGCCTGCGGCTCACCACGCCGGATGAAAATGGGCTCGAGGGGCGAGGCATGCCTCGCCCCTACAGCGGTTTACGGACCCCACGGTAGGGGTCGGGCATGCCCGACCCCTACGCAATCGCCGGGGTAGCCCCTAGCGGAACACGCCCAGCAGCTTGTCAAAGAAACCCGGCTCTTTCTGCTGGAGAGTCTCCAGCTCGCCCTTGTCCAGCCACAGGCCCTCGCAGCAGAAGCACTTGTCCACCCGCACGTCGCCGAAGGCGATCTCCTCAAGCTGCATGCCGCACTTGGGGCACTTCATGTGGTGCAGCGCGCGGGCCCGCTCGCGCTCCTCGGTCTCGGTCCGGGCCTGGCGTTCCTGGGAGAGCTTCCGCTTCAGCTCCGCCTGCTGGCGGGCGAAATACTCCTCTTCCTTGCCGCTCGGCTTGATGGGCATGACATTCATTATACCGGCGCTCTGCTTCTTCTTGACGCTGCTCAGACCGGAGACTACAATTGCCGCAATAAGGTTTCGCCATGACCCTACCTCGACGCAAGTTCTCCACGGCCGGCGCCGGCCTCTTGCTCTGCCCTGCCCGGCTCGCCTTCGGCACGGCCGCCAATTCGGCCATCACCTTGGGCATCATCGGTTCCGGCGGCCGCGGCGCCGGCGTCGGCGGCCTGTTTGCCAGGCACGACGTGGTTCGCATCACAGCCCTGTGCGATCTTTTTCAAGACCGGCTGGAAGAGGCCAGACGTAATCTGAATCTCGGCGCGCCGGAGCTTTTCCGCGATTACCGCGACCTGCTGGCCTCGGCGGTGGACGCCGTCCTCATCGCCACGCCTCCGTTCCGGCATCCGGAGCACTTTGAAGCGGCCGTGCAGGCCGGCAAGCACATCTACCTTGAAAAGCCCGTCGGTGTGGACGTGGCCGGGTGCCGCCGCGTCATCGCCGCCGCCCGCGCCGCGCGCCCCGACCGCAACATCGCCGTCGGCTTCCAGCGGCGCTACGGCTCGCTCTACCGCGAGGCCGAGCGGCGCATCCGCCAGGGCCAGATCGGCACGCTGAAGTTCGCCCGCAGCAACTGGATCTACAGCGGGGCCAGCGCGGTGAAGATGACCTCGCCCTACCCGGCCGAGCAGCAGAAGCTCCGCCACTGGGCGATGTGGCGCGATTACTGCGGTGACATCATCGTCGAGCAGGACTGCCACGGCGTGGACGTGCTGAACTGGTTCTTCGACAGCCTCCCGGCGAGCGCCGCCGGCGTCGGCGGCCGCCTGATGCGCGTCAACGGCGACAACATGGACCACGTCAACGTCACCTACGAGTATCCCGAGAGGCGCCGCGCCGTCCTCACCGCCACCCACATCGGCGCGCGCGGCTTCCGCAAGGTGAGCGAGGAGTTCTATGGCCTCACCGGCGTGATCGAGACGCACGTCGATTCGCTCCTCCACCAGCGGGGGCCGGAAGAGATCGAGACCCAGAAGGCGGCCCAGGACCCCACCATCGAGGGCGTGGCCGAGTTCGTGCGTCGCCTCCAGTCCTCACAGCCCGAGAACACCGCCGTCCGCGGCGCCGAGAGCACGCTGGCCGCCATCCTCGGCCGCACCGCCATGGAGACCGCCCGCCCGGTTACTTGGAAGCAGATGATGGAGGGTGGGTAGCGTGAGCGGACCGAGACGTGGTGTGATGGCTGATTTCGACTACCTGCTGGGCATGGGCCAGATGCTGGTCGAGGGCGGCGATGTCCAGGGCAACCTGGGACGGGCGGAGCGCATAGTCTGCGAGGCGGCCGAGCGGGGTTGCCGGATCGTGGTTCTGCCGGAGTGCCTCGATTTGGGCTGGACCTTCCCCGGCGCGCGCGAACTGGCCCAGCCGATCCCCGGCCCCCAGAGCGACGCCATCTGCCGGGCCGCCAGCCAGGCCGGCGTCTACGTGGTCGCCGGGCTCACCGAACGCGCCGGCGACCGCCTTTACAACGCGGCCGTGCTGGTCTCGCCGGCAGGCGAGGTTCTGCTGAAGCACCGCAAGATCAACGAGCTTGTGGTTGCCCACGATGTGTACGCCACCGGCGACTCCCTTTCGGTGGTCGAGACGCCCCTGGGCACCATTGCGGTCAACATTTGCGCCGACAACTTCCCCGAGTCGCTGGCGCTGGCCCATTCGCAGGCTCGCATGGGCGGCCAGATCCTGGTTTCCCCTTGCGCCTGGGCGGTGGATGCCGATCACGATAACGCGCGGCAACCCTACGGGGGCCTGTGGCTGGGCTCTTACACCACGCTGGCGCAGCTTTACGACATGACGGTGGTGGGCGTCAGCAACGTGGGTTGGCTGCGGGCCGGCCCCTGGCAAGGCCGCAAATGCATCGGCTGCTCGCTGGCGATGGGGCCGGGCGGCCAGGTGCTCGCCCAGGGCCCGTACGGGGAGGCGGCGGAAGCCCTCATCGTCGTTCCCATCCGGACGCGGCCGCCCGTGGGGCGCGGCACGGCCCTCGCCGAGCTGTTGCGGGCCAGGGGCTACCAGGGCCCGTAGCTACTCCCCTGCACGCACGGACCCATTCAGCCTCACAGCGGTATATTCCCGTGCTTCTTGCGCGGCATGGTGTCCACCTTGTTCTCCAGCATGCGCAGGGCGCGGATCACCTTGGGGCGCGTCTCGCGCGGCTCGATCACGCCGTCGATGTAGCCGCGCTCGGCGGCGATGAACGGGTTGGCGAACCGCTCGCGGTACTCGGCGATCTTCTCGCGACGGAACGCCTCCGGGTCCGCCGCCGCCGCTATCTCGCGCCGGTAGGTGATGTTCACCGCTCCCTCCGGGCCCATCACCGCGATCTCGGCGGCCGGGTAGGCGAAGTTGACGTCGGTGCGGATGTGCTTGGAACCCATCACGCAGTAAGCCCCGCCGTAAGCCTTGCGGGTGATGACCGTGATCTTGGGCACGGTGGCCTCGGCGTAGGCGTACAGCAGCTTGGCGCCGTGGCGTATGATGCCGCCGAACTCCTGGCCGGTGCCGGGCAGAAAGCCGGGCACGTCTTCGAAGGTCAGAATGGGGATATTGAACGCGTCGCAGAAGCGGACGAAGCGCGCCCCCTTCACCGAGGAATCGATGTCCAGGCAGCCGGCCAGGTAGGCCGGCTGGTTGGCGATGATGCCCACCGAGCGGCCGTCCATGCGCGCGAAGCCCACCACGATGTTCCTGGCGAAGTGCTCGTGCACCTCGAAGAACTCGCCCTCATCCACCACGCGCCGGATGATGTCCTTGATGTCGTAGGGCAGGTCGGGCTGCTCGGGCACGATGCGGTCCAGCTCCGGGTCCTGGCGGTCGATCGGGTCCTCGGTCGCCCGCCGCGGCGGGTCGTCGCGGTTGTTCTGCGGCAGATAGGTCAGCAGCTCGCGTATCATGCGCAGGCACTCGGCGTCGTCGGCGGCGATGAAGTGGCCGACGCCGCTCAGCGTGTTATGCGTCAGCGGCCCGCCCAGCCGCTCCTTGGTGACGTCCTCGTGGGTGACGGTGCGGATGACGTCCGGGCCGGTGACGAACATGTAGCTGGTGCGGTCCACCATGAAGACGAAGTCGGTGATGGCCGGCGAATACACAGCCCCGCCCGCGCAGGGCCCCATGATGGCCGAGATCTGCGGCACCACGCCGCTGGCCAGCGTGTTGCGGAGGAAGATGTCGGCGTAGCCGCCCAGCGAAAGCACCCCCTCCTGGATGCGCGCCCCGCCGGAGTCGTTCAGACCGACCAGCGGGGCGCCGTTCTTCAGCGCCAGGTCCATCACCTTGCAGATCTTCAGCGCGTTGGCCTCCGAGAGCGAGCCGCCAAAGACGGTGAAGTCCTGGGCGAAGACGTAGGCCAGCCGCCCGTTGATCAGCCCGTAGCCGGTGACGAAGCCGTCGCCTTCGATCACCTGCTGGTCCATGCCGAAGTCGCGGCAGCGGTGGCGCGCCAGCTTGTCCAGTTCCTCGAAGGTGCCCTCGTCGAGCAGCAGGTCGATGCGCTCGCGGGCCGACAGCTTCCCCTCGCGGTGCTGCCGCTCGCGCCGCTCTTCGCCTCCGCCCGCCTCGGCGGCCGCGTGCCGCCGCCGCAGTTCGTCCAGCCGGGTGGTCGCCATGGTTAGCATGATACTCCCGCGGTGGGACCGGCATTCCTGCCGGTCGCTAGAGTTTGTACATTTGGCATCGGGTGGGGCAGCCCTTCCGGGCTGCCGCCGGGCTTCGGCCCGGCGCAGCGTTGCGGCCAACCTCCTCCGCACATGGAATCTCTGAGACTCCGGCCCTGTCGGCGCCACTAAAGGGATTCACCGGGTATCGAGCCAACCAGATGCTGGGCCGGCACGGCGCGCCATTTTGGCAGGACGAGAGTTACGATCACCTGATTCGGGATCGAGAGGGCTTACGGCGGGTGCAACGCTACATCGAATCGAACCCGGTCAGGGCCGGAATAGTGGCCTTGCCGGAGCAGTTCCCGTGGTCAAGTGCAGCCGGACGAGAAACAGCCACGAACCACAGAGCGCCGGGCTGAAGCCCGGCGGCAGGCCCGAAGGCCTGACCCCACCCGAATCGCATCCAGATCCTGCCGAAATGTACAAACTCCAGGGACCGGCGTTCCTGCCGGTCGTGGGCCATGCGTACAGGCTTCCTGTACAATAGTGGTCAGGCGCCCCCATGGCCATTGAGACCACTTATACCCATCTGCGCGACAAGCTGGCGACGGTCCTGGACCGGGTCGTCGAAGACCAGGAGACCGTCATTGTGCGCCGCCGGGGAGCGAGGGATGTCGCCTTGATTCCGGCCGCCGAGTTGGCGGGGCTGGTGGAGACGGCGCACCTGCTGCGCTCTCCGAGGAACGCTGCGCGGCTGCTCGCGGCGCTCCAGCGGGCGCGTGGCCGCAGACAGAAACCCGAGGCGCTCGACAAACTACGCCGGGAGATGGGGCTTGAGCGGGGCCGCGAAACGTGAGGCGGTTTTCCACCCGGAGTTCCGCGAGGATCTTCGATACTGGGTGGAGACCGATCGGAACATCGCCCTGCGCGTGCTCCAACTGGTGGAGGCAGTTCTGCGCGACCCGTTCGGCGGGATCGGCAAACCGGAGCCGCTCAAGTATGTCCTGGCCGGCGCCTGGAGCCGGCGAATTACACAAGAACACCGGTTCGTTTACATGGTCAGCGCCAGACGGGTGGATTTGGTTCAGGCGCGGTACCACTACTGAGCGCCTTGACGCCCCATATCGTGGCGCAGCCCCAACCAAGCGGCGAACTGAAGCTACGGCCCAGAGGGCACCCCGGCACACTGAAGTGTGCGCCACCCCTGGCGTGGGCTTTAGCGTGCCGGTGCGGGCTTCAAGCGCGCAGGGTTCTTCGCTCGGCGTAAATGTGGCGAATGAGCGCCTCGGCGATGGTCACCGTGACCTCCCGGCCCTCCGGCAACCGAATGTCCTCGAGTGGTTCCAAGACGCCACCCCGGACTCGTGCACGAATCATCCCGCTCATCGGCGCACCTGAGTCCATTATAGAACCCCTGCCCGTGGGGCAGCCGGCCGCGCCCCTGTTTCAGTAGGATGAGTAGCAGCATCCCCATGAAGCACATCGTCGCCGGCACCGCGGGGCACATCGACCACGGCAAGACCGCGCTGGTCAGGGCCCTCACCGGCATCGACACCGACCGGCTGGAGGAGGAGAAGCGCCGCGGCATCTCCATCGACCTCGGCTTCGCCCACCTGGAGCTGGGGCCGGACCTGCGCATCGGCTTCGTGGACGTGCCCGGCCACGAGCGCTTCATTCGGAACATGCTGGCCGGGGTGGGCGGCATCGACCTGGTGCTGCTGGTCATCGCCGCCGAGGAGTCCATTAAGCCGCAAACGCGCGAGCACTTCGACATCTGCCGCCTGCTCGGCATTCAGAAGGGAATGGTGGTGCTCACTAAGGCCGACCTGGTCGAGCGCGAGATCCTCGAGCTGGTGCGGCTGGAAGCCGAGGAGTTCGTGAAAGGCTCGTTTCTGGAGGGTGCGCCCATCGTGGCCGTCAGCGCGGTCACCGGCGAGGGCCTCGACGAGCTGCGCCGGAGGCTGGCCGAGTTGGTTGCCGGCGTGCCTGCCAAGGACCCGGCGCAGCACTTCCGCCTGCCCATCGATCGCGCCTTTTCCATGCGCGGCTTCGGCACGGTCGCTACCGGCACGCTGATCTCCGGCTCGGTGGCGCGCGAGCGGGAGATCGAGGCCCACCCGGGCGGCCGCCGCCTCCGCGTGCGCGGCGTCCAGGTGCACGGAGAGCAGGTCGGACGCGCGCTGGCCGGCCAGCGGACCGCCCTGAACCTGAGCGGCGCCGAACCCTCCGAGTTGCCGCGCGGCACGGTGCTCACCGCGCCGGGCGTGTTCGCGGCCACGCGCCAGCTCGATTGCCAGCTCGAGCTGCTGCCCTCCGCCAAACCCCTGAAGCACCGCGCGCCGATCCACTTTCACGCCGGCACGGCCGAAATCGAGGCCGAAGTCCGCCTGCTGGAGAACCGGGAAACACTCGAGCCAGGCCGGCGCGCCTGGGCGCGCCTGCTGCTCCGCGACCCCCTGCTGGTGCTGCCCGGCGACCGTTTCATCATCCGCATGTTCTCCCCGGTCGTGACCATCGGCGGCGGGGTGGTGGTGGACATTTCCGGTCACCGCTTTCGCCGCGGCGAACCGGCGGCCGAGCGGCTACATACCCTCGCATCGGCGCCGACGGCGGAGCGCATCGCGCTGCTCGTCCGCGAGGCTGAGTACGGCCTCGGCGTCTCCGACCTGGTGGCGCGCACCGGGCTGCTGCCGGCCGAAATCGAGCGGGCCGCCCACAGCGGGCGCATCGTCTTCCTGCGCGAACCCCACGGCTGGCTGCTCGACCGGGCGGGGTTCGAGACGGCTACCGCGCGCCTGGTCGAAGCCCTGGCTGCGTTCCACGAGCAGAATCCCCTGCTGCCCGGCATGCCCAAGCAGGAGCTGCGCGCCCGCGCGCTTCCGGGCGCGCCGCCGTTCCTGCTGGACGCGCTGATCGAACAGTCCCCCGCGATCGTCGCCGAGGGCGAAGTGCTTCGCCTGGCCACCCACACGCTGGCGCTCAAGCAGGATGAGGAACGGGCGCTGGAGGCCATCGAGCGGGCTTTTCTCCAGGCCGGCCTGGCGGTGCCCGCCACCGGCGAGGCGCTGGCCCGCTCCGGCGTCGAGCCTGCGCGGGCGCGCTCGCTGCTCCAGATCCTCATCCGCCGCAAGAAGCTGCTGAAGCTCGGCGACGAACTGGTATTCCACGAGAGCGTCATCCAGTCGCTGCGCACGATGCTGGCCGCCCGCCGGGGCGAGCGCTTCTCAGTCGCTCAGTTCAAGGAGTGGACCGGCGTCTCGCGCAAGTACGCCATCCCGCTATTGGAATACCTGGACCGCGAGCGCCTCACCCGCCGCGAGGGCGATGTGCGGGTGGTGCTGTAGATGCCTTCCCCCAATCGCATGCGTCGGCCCCGGCCGAGAGCCTTGGGTGGGGATCATCACGCTCTATTGGTAGTGAGGGGTGGTGCGTCAAATAATATCACGGGCGATGTGATATCTTATATGATATGAGAGTGGTCCTGGACACCGACGTGGTGGTGGCAGCTCTGCGCAGTCCGACGGGCGCCTCCGCTGCGATTCTCCGCGCGGTCCGTCAGGGCCAGGCTACATTGTTGATGAGCGTCCCGCTGGCCATGGAATACGAGGCGGTCTGCCGGAAAGCCGAGCACCGGCTGGCGGCGGGGTTGTCGGATCGGGAGGTGGAGGTCTTTGTGGCAGCCCTCATTGCGCTGGCCGAACCCGTGAAAATACACTTTCTCTGGCGGCCCCAGCTTCGCGATCCGAACGATGAAATGGTCTTGGAAGCGGCGGTCAATGGCCGGGCGGATGCCCTGGTGTCGTTCAACATTGGGGATTTCGGGACGGCGCCAGCGCGATTCGGTCTGGAAATCCTGCTCCCACGGGAAGCCATAGCGAGGATTAGAGGATGAAAGAGATCAGAACATACCCTTTGCGTCTGCCGCGATCACTCAAGGAGGCGGTCGAACGGCTGAGCCGGGAAGACCGCACAAGCATCAACCAGTTCGTAGCCACGGCAGTGGCGGAAAAGGTTTCGGCGCTCGAAACGGCGCGGTTCTTTGCGGATCGCAAGGCGCGGGCGGATTTCAAGGCTTTCGACAAGCTCATGAAGCGGCGTGGGGGAACGCCGCCTCGTGAAGGCGATGAGATGTCGGGTTAATGGGCTGCCGATTCGTTTCGCGCTGGCGAATCTCGCCGGATCGCTGCGGGTGTGACCGGGCGGCCGAACCGGTGGAAATTCATGGACGCCGAGACCATGCGGTCGCCTTCTCGACCGACGGGAACCCCATTTTCCGGAGCAAATCCTGGAAGCGCGGCTTGGAATACAGCGCTTCCCAGTCCGGGCTCGCCCAGACGATATGGAGCCGGGGATCGCGCTCCTCGTAGGCCTTCTCAAGCCACTCCAATGCCCGGTCGTTTTCGCCGGCATGAGCGTACAGCAGGGCCACCTGCGTGCCGGCAACATACGCGGTCCTGGATCGCCGCACCAGCGTTTGCGCCGCTTCCCGCATGGCCCCCTGATAGCCCGATCGGCGATGGCCCCGTTCGAGAGCCTGCACAACCTCGGCATCTCTCAACAGTTCGTACATGCGCTTGCATTCCCCGAGGGCCGCTTCGTCCTCTCCGGTCCGGTGAAGGTACCGCCACAAGGCCCAACGGTTGACGAAGAAATCAGGCGCCATTTCGACGGCACGCCTGGCAGACTCAACGGCTTTCTCATGCTGTCCCGAGCTGTAATAGCAGCTAGCCAGAAGACCGCTCGCCATGGGATGGAGCGGATCGATTTCACGGGCGATCCGGAGTTGCTCCAGGGCTTCCTCCGGGCGCCTCAAAGACACCAGTACCAACGCATAGTTGAAACGTGCGTCTCCGTGGCTGGGATTTAGTGCGATGGCGCGTCTGAGTTCCCGCTCGGCGATGTCCCAGCTCCAGTCTGTAAACCCGGCAACGCCGCCTAGCACATTGTGTCCGTCAGCCAGCGTGTCGTCCAGTTCGACCGCCCTCAGCGCGGCCGCCTTTGCTTTCGGGAGAACCTCGCCGGGCCGGACATACCCCCAGTACGTCCGCGCCCCGTAGGCACGACCGATTCCCGCCCACGCGGGGGCGAAACCGGGATCCTTCTCAATGGCGGCCTGGAAGCTTTCGATCGCTTTGCGAAGCCTGTCCGGCGTGTACCCGTAGAAGGAGTGATTACCGCGAAGATAGGCTTCCAGGGCTTCGGGGTTAACCGGGCGTCTCCGGGCCAGGCGACTCGCTTCCTCCGGCGTTAACTTCGCCTGCACCTGACGGACAACGGCCCGGGCAATCTCGGCCTGGAGGGCCAGGATGTCGGCATAGGGCCGTTCGTAGCTTTCTGCCCAAAGATGCCGCTCGGGCCTCACCCGCACCAGTTGCGTGGTGATTCGGACACGGTCGCCGGCGCGCTGCACCGTACCCTCCACAACGGCGTCCACCTTCAGTTCCGCGGCGATCTCGGGCAGGGGCTTGTCAACCTTCTTGTACCGCATGACGGACTGCCGCGAGATGACCCGCAGTGCTCCGATCTTGCCCAACTCGGTGATCAAAGCGTCGGTGACGCCGTCGGCAAAATACTCCTGATCTGGGTCTTTGGAAAGGTTGTCGAACGGCATCACGGCGAGAGCCCGGATCCCGGCGGGCGCGGCGCCTGGCAGGAGGCGATCTCGCAAGCGGCCCGCGTTCAGACTCAGGAACAACACAACCGTGGCCGCGACACCCAAGAGAGCGGCGTGCTTCCGGCGGAACCCGCGAGGGCGGCTCCCGGTGTCGAGGCGCGGACGGCTCCCCGTCTCGACGGGAGCGATGAAACGGTAGCCACGCCTGGGTAGAGTCTCGATGAAGCGGGGGGTCTCGGCGGAGTCACCCAAGGCTTCGCGGAGCTTGCGGACAGCCCGGTTGACGCCTTGTTCGAAATCCCCAAACGTCTCGTCGGGCCAAAGTCTCTGGCGGAGTTCCTCGCGCGTGACGATGTCGCCGGGCCGTTCGAGCAGCACGGCGAGGAGCTGGAACGGCTGCTCCTGGAGCTTGATCCTGACTCCCTTCCTGCGCAGCTCCCCCGAAACCAGGTCGGCCTCGAAGATCCCAAAACGCACCATGCGCGCTTCCGCTGCACCGCCTTCCATCGGATTAACCCAGCCAGACAAGTTTAACACGGGTCTGCCGCTGCGGCCGCGGAGATGTGCGGGCGCAAGTTGCTGCAATCTGGCCGGTTGCCGGGAGAGCTACGGAGCATCTACAGAGCACGTTCCGGGCATTGCCGGGTTCTCATCGCTCCGCTAAACACGGAATGGAGGAGGCACAGTATGGTTCCGGTTGGACGATTGCCGGCTCTCGTCTGCGTGGCAGCGTGCGCCTGGAGCGCCGTCGCGCAGGATCAGGCCGCCAACAGCGCCTGGGAGCAGGCTTTCCGGGCGGCGGCCGAGCTCCATCGGCAGGGGAATTACGCCGAAGCGGCCGCGATCATGAGCGCTGTGGTGAAAACGGCCGAGCGGGCTGGTCCCGGCGATGCCCGTCTGGCGTCAGCCTTGAACAACATGGGCGCCTTCTACCAGGACCTGGGCCGCTATGCCGAATCGGAAAAGCACTACGGGCGCGCGCTGCGGATTTTGGATAAGGACCCTGGCGCCGATCCCGCTCTGCTCCTGGCGACGGTCAACAACCTGGCGACGCTCTACTATGACACTGGCCGGTACGCCGCGTCGGAGAGGCTCCTTCGCCGCTATCGGCCGATCCGGGAAAACTTGGGTCTTGATTCGCCGGAGAGCTTGGCTTTCCTGAAGAATCTGGCGGCCACTTACGAAGTGCGGCGCCGATATACCGAGGCGGAAGCTGTGTACAAGGAGGCGCTGGCCGTTGTCCTGAAGAAGCAAAACCGCGACCGCGCTTTGGGTCCGCTTCTCACGAGTCTGGGTGTTCTCTGCGCGAACACGAAGCGATACGGTGAGGCATTGGGCCATTTGGAGGGATCCTTGGCTATCTGCCACCGGTTGTTCGGCGAGGACCACCCCGAGACCATTCGGCCTTTGCTGAGCCTCTCCACCGTGTACGCCAGGACCGGACGGCTGGCCGAGGCCGAACGCTACGTCAAGCAAGCGCTGGCGATTGCACGCCACCGGCTGGGAGCAGAGCATCCAATCACAGGCCTTGTTCTTTCCAACTACGCGGTTGTGCTCCGCCAGTCGGGCCGCAAGGCCGAAGGAAAGGAGATGAAAGAACAGGCGAGGGCGATCAAGGCGAAAACCGCGCGGGACAACCCCACGCATCACAGCATCGACCTGAGCGAGTTGCTGTCGGTCCCGGGCCGGAGATAGGTTTTAGCTCCGGCAACACCCCCTCACCCCCCAATGGCATGCATCGGCCGCGGCGGGGCCACGAAGCGGTCGGTGTTCACCAGGTGGCCCTCCCACTTGTCGGCGACCGTCGCGCGGATCGTCTCGGCGATCTCGTCATCGGAGGCGCCGCCGCGCAGCAGCGCCTTGACGTCGGTCTCCTCGATGGCGAACAGGCAGTAGCGCAAGTGGCCGTCGGCGGTAAGACGGATGCGGTTGCAGCTCGGGCAGAACGGCCGGCTGATCGAGGCAATGATGCCCACGCCGCCCACCCCGTCGGCGTAACGGTATTCGGTGGCCGGCGCGCGCGGATCCTGGCCGGGCATCTCAACCAGCGGCGCCACCTCGCGCGAGAGCGTTCGCACGATCTCCTCGGCCAACAGCACGTTGCCGCGGTCCCACCGGCCCTGGCCGTCCAGCGGCATCACTTCAATGAACCGGATCGCCAGGCCGTGCTCCCGCCCGTACCGCGCCAGCGGAGCCAGGTCGGTCTCGGTCAGCCCTTTCACCGCCACCGCGTTGATCTTGATCGGCGAATAGCCCACGCGGCGGCACTCGGCGATACCCGCCAGCACCCGGTACAGCTCGTCACGCCTGGCGATCCGGAGGAACCGCTCCCGGTCCAGCGTGTCGAGATGAATGTTGATCCGCCGCAGTCCGGCCTCGTAGAGCGGCCCGGCCTGCTCGGCGAGCAGGACGCCGTTGGTGGTCAACGCCAGGTCCTCGATTCCCGGAATCGCGGCCAGCCGGCGGACCAGAACCGGCAGGCCCCGGCGCACCAGCGGCTCGCCCCCGGTGATCCGCAGCTTGCGGATCCCCAGTCCGGCCGCAATCCGCACCAGGCGCTCGATCTCCTCGAACGAGAGCACCTCCTCGCGCGGGAGGAATTCCACCTCTTCGTGCGGCATGCAGAAGAAGCAGCGGATATTGCAGCGGTCGGTGACGCTGAGGCGGAGGTTATCGTGCAGGCGTCCGAAGCTGTCGCGGAGCTGGGCGGCGCCGGGCATCCGGCCTCACTGGACCGCCAGCATCCGCTCCAGCGGTACGAGCGCGCGCCGCATGGTCTCCTCGTCGACCTCCACACGCGGCCGCAGGTCGCGCAGGCTGTCGCGCAGCTTCTCCAGCGTGTTCAGCTTCATGTAGGGGCACTCGCTGCAATTGCACTGCTCGTTGGGGATGAAGTAGAACCGCTTCTGCGGGGCCACCTTCTTCAGCGAATGGGCGATCCCGCTCTCGGTCATCACGATGATCTCCTCGGCCGGCGCGGTGGCGCACCAGCGAATGATGGAGGAGGTCGAGCCGATGAAGTGGGCCAGCGCCAGCACGTCCTCGGGGCACTCAGGATGGGCCGCGATCAGCGCCTCCGGATGATGGCAGCGGGCCGCGACCAGCCGCCGCGAGGCGAAGGTGGCGTGGACGACGCAGGTCCCCTGCCAGATCCTCATGTTCTGGCGCCCCGTCTCCCTCTTCACGTAGTTGCCCAGGTTGCGGTCGGGCAGGAACAGCACCGGCTTCTCGGCCGGAATCGAGTTGACCACCCCCACCGCGTTGCGCGAGGTGCACAGGATGTCGCTCAGCGCCTTCACCTCCACCGAGGTGTTGATGTAGCTGACGACGACGTCTTCCGGATGCCGCTGGCGGTACAGGCGCAACTGCTCGGCCGTGCAGGCGTCCACCAGGCTGCAACCCGCTTCCCGGTCGGGCACAACCACCGTGCGGTGGGGATTGAGCACCTTGGCCGTCTCGGCCATGAACCAGACGCCGCAGAAGGCGATCACGTCGCCCTCGTAGTCGCGCGCCTTGCGGGCCAGTTCCAGGCTGTCGCCCACGCAGTCGGCCAGTTCCTGGATCTCCGCCTCCTGGTAGTGGTGCGCCAGCAGGATGGCGCGGCGCTCTCGCTTGAGTGAGAGGATCTCCTCGGTGATGGTGCCGGTGCCCAACATGGGAGGTGCCGCTGCCTCCTATTCTATCAGGCTGGCGGCGGTGCGGTGGGCGGGGTCTGGTAGACTCTGGAAATGAGCTACCTCTGGCTGCTGCTGATCGGACTGGTGGCCGGTGTCTTCGCCGGGATGTTCGGCATCGGAGGGGGGCTGATCATCGTGCCGGCCCTGATGTTCCTCATGAAGGTGAAGGTGCTGGAAGCCATCGGCACCAGCCTGGCCGCGCTCATCCCGCCGGTGGGGCTGCTCGGGGCGGCCGAATACTACCGTAACGGCTATATCCGGCTGGGCTGGGCGGCCCTGCTCGCGCTGGGCCTGTTCACCGGCGCCTGGTTCGGCGCCCGCCTCATGATCTCCCTGCCCGAGGTCACCATCCGCCGCGTCTACGCCGTCTTCCTCATGCTCATCAGCCTTCGCATGCTGCTGATGGGCAAGTAGCATAGGCGTCCCCGCCTGTCTCCGGCCGTTACCGCAACAACTTCCGCCCCCCAGCGGCAATCGCCTGCGGCGCCCGCTCACCTCTTTCCTCCAGCAACAGCTCCCGCTCGATCCAGTCCGAGAGCGGGATCTGGCGGAAGAAGAGCCGCTCCTGCACCACCAGGAACTTGCGGCTGGCGGAGCCGGTATTGCTTTCGCGCAGGAACCGGCGCTCTTCCACCCGGATGTCGGCCAGGACTTCGTCGAAGGCCTTCCGGCGCGCCGCCTCCTCGGCGGCCCGGACCTGTTCCTCCACCCGCTTGCCGTCCGCCTCGGCCTTGGCCCGCGCCTCGGCGGTCATCGCACGCTCGCGGGCGACCTCGACTTCCATCCGCGCCTGCATCACCACGGCGGCCAACAGCGCCGACCCGGCGGCCACAAACATCGGCAGCACGATCCACAGCATTGCCGAGAGCATCTCTCTTCAGATCGGCTGGCTGTGGGGAGGGCTTTAGTCTGTGGCCGGCTTAAGCCGGCCCTACTCCACTACTTTCGCCGTCAGCACCAGGATCAGCGCCTTGTCGGCGCCCTCGATGCCGGTTTTGCCGACCACCGCGTACTGGCCCTCCCGGACGTCGATCTCGGCGTTCATTCTAAGAGGACCTCCTCGCCCGGACGGCTTGCCGGCCTCGAATTGCAGGCCGTCGATCCGGATCACCCGCGGTTGGCCCTCCGATCCCAGCCTGGCCGAACGGAAGCGGAAAATATAGTCGGCGTTTTGGTCCTTTCCGTATGACAGCGTCCCGGTCACCGCAGCCTCGCGTCCCTCGCGGACGCGCAGCAGCGCCGTGTCCAGCAACTGAAAACCCTGGTAGGTGAACACGCCCTTCAGTTGCTTGATGACGGGTTGGAGCTGAGCCGGAAGCTCCGCCACGGCCGGCTGCTGCGAGGCCTGGAGCAGATGGACGGTCATCTCGATGTTGCGCGCCGGCGACGGCGGCACGTCGATACGGCGCACAACTTCCTCTACCGCCGGCATCAGGCTCTTGTCCGCCCTGACGGTGATCAATTTCGCATCGCGAATGAGCGAAGTGGACGCGATACGGGAGAGCATCTGGTAAATCTCATCCAGGTCCCCGTGCTTGATCTCGAAGACCTTCATCGCCTGCTCCGGCTTAGGCTCCGGCGCTTTCACCTGGGCTTCCTGAGCGGCGGCCACGGCCACCGCGGCCACCAGCAGCAACAATGTCTTCATATCATCCTCCGTTCTCATCAAAGATCCAGTAGATAACCACCTGCGGGTCGGCCGTCTCCAGCCTGACCAGCAGCGGTCCGGCTGGCCGTTCCGGCTTGGGACGCGGCCGGGCCGGGGCGGGTTCACTCGGCACAACCGCCGGTATCGGCGCCTCGACGCGAGCAACCGCCGGTGGCGGCGGCGCTTCCACCGGCCGCGGCCGCCACAGCGACAGTCCGGCAACCAAGACCAGCGCCGCAGCCCCGACCCAGGCCCACCTCAGCCAGCCCGCCCGCACCGCTTCCCCGGCCCGGACGCAGGCCAACACCCGCTGGCGCACCAGCCGCAGTTCCGCCTCGCTGACCGGCTCCTCGCGCAGCGCCCGCAACGCCGCCTGGCTGGCCCTGAGGCTTGCAGCCAATTCACGGCAGCCGTCGCATGCCTCCAGGTGCCGGGCCAGCCGCCCGGCCTTTCGCGCCGGCAGGTCGCCCTCGACCTCCAGAGCGATCCATCTCTCAAACCGTCCGCACGTCATGACCGCCCCCTGAAGTAACGCTCGGCGAACTTCCTCAACTTCAGGCGCGCCGAGCTGATCTGGGACCGCACCGTTGTCTCGGTCGAACCCAGCACGCGGGCCACCTCGCGGGTCGTGAGCCCCTCCAGATCGCGCAGCACCAGCGCCGCCCGCTCCTTTTCCGGCAGCCGCCTCAGCCCCTCTTTGACGATTCGCCTCCGCTCCGCCGCCACGGCCTCCACGTGCGGGTCCTCCACCGCCCGCGCCGTGCCCTCCTCCAGCGGCGCCGTCTCCTCCCGCCTTCTCTTGCGGCCGATGTCCCGGCAGACATTGACCGTCATCCGGTACAACCAGGGCGCGAACTCGCGATCCTCGTCGAACCGCCCCAGATGCCTGTGGAGCCGGATAAAGACCTCCTGCGCGGCGTCCTGTGCGTCCTCGCGCCGGCCCAACAACCGCAGCGCCGTCAGGAAGACCTGGCGCTCGTGCTGAACGACGATCTCTTCGAAAGCGGCGAGGTCGCCGGCTTTGGCCCGCCGCAGCGTCAGGTCCTCCACCAAGTAATACTCCGCGAGCGCCCGAAACGTTGAGGGAATTCTTGGGGCCCTACGGCACCCGTTGCGTGCCGTCCAGCTTCTGGCCGCTCACCAGAAAGTTGAGCCGCGAGAAGTGATAGCCGACCTCGCCAAATCGGAGCACCGACCACAGGGCCTGCGTCAGCGCGTGCAGAATGGCGAGGACCCGCACCTTCAGGCCGGTCGCGAAGCCGTAGTGCTTACCCGCAAAGGTGGCCGCCCCCAGCGCCCAGTCGGCCGAGAACAGGGCCTGCACCGAGGAGTCCGCGGGGCCTTGCTCGGCCGGGTGGAGCACCACGCGCACGCCGGGGCACAACAGGATCTTTCGGCCCGCCCGCCGGATCTGGAACGCGATCTCGGCGTCCGCCCACGCTTGGCCGTAGCGCTCATCGATGTACCGCAGGCCCTTCAGGAAGTAGCTCCGCACCATCAACGCCGCCATGCTCGGGAACGTAACCGGCACGCTGTCACCCTCCAACTCCGGCGGGCCGCTTTCGACCCAGGCGCCGCGCCGCGCCAGCGAGGCAACCGCATCCGGCGTGGGCAGTTGAAACAGCCGCGGCCGCGGCTGGCACCCCGGCGTCACCACCAGCGGGCACACCGCCACCGCTTCCGGCGCTGCGGCGAGCCGCGCCGCGAGGGCCGGCACGGTGTCCGCCAGCACCTCCGCCTCGGCGGCCAGGAACAGGAAGAACTCGCCCTTGGCCGTGCGCATCCCGATGTCCAGCGCCTTCACCAGCCCGAAATGCCGCGGCAGGCGCAAGAAGGTCGCGCCGGGGAACTCGGTGTCAAGCTGCGGGCTCTCGTCGCGCGAGGCGTTGTCGATCACGAGCACTTCGAACTTGTTGCGCTCGCCGGATTGCTCCAGCGCGGCCAGGCACCGCCTTAGCGCGGCGGCGCTGTTATGCGACACAATCAGGACCGAGACCTGGGGCGGGACTTGACTCTCTTCCATCCGAAAAGAAATGATACCTGAGATGAGACCCTCGGTTCTGGCGCTGCTGGCAGCCCTCGCCCTGGAGGCGCAGCAATACCGCGCCTTTTGGGCGGACTCCTTCCACGCCGGCTACAAGAACCCCACCGAGATCGACCAGATGGTGGAGAACCTGGCGCTGGCCAAGGCGAACACCATCATCGTCC
>JBBTDS010000363.1:0-6675 GCA_038060875.1 Acidobacteriota bacterium | reverse complement strand
GACCCGCCAGTATAAGGATCCCCAGCACCACGCCGGGGCCTACTGGCAGATCAGCCATACCCGTCGGATGAAGAGCCGCACGGAGTACGTCCGCCGGGAATGGGTGACAGAGCTTCGCCGCCAGATCGCGACTCACAAGCGGTTCAAACGTCTGGTCGACCAGTGGATCGACCTGAGTATCGAGCACTCACGACTGACCATGCGGATTGCGGAACCCAAGGCTACCTGATAGGCTGGAACCCCGTACTCTCAAGTTCGCCTTAGGATGAGGGAAAATAGGAAACATGCAGGCTGTCCCTACTATAGTTCTGGCCGCTCTCATCCTGGCCGGGAGCGCGGCCGCGCAAACCATCACCGGCTCCGTCGTGGGCTCGGTCGTCGATCCGAGCAACTTGCCCGTCGCCGGTGCAACCCTGGCCCTGACTCACGTCGCCACCGGGGCGGAGCGACAGGCTCAGAGCGACGAACGCGGCGACTTCGTCTTCAGCGGTCTGGAACCCGGCGAGTACAGGCTGACCCTCACCGCCTCGGGCTTCAAGCGCCTGGAGAAGCGCGGCATCCGGCTGTCGGCGCAGGAAACGCTGCCCGTCGGGATCCTGGCGCTGGAAGTTGGCGCGGTCGCCGAAAGCATCACGGTGACGGCCGAGGGCGCCACCGTGCAGACCGCCAGCGCGGAGCGCGCCGGCACCATCGTCGGCAGCCAGGTGGAGAGCCTCATGATCAAGGGCCGCAACGCCATGTCGCTGCTCCAGTTGCTGCCCGGCGTCGTGGACCTCCAGGCCAGGGAAGAGAAGATCGACCGCAACTTCGACATCTACGTGCAGGGGAACCGCCGCGAGAACAACTCGGTCACCGTGGACGGAATGGTGGTGAACGGCATCGGCAACAACTTCAACACCATCGTCATGCTCGGCCAGGACGCCATCGCCGAGATGCGCGTTCTGCTCACCAATTACCCGGCCGAGTACGGCCGCTCGTCCGGGGCCACGGTGAACATCGTGAGCAAGTCAGGCGGCAAGGAATTTCACGGGCTGGGCTCCTACTTCAAACGTCACGAGCAATTCAACGCCAACAACTTCTTCAACAACCGGCTGGGCCAGCCGAAGGCTCGCTACCGATACAACACCTGGAACTACAACATAGGAGGCCCGCTCTACATTCCGGGCAAGTTCAACCGCAATCGCGACAAGCTGTTCTTCTTCTGGTCCCAGGAATTCTGGCCCCTGAAGGTTCCGACCGCGATCAGCCAGATCACGGTGCCCACAGAGCTCGAGCGCAACGGCGACTTTTCGCAGTCGCTGGATCTCAACGCCCGTCTCATCGCCGTCCGCGACCCGGCGGCTGGGGCGCTCTTCCCGGGCAATATCATCCCGGCCAGCCGCCTGGATCCTAGCGGCCGGGCCGTGTTGAAGGTTTTCCCCGAGCCGAACTTCTTTGACCGGTCCATCTCCGGCGGCCGCTACAACTACGTCTACCAGGCGGAAAACAAGATTCCGAACCGCGCCGAGAACCTCCGCCTGGACTACAACATCAACTCCAGCAACTCGCTGTCGGGCACCATCGCCAGCTTCGTCGATCAGCAGGAAGGCGCCGTCGGCATCCTCACCGCCGGCTCCACCAACTGGCCGCAGATGGCCAAGGTCTATCGCCTCCATGGACAAGCCTACGTCCTGCGATACACGCGGGTAATCAGCCCGACGCTGATCAACGAGATGAGCTTTGGCTTCACCCGGCGGCCCGAGGGCAACAAGGCGGCCGAGGAAGAAATCCGCCGCAACCAGAAGGCGACCGTCGGCTACGTGGCCAGCCAGCTCAACCCGGCGAGCAATCCACTTGGCCTGATTCCGAACGCCACCTTCGGCGGCGTCACCAACCCCGCCAACCTCTTTATGGAGGGACGGTTTCCTTTCTACCAGAGGCTTTACTCGGCCGCACTGACTAACAACCTGACCAAGACCCTGGGGCCGCACACCTTCAAATTCGGGATCGCGATCGAGCGGCACTACCAGGGTTCGCTGAACGATGGCGCCTACACCGGCAGCATAAACTTCGGCCGGGACGTGAACAATCCCCTGGATACGAACTACGCCTATTCCAACGCGGTCCTCGGCATCTACAGCAACTACACGGAGCAGTTGGCCCGCGTGATCCTGCACTTTCGCCAGGCGAGCGAAGAGTGGTTCGCCCAGGACACCTGGAAGGTCCACCGCCGGCTCACGCTCGACTACGGCGTTCGCCTCCACCATCTGGAGCCGATCTACATGGCCGACAACAAGCTCTCCGTCTTCTCGCCGGGCTTGTTCGATCGCTCCCGGCAGTTCCGGCTGATCACGCCGGCGCGAGTCAACAACCAGCGGGTGGGCGTGGACCCGGCCACCGGCGCCGTGTTCCTGCCGGCGCAGATTGGGGCGCTGGTTCCCGGTGTCGGCGACCCCGCCAACGGCCTGGCCGTAGCCGGCCAGGGCGGCTACCCGAAAGGCCTCATCGACGGTTACGGCATCCTGTTCGGGCCGCGCTTCGGGTTCGCCGTGGACGTGTTCGGCAACGGCAGGACGGCGGTGCGCGGCGGCATCGGGCTGTTCCACAACCGGCCGAACATGAGCTTCAACTATCTGCGCTTCGCCGGCCAGAAGCCCTTCGTCAGCTCTCCCATCCTTTACTACGGGACGCTGGCGGCGCTCGGCTCCTCCACCGGCGTGGAGTTCCCGCAGAGCATCAACGGCCTGGACCTCGACGGCAAGTGTCCGAAGGTGATCAACTACAGTTTCTCGATTCAGCAGAACGTGGGCTACGGTACGGTGGTGGATGTGGCCTATGTCGGTTCGCTTGGCCGCAACTCCATGTGGCTGTACAACATCAACCCCGTTCCGTTCGGAGCGAATTTCAATCCGGCCAACGCCGACCCTACCAATCCGGCGACGCCGTTGCCGGCTTCTTTCCTGCGCCCGGTCATCGGCTTCAACGACATCAACATCTCGCAGGCGGCCGCCTCCTCCAGCTTTCACTCCATGCAGATCACCGCGAGGCGCCGTTTCACCCGCGGGCTCCAGTTCGGGCTGGCGTGGACCTGGTCCAAGGCGCTCGATTACAGCGACGCCGACAGCGCCGCCGTCAGTTCGCTGGTTCCCGCCAGCGTGTGGAACTATGGCCTGGCCTCGTTTGACCGCACCCACGTCTTCAAGCTCGACTGGATGTACGACGTCCCGGACTCGCCGTGGAAATCACCGCCGGCGCGGCTGGTTCTGAACGGCTGGCAGCTCTCCGGCATCACCAGCTTCGTCAGCGGCGCGCCGCTCGGCATTGGCTACAGCACGACGGTCGGCTACGACGCCACCGGCACGGCGTCGCAGGGCGCCCGCGTCGTCGTCCTGGAGAATCCCGTGCTCCCCAAGAGCGAGCGGACGTTCAGCCGGAACTTCCGCACCGACGTTTTCCGCCTGCCGGCCCGCGGCACCATCGGCAACGCGGGCCGCACCCAGATCCGCGGTCCCGGCATCAACAACTGGGACATCGCGGTGTTCAAGGATTTCCCGCTGGTCCGGGAGCCGATGCGTTTGCAGTTCCGCTGGGAGCTGTACAACGCCTTCAATCACGCTCAGTTCAGCGGGCTGGACACGACGGCGCGGTTCGACTTGCAGAGCAACCAGACGAACCCGCGCTTCGGCGAGTTCACCGCCGCGCGGAGCCCGCGGGTGATGCAGCTCGCGCTGCGGTTCTACTATTGAGGGGGACAGCCTGCGTGTTTCCCCTTTTTATCCGACATGCGCGTGGTCGTCTCGCGGCCCGTGGCCGCAGCCTGGGATTGGGAGTGGTCCAGTGCGGCGGTGCACGCGGGTCGCCAACGTCCACCGGACTGGCTGGCGATACGAAAGTGGCGGGGGCGACCGCCAGGCCGCCGGTCTGCACAGACAGACGCGGGGGACCCGGCGCAAGCGCGGCTGTTCGCCGAAGAGTGGGGGAGAATAGGAAACATGCAGGCTGTCCCTGTGACTCGACGCAAGTTCTTGATTGCCGCCGCCGCCGTGCCGGCAGCGAGGACCCTCCCGGCCAGTGAGCTCACCGCCTCGTTCGCCGGCCCGCCCCGGGAGGCGCGCCCGTCCACTTACTGGGTGTGGCTCAACGGGTTCACCGATGCCCGCCGCGTCACCTATGAACTCGAGGAACTCAAGAAGGCCGGCGTCAACGCCGCCTACATCCTCGAGATCGGCGCCCGCGGGGCGGACGTGCCGCCCGGTCCCGCCTACATGGGCCCGGAATCGTTGCGGGCCATCGGCCACGCCGTGCGGGAAGCGGGGCGCCTGGGCCTGGAGATCGGCCTGACGAACTCCAGCAGTTGGAATGCCGGCGGAGCGTGGGTCACCCCGGAGCACGCCAGCAAGGGGCTGTATTGGTCGCGCCTCAGCGTCCAGGGGCCGGCGCGCTTCTCGCAAGTGCTGCCGTTTCCCGAACTGCCCGCGCCCGTGCCCCGGAAAGCGGATGGCTCGCCCGCTTACTTCACCGATGTCGCCGTGCTGGCCGTGCCGGAGAAGCAGCGCTGGCCGGGCTTCGATTTCGTCTTCGATCTCGCGCCCGGCATCCACACGGTCAACCGCGTGACGCTCCACAACGCCGCCGCCGAGAGCGCCGTGAGGGAGTTTGTCGTCCACGCTTCCGACACGGGCGCGGAAGCGGGCGATTTCCGCGAGGTCTTCCGCGGCGTTCTCGAGGCTCGCACCGGTCCCCAGACCTTCCCCATCCCGGACGTGCGCGCAAAGTTCCTCAAGCTGCGCGTACTTTCCGGCCACCATCCGGCGCGCGTCGCGCTGGCGGAGTTTGAGGCGTTCTCCGCCGGCGGCAAGAACGTCGTGACCGTGCAGTTGCCCGACGGGCGCAAGACCATCGGCGGGCTGCTGCGCTTCACAACCCAGGCGGGCCTCGACCGGGAATGGATGGCGGAAAACCTGTACGACGGCCGGCTCTCGGGCGCCATCGGAAGCTGGGCCGCCGACAGCCCGCCGCCGCCCTGGATTAAAGATCCATCGGAGATTCTCGACCTCACCAGCCGCCTCGATTCGCGAGGCAGGCTGGCGTGGAACGTTCCGTCCGGAGCCTGGACCGTCTATCGCTTTATCGCCGCCAACAACGGCGAAAAACTGAAGGCGCCGAGTCCTCACTCCGACGGGTTCATTATCGACCACTTCAGTGCGGATGCCGCCCGCATGCACACCAGGTACATGCTCGACCGGATGCAGTCGGAGCTCGGCGATCTCCGCCGGACGGCGTTGAAGTATTTCTACGTGTGCAGCTACGAGGTCCGGGGCTCCATGTGGACGCCGACCTTCCAGGAGGAGTTCCGCCGCCGGCGGGGTTACGACATTCGCCCCTTCCTGCCCGTGCTCGCCGGCGCCGTGGTGGAAAACGACGACGTCTCCGAGCGGTTCCACATAGACTACCGCCGCACTCTCAGCGACCTGATCGTCGAGAACTTCTATCGCGTGACGCGCGAGATGGCCGGCCAGTACGGCCTGAAGCTGGTGGCCGAAGCGGGCGGTCCGGGCTGGCCGCTCCACCAGGTGCCCGTGGACGCTCTCAAGGCGCAGGGCGAACTCAGCATTCCGCGGGGCGAGTTTTGGAAGGGCCGCAGTATCTGGGTGGTCAAGGAGACCGCATCGGCGGCGCACGTTTACGGACAGCGGCTCGTGCAGATGGAGGCCTTCACCAGCTTCCGGCACTGGCAGGACGGGCCGCGCGACATAAAGGACATCGCCGACCGCGCCTTCTGCGACGGCGCCAATCACTTCGTGTGGCACACCATGCCGCACGTTCCCGAGCAGGCCGGCAAGCCGGGCTGGGTGTACCACGCGGGCACACACTTCGGCCCAAGCGAGACCTGGTGGCCCATGGTGCAGCCCTTCCTCGACTACCTGGCCCGCTGCTCCTGGATGCTGCGCCAGGGCCTGTTCGTCGCCGATATCTGCTACTACTACGGCGAGCGCGGTTTCAACTTCGCTCCGGAAAAGAGCCTGGCCGCCGAGCTCGGCTTGCCCGCCGGTTATGACTTCGACACGGCGAACTCCGATGTGCTGCTCACGCGCATGGCGGTGAAGAACGGCAGGTTCGTGCTTGCTGACGGCATGAGCTACGAGGTGCTCGTGTTGCCCGACCGGCCGGATATGGATGTCGAAATCCTGGAGCGGATCGAGCAACTGGTGCGGGAAGGAGCGGTCATCTCCGGACCGAAGCCGCGCCGGGCCACCAGCCTGAAGGACTATCCCGCCTGCGACGCCAGGGTGCGCGAGTTGGCCGAGCGGCTGTGGGGCGACTGCGATGGACTGAAGGTCCGCGAGCGCTCGCATGGCAAAGGAAGGGTCTACTGGGGAGTGCCCGTAGCCGACATTCTCCGCCGGCGCGGCCTCACTCCGGACTTCACCGCACAGGCCGATCTGGATTACATCCACCGCCGGGAGGGCGCCCGCGACATCTATTTCGTGCGCAACAAGCGCGAAGAATGGGCGCGGGCGGATTGTGTCTTTCGCGTGAAGGGACGCCCGGCTGAGCTGTGGGATCCGCAGACTGGAGAGGCGCGCCCGGTGCCTGTCTCCTCCCGTTCAGGCGGCTCCGCCGTCACGCTCGCGTTGCCGCCGCTCGGCTCGGTGTTTGTCGTGTGGCAGCCCGGCTCGTATCGCGTGCGCACGA
>JBBTDS010000362.1:0-3274 GCA_038060875.1 Acidobacteriota bacterium | reverse complement strand
GGACGACGTATGACGACGGCCTGCACTCGTGGCGCAACCAGTATCTGCCCGGCGTTCGCCAGTGGGGCCTGGATGCGTCTTTGTTCAAGGCCATCCCGATCAGGGAGCGGGTCGTGCTGCGGCTCAACGCCGACTTCTTCAATGTGCTAAATATGCCCGGCAATCCGAACAGCGTGAGCGGGGCCGGCATCCTGAGCACACGCGAGTCCGGCCAATCGGCGCGGGAACTGCAACTGACCCTGCGGCTGACGTGGTAGCGCTCAGGGGGCGGGGCGGCAGGCGGGTCAGCCGATCCCGCCCGAGGTGGCGCCCTGACCGGCAGGAATGCCGGTGCTACTTCTGAGGGGGCAGGCGAGTGAGGCCGCTGGCCAGAGCGAGTTGGGTGAGGCCGGCGATGTTGTTGACGCCGACCTTCTTCATCATCGTCTTACGGTAGCTGCGGACCGTTTGCAGACCAAGGTCGAGCATAGTGGCGATCTCCCGGCTCGTCTTGCCCTCGGCCACCAGGCGCATTACCTGCAACTCGCGCGGTGACAGCACATCCAGCGCGGAGGCCGTCGTCCTGGGCCCCGGATCGCCACTCTGGATGCGGGCCTGCACGCGGCCGGCCACTTCCGGGCATAGGTAGAAACCGCCTCTGGCCACCGTCTTCAGCGCATCGATCAGGTCGTCGGCCGAAGTGTTCTTGAGCACAAACGCGCGCGCTCCGGAACGGATCGCCCCCACCATCGAGACCTCGTCGTCGTACATCGAGAGGATGACGACCTTGCTCTCCGGCGTGTGCCGGACGATTTCCGCGGTGGCCTCGATGCCGTTCAGCCCCGGCAAGCCGATGTCCATCAACACCAGGTCCGGATGGACCTCTCGGCACAACCGAATGGCATCGGCGCCGGATCCCGACTCGCCGACGACCTCGAACTCCTCGCGATGCGACAGGATGGACTTCAAGCCGTCACGGAATATCTTGTGGTCATCAACCAGCAGGATTTTATAAGCCATACCGATCTACCGACCCTTCCGCGGAACGTGGCCGTCACGATTCCCAGGCCGTTCCGGCTCCCGGCAGGTCGCAGCAACAATTGTACCCTGGCTAGCGCTTGCGGGCCAGGACCTTGTGCGCCGCGTCCACGATGTTTCGAGACCGCAATCCGTACTTATCCAGCAGCGCGTCGGGCGACCCGGATTCAGCGTAGGTGTCCTGAATCCCGATGAATTCCATGGGGCAGGGACCAAGCTCGGCTACTGCCTGGGCCACCCGCACGCCCAGCCCACTGTCCACCAGGTGCTCCTCGGCCACCACGATGGCGCCGGTTTCGGCCGCCGCCCGCCGGATGGCTTCCCGATCCAACGGCTTCACGGTGTGCATGTCGATGACCCGCGCCGAGACGCCCTCGGCTTCCAGCGCCTGCCGGGCCCGGATCGCCTCGGCCACCAGCAGGCCGTTGGCGATGATGCTAACGTCACTGCCCGGAATCACCTCGATCGCCTTGCCGATCTCGAACCGCTGTGCCGGCGGGTAGATCACCGGCACTTTGGGCCGCCCCGTGCGGATGAAGACCGGGCCGACGTGCGCGGCCGCGGCCCGCACCAGCGCCGTGGTCGCCACTTCATCGGCCGGCGCGAGCACCACGAAGCCCGCCAGCGAGCAGGCCAGGCTGATCTCCTCCACGCTCATCTGCGACGGGCCGTCCTCGCCGATCGAGATCCCGCTGTGGGTGCCGACCAGCTTGACGTTCACCTTCGGGTAGGCCACCGTCACCCGGAGCTGCTCGAAGCCCTTGTTGAGGAGGAAGCAAGAGAAGCTGGCGGCAAACGGGATCTTGCCGTGCAGCGCCAGCCCGGCCGCCACGCCCACCATGTTGGCCTCGGCGATGCCGCAAGAGACAAACCGCTCGGGGAACTCCTTGGCGAACAGGTGGGTGAAGGTGGACTTGGACAGGTCGGCGTCCACCGCCACCACGTCCTTGTTCTCGCGGCCGAGCTCGACCAGCGCTCGGCCAAAGGCTTCCCGCGTGGCCATGCCCAGTTTCAACTCGAACCTGATGTTCACCGCCATTTACTCCAGCTCCTTCAGCGCCAGCGCCACTTCTTCCTGGGTCGGGGTGATGCCGTGGAACTTGGGATTGTTCTCCATGAACGAGACGCCTTTGCCCTTGACGGTGTGGGCGATCACCACCGTGGGCTTGCCCCTGACCGCGGCCGCCTCGGCAAAGGCCGCCTGCAAGGCCGGGATGTGGTGGCCGTCCAGTTCGATGACATGCCAGCCGAAGGCCCGCCACTTGGCCGCCAGCGGCTCCAGCTCCATGATGTCCTTGACGAAGCCGTCGAGCTGGATCTTGTTGTAGTCCACGATGGCCACCACGTTGTCGATCTTGTGGAAGGCGCCGAACATGGCCGCCTCCCAGATCTGGCCTTCCTGGATCTCGCCGTCGCCCAGCACCACGTAAGTGCGCGAGGGGCTGTGGTTCAGCCGCGCGGCGAAGCCCATGCCCATGGCCAGCGAGAGACCCTGGCCCAGCGATCCTGTCGAGGCTTCCAGTACCGGCAGGAAGCGCCGGTCGGGGTGGCCCTGGTAGGGCGAACCCAACTGCCGCAGGGTCTTGAGCTGGTCGATCGGGGCGTAGCCGCATTCGGCCAGCACTGCGTAGAGCACCGGGCAACCGTGACCTTTGGAGAGGATGAACCGGTCGCGGTCCGGCCACTCAGGATTGGACGGGTCGTGGCGCATGACCCCGTAATACAGCGTTACCAGGATCTCGACCGCCGACAGCGAGCCGCCGGGGTGCCCTGACTTGGCGGCGCCGGTCATCTCGACGATGTGACGGCGAATGCGTTTCGAGATGGCCTGGAGTTCCTCTAAGGTTGGAGTAGCTTGAGGTGGCATCAAAGCTAACACTCTAGCACACCGGGGCTAGTCTCGATTTCCACGCGTGATTCGGCGGATCGAGACTCCAAGAGCCTCCTCGCCGGGCCCACGCCATTCGCGGTTTTGGTGTCGCAGACTGTTAGCGGCACCGAGTTCTGAAACATTTGTGACCTGTTTTTTTTCGTCCAAACTCACGCTGCCGCCCTCCAGGCCGACAGCGCCGCGGTCGTTTCGCACCACGGTGGCCGGCCTGGTTCTGTGCCATGGCCCTGTTTGCCGGCCTCAATGTGGTTCCCAAGCGAAGCTACCTGGCGGCCTAGTGGCAACTCGCTGGATCTGGACTTTCACACGGCGCCGGCCAACACCGCTACCGAGCCGCTGGAGAAGCACTACGTTTCCAGCCGTAGC
>JBBTDS010000361.1:53470-61577 GCA_038060875.1 Acidobacteriota bacterium | reverse complement strand
CCAGAACCCCCGCCGGGAACGCCGTCGCCAGGCTAAACGAACCCGATCCCCGACCTAAACGAACCCAAATCGCCCCCCCAACGGTTCAACCGGGATACACTCGAGCCCATTTTCATGCACCTGGGGTGGAGCACTGCCCCATGGCGGTGACTGTCACCGAAATTCAGGTTACTTCGTCAGCCACCCGATGATGTTCTGCACGCAGCGCTGCACCATGGGGTGCGTGATCGTCGCGGGGCTGTGGCCCGGTATGAAGACAGCTACTTTGCCCTTGCCATAGGAATGCGCCCAGCCCTGGGCGGCCCGGCCGTGTTCGGGGGAGCGGCTCTCCATGAATACCGAAGTCTGGCTCTCGTCCATCTCCACCTGGTACTCCTCGTCCGCCACGGTGAACGGCGTCACGCCGTCGGTCAATTCCGGCATCTTGCCCGTGGGTGTGACCTGGATGTTCACAATGGCGGGGTGGCGGATGAACCAGGCTCTGGCCACGCGGGAAACGCCCCCGCCTTTCGGGTAGTTGCCAAAGCCGTCGTGATACAGGAAGAGCCGGCCGCCGGCGTTGACGTAATCCTCGAACTTCAGCTCCTGGGCGGGAGTCAGCCAGCTTACATCCCTTCGGTTGGCCGCGGGGTTCGTGTCGCGCTCCCTGTAGAACCTGACATACTCACGCCCTTCCCGGCTCAGGATAATCAGGTCGAACTGGCCGAAGTCCTCCCACGGGACCGCGTAGTCCATGATGGTGACGGCTTCCCAGCCGGCCTTGCGCAGTCTTGCGACCAGGGCCGCGTCCAGCGGGGCCACGGCGTGGTAGGCGTCTCCCAGAATGGCCAGGACGCGCTTCTTGCGCGCGGCTGTTTGCCCGTCCGCGTTCCGCCCGGAAACGGCGGCCAGCGCCGCCAGGCTGGAAGCGGTGTGAAGAAGTTGTCGTCGTGTCGTGTTCATAGGTTGCCTCCGGTTAGCGGCATGCCGCGCGGCCCGCGATCTCGCGCAGATCCCATCCGCGCCGGTACTCGCGGGCGAGATAGCGGTTTGCTTCACGGCAGTTCGTGATTCGAAAAGCGTGCGGGTCCCATTCGATGCGGTGGCCGGCACGCAGAGCGATGTTTCCGAGCTGGTACGCTTCGGTGAACGGGCCGGAGTAGCCGAAATGGCAGGGCGCCTGTTTGCCCGCTTTGATAGCGACCACCCAATCCTTGTGGACCTCCTCGCGGCCCCAATCCCGCTGGGGCGGCGGAGCAGCGGGGTCCGTCTTCTGCCCTTGATAGGGGCCGCGGCCCGCCGGCAGGCTGCCCTTTGTGCCGATCCAGACCAGGCCGCCGCCGATGCCGGCGGGCGGCCGTTTGCCGCCGTCGTACCAGTAAACCTTGAGCGGCGGGTGGACGCCGCGGGCGGCCCACTCGAACCGGATGACGCTCCAGTCCGGGTACATCTCGCGCTTCATGCCACTGGTTTCGACCACCTCGACGGCCGAGGGAGCTCCCAGATCGAGCGCCCAGAACACCACGTTCAGGCTGTGCGGAGCGATGTCGCCGAGCGCGCCGCTGCCGAACTCGATCCAACCGCGCCAAACGAAGGGATGATAGACCACGCCCAGCGGAGGGACCGGGCTGAGCCCGGCGTCCTTGAAATCGGACTGGTGCCTCTTTTCGGGTGCGGGATCGTAGACGGGATGCCGTTCCGGATACCGGGCCAGAAACGGGCGGTGCGGCGCGGGGCCCAGCCACATATCCCAGTCGAGCGTGCGCGGGGGGACTTCCTCTCCCGGCGGGCGGTCGTAGCCCTGCGGCCAGATGGGACGGTCCGTCGTCGCGTGCACCTCGGTGATTTCGCCCAGCGCGCCGGACTGAATCAGTTCGACGGCGCGCAGCGTGCCGGGCGCCGAAGCGCTCTCGGTTCCCATCTGCGTGATGGTCTTCGTCTCGGCCGCCACGCGGGCAATCACCCGGGCCTCCTCGACCGTCTGGGTCAGCGGCTTCTGACAGTAGACGTGCACGCCGTGCTTCATCGCCCACACGCTGATGTAGGCGTGGCTGTGATCGGGCGTGGCGACGACCACACCGTCGAGCTTTTCGCGCTCGATCATCCTCCGGAAATCGCTGTGTTTCGCGGCCTTCGGATACTCGGCGGCGCGGAGGTCCACCATTTCGGAGTCAACGTCGCACAAGGCGGCGATGTTGGCGCCGGCCTTCTCCAGGGCGCGCGCGTCGCGGACACCCTGGCCGGCGAGGCCGATGATGCCGACGTTCGGCTTTTCGTTCGCCGCGTAGCCGCGGGCCAGCCCGGCCGGCAGGATCATAAATGCGCGCCGCGTGATTGGTTCCATAGGCGGTTCAACTCCCGCTGCCGGCAATCTCCCGCAAATCCCAGCCGCGCCGGTATTCGCGAGTAAGGTACTGGTTGGCCTCGCGGCAGTTCGTGACGCGGAACGCCAGCGGGTCCCATTCTATCCGGTGCCCCACCCGCAGCGCGACGTTGGCCAACTGGTACGCCTCGGTGAACGGGCCGGCGTAGCCGAAGTGGCACGGCGCCGGCTTGCCCGCCTTCACCGCAACCACCCAATCCTTGTGCACTTCCTCGCGGCCCCAGTCCCTCTCCGGAGGCTTCGGATAGGGCTCAGCCGTCAGCCCGCGGAACGGGCCGCGGCCCTGAGGCAGGCTGCCCCGGGCGCCGATCCAGACCAGGCCGCCTCGCCCGCCGCCGATGTCAGCGGGCGGCCGCTTGGCGCCGTCATACCAGTAGATCCTGAGCGGAGGATGGACGCCGCGCTGGGGCCACTCAAACCGCACGATGGTCCACTCCGGGTACATCTCCCGTCGCATGCCACTGGTGTTCATCACTTCGACCGCCGCGGGCGCTCCCAGGTCGAGCGCGAGGAAGACCACGTTCATGGCGTGCGGCGCGATATCGCCCATGGCGCCGCTGCCGAACTCGATCCAGCCCCGCCAGGTGAACGGATGATACACCGGAAGCGACGGGTTCCTCTGGTAGATGAACCGCTTCCAGCTCTCGGGGCTGTACACGGTATGCTCTTTCGGCCACGCGGCCCGGTAGGGCCGGACCGGCGCCGGGCCGAGCCACAGGTCCCAGTCCAGACCGCGCGGCACGGCGTCCTCGCCCGGCGGGCGATCGTATCCCTGCGGCCAGACCGGCCGGTCGGTGGCGAGGTGAACCTCGGTGATCTCGCCCAGCGCGCCCGACTGGATCAGCTCGACCTGCCGCAGGTTGTTGGGATCGGCGCTGGTTTGCGTTCCCATCTGGGTGACGACTTTCGTCTCGGCCGCCACGCGCGCCATCACGCGGGCTTCGTGTACGGTCTGGGTGAGCGGTTTCTGACAATAGACGTGCAAGTCGTGCTTCATCGCCCACACGCTGATGTAAGCATGGGCGTGGTCCGGCGTGGCCACCACCACGCCGTCCAGCTTTTCCTTTTCGATCATCTTCCGAAAGTCGGTGTATTTCGCGGCCTTCGGATATTGCGCCCCGCGCTTGTCGAGGACGTTCGAATCGACGTCGCATAGGGCGGCGACGTTTTCGCCGAGCTGGTCGAGTCTTCTCGCGTCGCTGCCGCCCATGCCGGCCAGGCCGATCACGCCGATGTTCAGTTTTTCGTTGGCCGAGTAGCCGCGCGCCAGTCCCGCCGGCAGGATGGTCAGGCCTCCGGCGGCTTGCTTGAGAGCCTCGCGCCTCGTCATCGGGGTACGCCTCAGCGCCTGGGAACCGAAATCGTCATGTTGCGGTAGCGGATCCCGCCGTGGTGATCGCCTTGGAGATAGATCGGGCCGGGCTCGGCTTCGTGGCTGTCGAGGGCGCCGCCGGTGATGCCCGCGATCTCCTGGTTGTCGATGGTGGTGACGCCGTTGAAAACTACGGTCACCCATCGGCCGATGAGCGTGATGTCGTAGATCTGCCACTCCGGGTTGAACGGCGGCGGGCTCGGCGGTCCTACCATCCCATAGATCGAGCCCACGCCGAGATAGGGATTCCGCGGGAAGCCCCCGCCTGCGCCGGGCAGCGGGCGGGCGTCCGGGCGCGGAGCGGCCGGCGGCGCCGTCACCTGCGCTTCATAACGCCCGCGCAAATAGATGCCGCTGTTCTCGCCCGGCGGGCAGTTGTACTCCACGTGCAGCTTGAAATCGCCGAACTTCCGCCCGGTCCGCAGATTGGACCCTTTCGCCTCGTTCACCAGTTCCCCATTCCTGGCGACCCAGTGGCTGGTGTCCGGCCCGGCCATGGTGGCGGGCGTGTTGTTGATCGGCGCCCATCCGGTCAGGTCCTTCCCGTTGAACAGCGGTTCCGGATCGGTCCAGGCTTTCGGCGCCGCGCGCTTCAACGCTGGCGCGCGCACCCCGGCGAGTTCCCACTCCCGGTCTCCCTGCGGCTGGGAACCGGTGAGTTTGCCGCCCTTGGCGGTCAGCTCCCAGACCAACTCAGGGCGCGCGGGCGAGGCGGGGCGGCCTTCCGACGCCGGCCGGGCCGGCGCCGCCGCCACCACGGTGACGATAAGCCGCTCTCCATCCCGTTTCACCGCGGCCGCCGGGTTCACGTTGCCGGTGCGCCCCTGGACCCGGACCTCGAGGGCGCCGTCCTTGTCCGCCACTTCCATCCAGCTTGGGAAGGTATCGTTGGCCCGTGTGACGGTCATGTCCCACCGGCCGGCAAAGGGATTGGCTGTCTTCTGCGAGCGGGCCGGGATCAGGCCCACGGCCGCCGCGGCCAGCACGATCGCGAGTTGTCTCATGGTCCTATAGCTTAATCCAAGTGGGACCCCGGCGTGGCACGGTTGCTCAACCGTTTTGGGGAACTCGCACCGCTCCCTTTGGTCGCGGCTCGGTCCAGTCGTCGAAAAGCGGGCCATTTCTAACCGAGCCGCGACCGGAGGGAGCGGTTGGATCGGTCTTTTCCGGCCGATCCCCAAAACGGTTGAGCACCCGCATGGCACGGGCTTCAGCCTGTGGTGTACGCTCAGTGAGGAGGATTCATGCCAAATCACGGCTTCGATTGGCCCTCGTTCCGGCCGCCCCTGGAAACATACCGGCTCGACTATGGCATCGGCATCATCGGCTATGCGGGCATCGTGCGCGCACAGCAGTTGCCGGCCTACAGGCTGGCCGGCTACCGCGTTGTCGCCGCCGCCGACATCAGCCAGGCGCGCCTGGAACTCGCCAGGCGAGACGGCATCCCGAATGTCTACGCCGATTACCGGGAACTGTTGCAGCGCGACGATGTGCAGATCGTCGATTGCGCGGTGGACCACTCCCGCGCGGAAGACATAAGAAGCCGCCTGTGCATACTCACAGACGCGGCCAAGGCCGGCAAGGCCGTGCTCATGCAGAAGCCGATGGCCACCGACCTCGACACAGCCGAGCAGATGGTCCGGATCGCCGCGGACCACGGCATCCCCTTCGCCGTCAATCAGAACCTCCGGTTCGACCCGGCCATCTACCTCTCCAAGCAGTTCCTCACTCCGGGGCGCTTCGGCAATCCGGGCTTCATCCAGTTCGCCAATCTCTCGATTGAAGGCCCGAAGTTCGGTTTCGGAGGCGACGGCGTCGTGCTGGCATGGCAGATACACGGCCTTGACTCGGTGCGCTGGTTGTCCGGCGGAGAACCGGTCTCGATCCTCGGCACGAACCGCAATCACGCGGCCATGTATCACATCGAGTTTTCGAGCGGCGCCGTCTGCAACTATCTCGAATACCACAACGAGGACAACTTCCGGAACGAAACGCCGCTGCGGATCTGGGCGGAACGCGGGGCCATACGCGCCAACCACCGCTGGAATCCCTCGTCCCGCTGGGAAAAGGACCTGGTCGAGGTGCGCGCCTATGACTGGCCCAAACAGGTTGGCTGGGTCAGCTACAATCTGCCGGATGAGCTGACGAACCGGGATGTGTTTGTCAAGCCCTGCTACGACATGTGCGCCTCGATCGGCGGCTTCATGGGCACGATGGGCGAGTTCATGCAGGCGCTCCACGAGAAGCGCCCGGCGCTGACAAACGCCCGCGACAATCTGATGTCGCTGCGGATGTATTTCGCCGGCCAGCTCTCGGCTGAGCGGAGGCGGCCGGTCGATCCGCGGACGATGAGCGTCCTTTAGCTCGTGGGGCAGGCGATCGCTTTTGGTCGCCTGCCGGCTGCGCAGGCCACAGAAAACGATGGCCTGCGCCACCATCGCCGGCGTCACTTGGTGAAGCTTGCCAGCACGACTCCCGCGACCATCACGCCGACTCCGGCCAGTTTCATCCACGTGATGGGCTGCTCCGGCGAGCCCAGCCAGCCGAAATGCGACATGATCAGCCCGCCGAGCACCTGGCCGGCGAGCAGCGCGATCATCACCGGTCCCGCGCCGATCTGGGGAATCAGCCAAGCGATCGCAAACACCAGGCAGGCGCCCAGAACGCCCGCCGTCAGCAGCAGCGGATGCACTTTGGCCAGCGGAGCCAACGCGCCCGCCTGCCAGCCCGTCACCCCAATGAGCACCGCGGCCACTGCGCCGATGCACCAGAACACCGCGTTGCCGACACGCGGATTGGCCATGATACTGCCTACTTTTCCGTTCATGGCCAGATGCACGGCCAGCACCACCCCAAGACCCACGGTCAGAATGTAGAGATGTACTCTCATGCGCCCGTCTCCTGTTCTCAGATGAACTTGTATTGCCCCGGCGCCGGAAGCGGCGGAGCATCCATTGTCAGCTTGTAGTCGAACTGCTTGGGCTGGAGGTCCTGCTTCGAGTTCATGATCATCTCCCAGGTGATCTCCAGGCCGGAATACGCAGCCTCGCGAGCCATGATGCAGGTCATGGTGCCCTCGGCGATCACCATTCCCTCGTTCAGGTACGGGGCGTCGCCGCGAATGCTCCGCATCATCCTCATGTGCTCCTGGACGAAAGTGTTCAGGGGCTGCTTCACCGCCGCCAGGTCGCTGCCGGTGCTCTTTCCTTTCGAGCCGATGAACATGCTGCCGCCCCCAGTCGGACACCCGGGCGGATACTGCCGGCAGTAACTGTGCAGGTGTACGCCGTTCGGGTAGATGAAATCGGAGTCGTGGTGATCGTAAATGTTTCCGTACATCTCTTCCCTGGGGCGCCAGGCCGCGCCACCGGAGGAGACCACCCGCTCCGGATGCGAGTCCATAATCCAGTTGCAGAACGTGATGCCGTGCACGGCCTGCTCGACCAGCATGTCGCCGCAGATCCAGACGAACGAATACCACTCCCGGTGCTGCCACTCCATGTCGCCCCACTTCGGGTCGCGGCCGCTTTTCACGTGCAGGACGACGGCGGCGTGATTGCGGCTGGTGATGGACAGGATGTCGCCGATGGCGCCGTCTTTGATCCGCTGCTTGGTCTCGATCGCGTTCCGCCCCGAGACGCCGGGCGTGCCGCCGTTCACGCAGAGCTTCCTGGTCTCGGCCAGCTTCACCGCCGCCATGAAGCGCCGGACGCCCACCGGGTCCGTGGCGATGGGTTTCGTCGCCCAGCAGTGCTTGCCCGCCTTGATCGCCGCCTCGAAGTGTTCCGGCCGGTAGCCCGGAGGCGTTACCAGCAGGACCACATCGACGTCCGAGGCGATGACCTTCTTGTAGGCGTCGAAACCGACGAAGCGGTGCTCCGGATCCACTTTCACCCGGCCGGCGATCGAACTGACCAGCTCATTCACAGGCTTGTTCAAGATGGGAGCATCCCGGGCGGCGATACGCTGGATGAATGCCGGGTCGCGCAGCCGCCGCAGAGAGCCTTCGAGTTTGTCTTCGAAGACGTCTCCCATAGCCGCCAGCTCGACGTTGGCATCGGCGGTCATCAGGTTGACCGCCGCTTCCGTGCCCCGCCCGCCGCAGCCGACCACGCCGAACTTCAGCCGTTCCTGGCCGGCGCCGCGGACCAGTTCCGGTCGGACGATGGTGAAGGCGGAAGAGCCCGCCACCAGGGACCTGCGCGAAAGGCTTTTCATGAGCATCTCCTTCCTTGTTGTACTTGTTTAGCGCTCCCGGAGGGCCGGCGTCAAGCCCAGTCGGCCTCAGCTTCATAGAGGCCCGCCGTATCGAGCAGGCCCACGGCTGGCACAACTCCCAGCTCCCCGACCGCCTGCTGAAGGCGGCCCGCGCC
>JBBTDS010000361.1:0-53370 GCA_038060875.1 Acidobacteriota bacterium | reverse complement strand
CCACGGCTGGCACAACTCCCAGCTCCCCGACCGCCTGCTGAAGGCGGCCCGCGCCGTCGCGGACCCAGACGCATCCGCTTCCGCCATGGGCTCGCTCCAGGAAACGGCGCACCTGGCGGGTCTGCTCGTGGATGTCGATGCCGCACTGGAGCGGCTGGACAGCGGCGCCTACGGGTTGTGCGAGAGCTGCCACGAGCCGATCGAGAAAGAGAGACTGGAGGTCGATCCGCTGTGCCGGGTGTGCCTGGACCACCTTCCGCCGGCGGGCGCGGTGAGCGGAGACTATCTCGACGTCATGGAACGGGACAGCGCCGGAGGTCTGTTTTTCCTGGTGGGGGACATCGCCGGCAAAGGAGTGGCGGCGTCGCTGCTGATGTCGCATTTGCATGCCATCGTCCGCACGCTGCTGGATCTTGGCGTGCCGCTCGCTGAGTTGGTCGAGCGGGCGAACCGCCTGTTTTGCGAGAACACGCTGCCGGCGCACTACGCCACGCTGGTGTGTGGACAGGCAGGCAGTGCGGGGGAGATGGAGATCGCGAACGCCGGCCATTGCCCGCCCTTGCTGGTACGGCCGGGACGAAGCGAACGGATCGAAGCGACCGGGCTGCCGCTGGGTCTGTTCTCGAACGGAGAGTGGCGGGTCCGGACCGTGCGGCTCGAACGCGGCGACAGCCTGGTCCTATACACGGATGGGCTGTCGGAGGCGCGCAACGCGGCTGGCGCGGATTACGGCCCGGAGCGACTGGTGAGCCTGACGGCCGCGGGCCACATCCGTTCGGCCAGGACGCTGGCGGACGCCTGCCTGGCGGACGTAACGGCTTTCCTTTCCGGAGCGCCGAAGAGGGATGACCTGAGCCTCATGGTGATCCGCCGCGCGTAACGTAGGGGTCGGGCATGCCCGACCCCTACGGCCGGGTTCGCAATCCGTTGTAGGGGCGAGGCATGCCTCGCCGCTTGACGCGCGGGCGGCGTCCGTGATAGAACTCTTCCAGTACTTTCGGGAGGGTCTATGAGAGGCAAGCTACTTGCTCTGATGGTTATTGGCCTTGGTCTGCTGTTCGGCCAGGGCGAACGAGGCACATTCAACGGCACGGTGACTGACCCGACGGGCGCGGTGATTCCCGGGGCCAAGGTTGACGCAGTCAACGTGGCCACCGGGGTTGAGACCAAGGTCGAGACCACCTCGGCCGGCGTCTTCCGCATGCCCTACCTGCCGCCGGGAACTTACAAGCTGTCGGCTTCGGCCACCGGGTTCAAGACGGCCATCCGCGAGAACGTGGTCCTGGCGGTGGCGCAAACGCTGACGGTGGACTTCGCGCTGACGGTGGGCGCGGTGACCGACCAGGTGACCGTCTCGGCCGAGACCCCGCTGCTGGAGACCGGCACGGCCGAGATCGGCAGCTACGTGACGAAGAAGGAGTTCGACACCTGGCCGATCGCGGTGGGCGACGGGCGGCGGCAGATCCAGCAGTTCATCTTCACGGCGCTGCCGGGCACGGTGGGCGGCACCTGGGAAGGCTCGATCAACGGCGGGCAGTACTTCTCCCACGAGATCCTGATCGACGGCATCGCCTTGGGCCGGATGGACATCCAGGGCGGCTCGAACAACGAGTTCAGCCCGAGCGCCGAATCGGTGAGCGAGTTCAAGCTGCAAACCGGAACGGTCAGCGCGCAATACACCGGCGGGCAGACCTCGGTGGCCAACTTCGCCACCAAGAGCGGCACCAATGAGCTGCACGGCAGCGCGTATTACTACGTGCAGAACGACGGGCTGCGGGCCAATACCTGGAACAACAACGCGGCCGGCATGAAGCGCACGCCGTACAAGCAGCACAACTATGGCTATTCGGCCGGCGGCCCCGTCTGGTTCCCCAAGATCTACGACGGGCGCAACCGGACGTTCTTCTTCCATAACTTCGAGTACACCAAGGTGCGGAACTTCACCTCGACGGGCTTCAGCCGGCTGCCGACGAAGGACCAGAAGGAAGGCAACTTCGCGCGGCTGCTCAGCCCGGCGTACACGGGCGACGCCCGATCGGGCACGACGGCAGGCACGGACGCGCTGGGACGGCCGGTGGTTTTCGGGGCGGTCTACGACCCGAACAGCGCCCGCCAGGTGGGCAACACATGGGTGCGCGATCCGTTCCCCGGCAACGCCGTTCCCAAGGGGCGCTGGAGCCCGGTGTCGCAGAAGATCCTGGATCTGGCGCCGATCACCGATCCGGCCTTCGACGCGATGCTCAACAACATCCCCAACCTGAGCGCCTGCTGCCCGGTGTTCGGCGAGAAAATGCTGACGCTGAAGGGTGACCACAACCTTTCTAGCAGCCAGCGGGTGGCAGTAACCTTCAACCGCAACTTCCGGGCGCGAAACAACTCACCCGGCGGGCGCTGGGGTCTGCCGCCCGGCACCCCAACCGGCGTTTACCAGTGGCAGGAGACGCCCGGCACGCTGGGCCGGGTCGCCTATGACTGGACGGTAAGGCCGACGGTGCTGAACCACTTCGCGATGGGCTACAACCGCTTCGGCAACCTCAACCAAAGCGTGTTCATCGACCAGGACTGGCCGCAGAAGGTCGGTTATCAGAACCTCCCGGGCACGCACTTCCCGACGCTGACCTTCAGCGGGCAGGCCTACCAGGGCGGAGGCATCGGCGCGGGCGGCCGGCTCGGCTCGGCCAACGCCGGCGGTGCTTACAACGGCAGCACCATCATCCAGGACGACGTCACCATCATCCGCGGGGCGCACAACTTCAAGCTTGGATTCGAGCAGCGCCGCTACTTCTACAACACCCGCGGCCGGGGCACCGAGTCCGGGACCTTCGCTTTCTCTCCGGCGACTTCCGGGCAGCCGGGCTTCGCCAGCCAGACCGGACACGCCTTCGCCAGCTTCCTGCTGGGCGCCTACTCCTCGACCAGCCGCAACGTGGTCGCCTCCTACTTCGGCCACCGCTGGCGCTCGACCGGCTTCTACTTCATGGATGACTGGAAGGTGAACCGGAAGCTTACGCTAAACCTGGGGATGCGGTGGGAGATCATCGGCGGCATGTTCGAGGTGGCGCGCCGCATGTCGGCCCTGAGCTTCACGGCCGCGAACGCGCGAGCCGGGGGGCGGCCGGGCGCGCTGGTATGGATTGACGACCTCGGGCGCAAGAGCTTCCAGGACCGCTACTGGCGGCAGCTTTCTCCCAAGTTCGGCTTCGCTTATGCCATTAGCCCGAAGCTGGTTATGCGCGGGGGCTACGGCATCAACAACACGCCGCCCATCTCCAACGGCTGGGGCTTCGGCGGCGGGGAAGGCTTCAACAGCTCGATCGCCCGCAACACCGGCAACGTGGCGCTGCGGTTTGCCGAGGAGCCGGTCGGTCTCCTCCACGACCGTTACCTGGATTTCGCCGGCGTTCTTCCCAACAAGGACCCCTCGATGGCCAACGGCAGGGGCGCCAACTATTGGGCCCCGGACTCAAACCGGCTCGCCTACGTGCAGAACTGGAACCTCGGCTTCCAGTACGAGTTGCCGCAGTTCTTCGTGCTGGAGCTCAACTACATCGGCAACAAGGGTACCCGCCTGGAGGCCCAGGGACTGGACAGCCTGAACTCGCTGCCCATCAGCTTCCTGGACATGGGCCAGAAGCTGACCGATCCGTGGAACGCCGCTTCCGGCATCCCGCAGCCCTTCCCGGGCTTTGCGGGAACGGTCCTTCAGGCCTTGCGGCCCTACCCCCAATACACGGGCATCGGCCAGGACTTCGCCAACTTCGGCACCTCGCTGTACAACGGGCTGCAGGTACAGGTGACGCGCCACTTCCGCAACGGGCTGGCCATCCTCGGCGCTTACACCTGGTCGAAGGCCATTGGGCTGGCGAGCGGCGCCCTCGGGGATTACTCGGTAAGCGCTGCCGACGTGTTCAACCGCCGACTCGAAAGGAGCATTCTCAGTTACAACTACCCGCAGTTTTTCAAGCTGACCTGGATCTACGAGCTGCCGATCGGGCCGAACAAGCTGGTCAACATTCCGGGCATCGCCGGTAAGATCATCGGCGGCTGGAACGTGACCGGCAACCTTCAGGTCCGCTCCGGCTCCCCGATTTCGGTCGGAGGCGGCGGGATCAGCAACCCGCTCGGGTCGGCGCGGCTCGACCTGGTGCCGGGCAAGCCGATCATCCTCAACAGCGATGCGCCGATCAATTTCCGCGGGAAGGTCGGAGGTACGGCGTATCTGAACCGCGAGGCGTTCACCCTGCCGCCGGTGCACCCGGGCGGGCGCAACGTGATCACGCGGCTGGGCACGCTCGGCCCGGTGCTGCCTAACATCCGCGGGCCGCATTGGACCTCGGAGGACCTGGCGATCGACAAGACGTGGAGCTTGGGCGAGGCGCGGTCGTTCCAGATTCGGGGCACGTTCCTGAACCCGTTCAACCGGCACGGGCGCGGCGGCCTGGATACCGACATCCTGAGCCCGTTCTTCGGCCAGCTCACCGGCCAGGGTTCGGGGCCGCGCAACATCGAGCTTTCGGCGCGGATTACCTTCTGATTGCGCCAGGCGGGGGCGGACCTCCGGGTCTGCCCCCCAACACCCCGGGTTGGCGGTGCGGCCTGGGGTTGCGGCGTTCCCATCTTTAGTTATCCAGCCGCACCACCCGGGATCAATTGTTACAATTAGTAGCAAGTCCGGCGCGCGGAGGGAAATTCAAAATTTCTATCCGCGCGATTGATTTTTTTGTTCCCGGCCGGCGCGATGGACCTCGATCAGCTTCACACCTTTCTCGAGATTGTCCGCCTGAAGAGCTTCTCCAAGGCGGCGCAGACGTGTTTCCGGACGCAGCCGGCCATCAGCGCCCAGGTGCGGCAGCTTGAGCAGGAGCTTAATACGAGCCTGTTCGAGCGCTTCGGCAGCCGGATTACGCTGACCACGGCCGGCAAGATCTTCGCCGAGTACGCGTCCCAGATCCTGGAGCTGCGGCGGCGGGCGCAGGACGCGATCAACGAGCTGGAGCGGGTGCCGCGCGGGGAGCTGGTAATCGCGGCCAGCGAGGCGACCTGCATCTACGTGCTGCCGCACGTTTTCTCCGAGTACAGCCGGCAGTTTTCCCGGGTGCAATTGAGCATCGAGCGGTTGCACGGCAGCCGGATCGTGGAGGCGGTGCTGGAGAACGTGGCCGATTTCGGCATTGCGCAACTGCCGGTCGAGGGGAGGAAGCTCCAGGTGGCCAAGATCCACACCGACGAAGTGAAGCTGGTTGCAGCGGCCGGGCATCCGCTGGCGGAGAAGCGGTCGGTGACGGCTGCCGAGGCCGCCGCCTGGCCACTGCTGCTGCCCAAGCACGGCACGACGCGGGCGCGGCTGGACGAATGGCTGGAGGCGGTGGAGGACGAGCTCCGGGTGGCCATGGAGTTGGAATCGACGGAAATGATCAAGCGGTTCGTGGCGGCCGGGCTGGGCATCTCCTTCCTGGCGGCCGCTCACTGCCGGGAGGAGATCGCCGAGGGTCGGCTGCGGGCCGTCTCGCTGGCGCCGGAACCGATGATGCGGCGGCTGGGGCTGATCTACCGCAAGGACAAGGCCTTATCGAAGGTGGCGTTGGGGTTCATCGAGGTTGTACTGGGGCAGGCGGGCCGCGCCGGCTAAAGTCCACCCCCGCGTCGGCCGATTCCTTAAGGTGGGGTCCCATGAAACCACTCACGGAGTCCCGGCGCGAAGAGCGATTCGAAGGTGGCTGTCCCGTCCAGGTGAGCATCCTGGGCGAAGCGGAGACAAAGCTCGCTGGGCAATTGTCCGACTTCTCGGCCGGCGGGCTACGGCTGCTGGTGGAGCGTCCAGTTCCCGAGGGCGCGGCGGTGAAGGTGGAGTTTGGCGAGACACTGCTGCTGGGAGAAGTCTCCTACTGCCGGCCGGCGGAGGGCGGCTACGCAGTCGGACTCGAGCTCGAGCACTCACTGGCGTGCACCGAGGAGCTGGTCCGACTGGCGCGCGAGCTGAACAACAGCAGATAGGTGATTGCGCAGCCTGGCAGCGAAATTATATGCTGTGGCAAGTATGGCCACGAAGGCTGTCGTGTTTGGCAATCTCGGCCAGCTCGGAGTGGAGCTGGTTCGGGAGCTGGGGCAGCGCGGATACGAGGTCTCAGGATTCGACCGGGTGGATCTGGACATCGCTGACCGCCAGCGCGTCGAGAAGTGCGTCAGCGAGCTGGCGCCCGAAGTAGTATTCAACGCCGCCGCCTACAATCAAGTGGACGTGGCCGAGCAGGAGCCGCAGGCGGCGTTCGGGGTGAACGCCCTGGCGGTGCGCAACCTGGCGCTGGCCTGCCGGCCGACTGGCGCGCTGCTGGTGCACTATTCCACCGACTACGTCTTTGACGGGCGAGCCGGCCGTCCTTACACTGAAGCAGACGCCCCCCATCCGCTGAGCGCGTACGGGGTCTCCAAGCTGGCCGGCGAGCTTTACGCCCAGGCCTACCTGGAGCAGCCGCTCATCATCCGCACCTCGGGCGTGTATGGGCCGGGTGCGCTGCACACCGCGCGGGGGAATTTCATCGAGGTGATGCTGCGGCTGGCGGCCACCGGCCAGCCGATCCGGGTGCTGGAGGATAATGTGGCCTCGCCCACTTACGCGCCGGCGCTGGCGGCCTGTTCGATCGACCTGGTGGAGAGCGGCGCCCGCGGCTTGTTTCACGCCGGCGGCGGCCGGGCGATCTCGTGGTTCAACTGGGCGGGGATGATCTTCGAGGCGGCCGGCCTGAAGCCGGAACTGCGGCCGACTTGCGAGCGGGAGTACCGCACGGCGGCCCAGCGGCCGAAGTATTCGGCGCTCTCGAATGCGAAGATGGAGCGCCAGGGCGTCAAGCCGATGCCGGCGCTGGAGGACGCCCTGCGCAGCTACCTCCTCCTGCGCCGCGCCGAGGTGGGCGCGGCTAGGTCTTAAAGGAGATTTCTGTATGGCCAAAGTGACGGTTCACTACGCGGATTATTTCAAAGAGACGATACGGCGGATGCGCGAGGACGGGCTGCTGCTGGTGACGGCCAGCGCGGACGGCAAGCCGAACGTGATGACTATCGGCTGGGGGACGATCGGGTCGATCTGGGGGCGGCCGGCGTTCATCGTGCTGGTGCGGCCCTCGCGACACAGCTACAGCCGGCTGGAAGAGGTGAGCGAGTTCACTGTCAACGTACCGCCGGCGGAGCTGGCGGCGGCGGCGGCGCACTGCGGCAAAGTGTCGGGACGGGGGCACGACAAGTTCCAGGAAATGGGGCTGACGGTGATTGGGAGCCGGCAGGTGCGGCCGCCGATCATCCAGGAGTGCCTGGTTCACTACGAGTGCCGGACGCTGCACCGCAACGACATCGTGCCGGCGGCGCTGGCGCAGGCGGTCAGCGACGAGTTCTACCCGCAGGGCGATCATCACCGCGTCTACTTCGGCGAGATCCTGGCTTGCTACGCGGACGAGGACGCGGCCCGGCGGCTGCGCCAGCCGGCGCTCGGCGTCATGCCATGAATTTCGAGGTTGTGTAGCCTGTCACCGAAACTGAGTAGCGGGTGACTGGCTTGAAGCCGAGACGGGCGTAGAGAGCGACGCCGGCTGACGTGGCCTCCAGCACGCAGCGCTCGATGCCTGAGGCGGCTAACGCGTGCCGGACCACGGCCTCGGCATAGCCCTTGCCTTGGAAGCCGGGCAGGGTGGCGACTGCGTACAGGCCGACGGCGCCGCCGGCCACCACGGTGGCCGCCGTGCTCACCGGGTTGCCGTCCAGCAGGCCGAGATAGCCGGACATACCGCCGCCCCAGGTCTGCTCGGCCCCGTAGATCTGGCGAGAAACGTCGAAGGGGACGTTGAAGGCCACCGACATGATGTGATCGAAGGCGAAGCGCGTCGTTTCATCGGCGACGCGGCGGCAGACCAGCGGCGGCAAGGGACGCAAGGGTGGCCGGATCCCTTCCGCGGCCATCCCCGGCATCCGGGTCATCAGATGAAGCCCCGCTTCGGCCAGTATCCGCGGGGCAGCGCGCTGGAGCCGCCCAGCCAGCCAGTCCTCGCAGAGCCAGACCGACCAGGGCAGGCCCCGGTCCTGGAACCAGGCGGAGGCGGCCCGGAGGCGGCCCTCGAGTTCGCCGGCGCTCGCGACGGGGGCGGTCAGCAGCGCGGCGTTAAAGGTGGCGAAGCGGACGCCGGAGGAGACCAGCAGCAGACCGGGCAGGCGGAGCTTCGCTCGCGCGAACACGCTGAGCGCGGCGTGGAGGTTCTCCTCGATGAGCTGGAAGGAGCACGTCACAGCAGGCTCACCGGGTCCACGTCAATCACCAGCGCGGTGGCCTTCCACTCCAGCTCCCGCGCGTGCCGGCGCACCGCTTGCAAGGTTTCGGCCAGCACCTTGCGGCTGGCGGCCTTGATGAGCACCTGGTAGCGGTACTCCCGCTTCAGACGGGGCACCGGCGCTTCGGCCGGGCCGAGAATTTTCAGGTGCTCGGGCGGCGGGGTGAGGAAGCGGCCAAGCTCAGTGCTCATCCTCAGGGCTTCTTCCTGGTTCTCGCTGCGGACCAGCACTCTGGCCAGTACGCTGAACGGCGGGTAACGCATCAGGCGCCGGAACTGGACCTCTTTCTGGTAGAACAGCTCGTAGTCCTGGGCGGCGGCGAAGCGGACGGCGTAGTGATCGGGGTTGATGGTCTGCACCAGCACCGTGCCGGGCAGCGTGCCGCGGCCGGCGCGGCCGGCCACCTGCGTGAGGAGCTGGAAGGTACGCTCGGCGGCGCGGAAATCGGGCACTCCAAGGCCGACGTCGGCCGAGACGACGCCGACCAGGGTGACGTTGGGGATGTCGTGCCCCTTGGCGATCATTTGCGTGCCCACCAGGATGTCGAAGCTGCGGTCACGGAAGCCGGCAAGGATGGTTTCGTACTGGCGTTTGCCGGCGACGGTATCGCGGTCCATGCGGGCGATGCGCGCCCGCGGGAAGTGGCGGTGCAGCTCTTCTTCGACGCGCTCGGCGCCGATGCCGAGGAAGTAGATATACTCGCTGGCGCACTTCGGGCAGACCGAGGGCACCGGCGCGGCGTAGTTGCAGTAGTGGCAGAGCAGGCGCTGGTCGCGGCGGTGGTAGGTGAGCGTGACGGCGCAGTTGACGCACTCGACGCGGTAGCCGCAGGAGCGGCAGGCGACGAAGTTGGAAAAGCCGCGGCGGTTGAGCAGCAGCATCGTTTGCTCGCCGTTCTCCAACCGGGCGTGGATCTCCTCCAGCAGGCGGCGGGAGAAGGTGGCCTGCTTGCGCGTCTCCAGGAACTCGATGCGCATGTCGATCAGCTCGACGCCCGCCAGCGGCCGCCGCTCGATGCGCTCCGGCAGTTCCAGCCGCGCGTACTTGCCGGTGACGGCGTTGTAACGGCTCTCCAGGCTCGGGGTGGCCGAGCCGAGCACGACGCAGGCGCCGGCCGCCTGGGCGCGCACGATGGCCACGTCGCGGCCGTGGTAGCGTGGCGTCTCCTCCTGCTTGTAGCTGTGGTCGTGCTCCTCATCGACAACGATCAAGCCGAGGTCCTTGACGGGCGCAAACACGCCGGAGCGCGTGCCGACGACAACGGGGGCCTCGCCGCGGCGGATGCGCCGCCACTGGTCGGCCCGCTCGGTGTCGCTGAAGGCCGAGTGGAGGATGGCGACGCGGTCGCCGAAGCGGTGGAAGAACTGGCCGGCCATGGCCGGGGTGAGGGCGATCTCGGGGACCAGCAGGAGCGCGCCGCGGCCCAGCGCCTGCGCAGCCTCAATCGCCCGCAGGTAGATCTCGGTCTTGCCGGAGCCGGTCACCCCCTGCAACAAGAACGTGCGGAATTGTTTTGACTCGACCGCGGCCCATATCTGGTCGAAAGCGGCCTGCTGGTGCGGGTTGAGCACATGAGGCGAGCGCGCCGGCTCGGAGACGGCGAACGGCCGCTCCAGCCGCAGCTCGATGATGCCCCTGCGCGCCAGCGCGCGAGCCGCCTCGCCCGCGTCGCGGACCGCCCCCTCCAGCTCTTTCAGATTGTGCGAGCCCGGATGCAGCTCCAGGTAGGCCAGCAGCTCCCGCTCCGCTTTCTTGAACTTGCCCTCGGGGCGGGCGGTCTTGAGCTCGACGCGCAGCCTGGCGGAAGGGGAGCGGAACGGGTCGCGCCGCGCCTCGACGTCCTCGACCTGAATGAAGCCCCGCTTCTGGAGGGCGCGGATGGCGGAGTCCGCCTGGGGCAGCTTCTTCGCTATGCCGGCCGCCGACAACGAGCGCCGCTCCAGCATGCGAAGCAGATCGACCGGCGCGCCCTGGTCGGCGGAGGCGTGGGTGAACTGGCGCAGGGCGTCGCGGCCGGCGTCGGTGAGCGACCAGACCTTGCCCTGGCGGGTCTCGCCGCCGAGCGGCAGCATCGTGCGCAGCACCTCGCCGAGCGGGGCGCAGTAGTAGGCGGCGATCCAGCGCCCCAGAGCCAGCAGCGCGGCGCCCAGCACCGGTTCGGCGTCCACCAGGCGCAGCGCCTCGCGCGCCGCCATCTTTGGCGCGTCGCCATGGCACCGCAGCACGATGCCGGTCAGCTTGCGAGCGCCGAACGGCACCAGCAGGCGGCAGCCCGGTTGCACGCGGTGGCGCAGCGTCTCCGGCAGCGCGTAGGTGAACGGCTGATCGAGCGGCACCGGCAGGCTGACGTCGCAATAGACGGGCAGGGGCTCGGGCTGGGGTGCAACTTCCGGGGTCACCTTGGGTTTACCCTCAAGGAGACTAGTGTAACCATGAAGCGAGCATTCTCTCTGGCAGCGTTGTGCTGCGCACTTGCGCTGGCCGCGGCCGCCGCCGGCATCGATGGCAAGTGGGTGACCAAGATGGAGATGAAGGGCGGCAAGAAAAAGGGCGGAACCGCCGTCACCGTCGAGTTCGCGCTGGAATTGAAGAGCGATGGCGACAAGCTCACCGGCACGGTTAGCGGGGGTCCCGGCCGTCGCGCCGCTTCGATGACGGTCGAGAGCGGCAAGATCGAGGGCAACAAGTTCTCCTTCACCACGGTACAGAAAGGCCGCAAGGCGGACCAGAAGTTCCAGTGGGAGGGCGCGGTATCCGGCGATGAGCTGAAGGGCACGCGCACGCCGGAAGGCCGCCGCCGCGGCGCCGAGTTCACCGCCAAGCGGACGTCCTAAATGTGGCGGGCCGGTCACCTGGCGCCGTGGCTGGCCGTTGCCATCGCGTGTGCGCCACAGGGCAGGGAACCGGAGCTGTCGCGGTACCTCAACCGTCTGGGCGGGGAGCTCGCCAAGCACGCCGGCGGGCGGCAGGTTCAATACCGCTTCACCGTCGCGAGCGAGGGCAAGCCGGGGTATGCGGAAGAGGAGCCCGTGGCCGGCGCGGACGGCGCCGTGCTGGTCCCGCTTAAGTTGGTGCGCGAGGCGCGGACCGAGACGGAGCTGGCCGGGCTGCTGGCGCACGCCATCGCCCACGTCGCGCTAGGGCACGCGAGCAGGATGGCGGACCGAGCGGCGCCATCCGCACTGGCGTTGGCGAGGAGCCTGGAAATCGAGGCCGACCTCGAGGCGGTGCGGATCATGGCCGAGGCCGGCTACGACCCGGCCAGCCTGCCGGGTCTCATCGCCAGGCTGCCGCCGTACCGATCCGGAGGACAGCCGAAGGGGCTGTCGCCATACCCCCACCTGATGGATCGAGTCTGGGCGTTGGAGCGGAAGATTCATTCGCTGCCGCCCCGCGACTACCGGCTGCCGAACAAACAGTTCGAGAGGATCAAGTCGCTGCTAAGATAGATGCTGCCATGACCTACCGGTACTTCGAAGACCTCGTCGGCGAGGTGACCATCCCCGCCGACGGCATCCTCAGCCGGACGCTGCACAACGACGACCAGCTCAAGGTGGTGCTGTTCGGGTTTGCCGCGGGGCAGGAACTTTCCGAGCACACGGCCGCGATGCCGGCGATCATGCACATACTTCAGGGCGAAGCGCGGCTGAAGCTGGGCGAGGATTCGATGGAGGGGCGGGCCGGGACCTGGGTCCACATGGCGCCGCAACTGCCGCACAGCCTGCTGGCCAGGACGCCGGTGGTAATGCTGCTGCTGTTGCTGAAGCAGGGTTAGCGCCGCGGCCCCGGTCCACCTATAATCGTTCTTATGAAAATCGGCGTATACGGCCTTGGCTTCATGGGCAGCACCCATCTGAAAGCCCTCAAGAAGATAACTCATGCGGAACTGGTGGCAGTCGCCAGCGACATTCCGGAGCGGTTGACGGGAGACCTCAGCGGCATTCAAGGCAACATCGGCGGGCCGGGCGAGCGGCTGGACTTCTCGGCGGTTCGCAAGTACAGCGATGCGTACCAGGCGGTGCGCGACCACGAAACCGAAGCGGTGGACCTGTGCCTGCCCACCAACCTGCACGCGCCGCTGGCGATCGCGGCGCTGGAGGCAGGCAAGCACGTGCTGGTGGAGAAGCCGATGGCGCTCACCGGCGAGCAGTGCGACCGCATGATCGAAGCGGCCCGGAAGGCGAACAAGGTCCTGATGGCCGCGCAGGTGGTGCGGTTCATCCCCCATTACCGGAGGACGGCGGAAATGGTGAAGTCGGGCCGGCTCGGGCCGATCCGCTCGGCCATCTTCCGGCGGCGCTGCGCGGCCCCGGCCTGGACGGGCTGGTCCGCCAACCGCGAGATCAGCGGCGGCGGCATCTTCGACCTGGTGATCCACGACGTCGATTTCGCCGTGCACGCGTTTGGCCTGCCCGAAGCGGTTTCGGCGGTGGGCTACGAGGACATGCCGCGCGGGATCGACTGGATCACCGGAACCTACTATTACGCCAGCGGCCTGGTGGTGGTGATCTCCGGCGGCTGGCATCACCCGAAGGCCTTCCCTTTTTCGATGGAGTTCAGCGTCATCGGCGACAACGGCACCGTCGAGTACAGCTCAGACGGCAAGCCGGCCACGCTGTACCGCGCCGATGGGGAGGCGGAGCCGCTGGATACGTCGGGGCCGGACGACTGGTACCAGGCGGAGATTGAGTACTTCCTCGAGTGCGCCGGCAGCAATCGCTGGCCGGAATTCTGCCCGCCGGAGGATTCGGCGGCGGCGGTGAAGTTGTGCAACCAGATGGTGGAAGCGCGGGAGAAGAACGGGGAGAAGATCGCATGCAAGCTCTAAGAGACCTGGAAATCGGCGCCATGTTCTGGGGCGGCGGGGACGCGCTCCAGACGGTGCGGGACGTGAAATCGCTGGGCGTGCGCTGCGGCCAGATTGGCGTTCCGGGCCACATGAGCCTGGATGCGGCCGCGACCGCGGCCTGGAAGCAGGCGATGGAAGCCGAGCAGTTCACGCTGGTGACGGTGTTCGCCGCTTACAGCGGCGAGAACTACGCGGACATTCCCACCGTCCAAGGCACGGTGGGGTTCATTCCGCCGGCGACGCGGGCGGAGCGGGAGGCGCGGACGCTGGAGATCAGCGACTTCGCGGCCGCGCTCGGCGTCGCGAGCATCGCCTGCCACATCGGGTTCGTGCCCGAAGATCCGGCGGAGCCGGACTACAAGGCGGTGCGGGAGATGGTGCGGCGCGTCTGCGATTACGCCGCCCGGCACAACCAGGACTTCGCGCTGGAGACCGGCCAGGAGCCGGCCCGGGTGCTGCTGCGGTTCATCGAGGACGTGGCCCGGCCGAACGTGCGCATCAACTTCGACCCGGCCAACATGATCCTGTACGGCAGCGGCGATCCCATCGAGGCGCTGGACGTGCTGGGGCCGCTGGTGGTCTCGGTGCACGCCAAGGACGGCGACTGGCCGCCGAGCGGGCAGCCGGGCGCACTGGGGACAGAGCGGCCGCTCGGCCAGGGCTCGGTCGGCATCGATCGCTTCGTGGCCAAGCTCAAAGAGATCGGCTACCGCGGCACGCTGAACATCGAACGCGAGATTGAGGACCAGGAACAGCGCCGCCAGGACATGCGCATGGCGGTGCGGCTGCTGGAGCAACTGAGGGGCTGACGGTTGCCGCCGCGCAGCGCCAGCAAGGTCAGCGGTGAGCGGACCCGCCCGCTTTACGGGGAGAGGTATTTCCTGAAGAACTTGAGGGTGCGGTCCCAGGCCAGCTCCGCCGCCTCCTTGTTGTAACGCGCCGGGCTGGTGTCGTTGTTGAAAGCGTGGTTTGCGCCCTCATACATGTGCAACTCATAGGTCTTGTTGTTGGCCTTGAGCGCGGCCTCGTGAGCCGGGATGCCGGCGTTGATGCGCTGGTCGAGCGACGCATAGTGGAGCAGCAGCGGCGCGGAGATGTTCGGCACATCGGCAGCCGGGAGCTGCGAGCCGTAGTAGGCGACGCCGGCATTGAGCGAGGTCCCGGCGGCGGCGAGCCGGTTCACCATGCCTCCGCCCCAGCAGAAGCCGACGACGCCGACCTTGCCTGTCGATTCCTGGTGAGCTGCCAGGAACCGCACGGCGGCGGCCAGGCGCGCGACCGTCTCGGCGGGGTTCAGGCTGCCGATCATCTTGACACCCTGGCTCTCGTCCGAGGGCGTTCCGCCTAGCGGCGACAGCATGTCGGGGCCAAAGGCGAGAAAGCCGGCGACGGCCACGCGCCGGGTGACGTCCTGGATGTGCGGGTTGAGGCCGCGGTTCTCGTGAATGACCATGACGGCCGGGCGCTTCGCTCCTCCCTTGAGCCGCGCGAGGTAGCCGGTGACCTTGGCGCCAGCGGCGTCGTATTCAACGCGGGAGGTGACCAGGCGGTCATCGTTCTCGGCGATAGTCTGTGCCAGGGCCGAGCCCCCTGTGAGCTGTGCCAGGCGCGCCAGGAATACCCGGCGGGTTCCGTCTTCTTGGTCCACTTTGGTCCCTCCTTCTTCGGCTGTACTATATCATCATAATTTCGAGGTTGTGTAGCCTGTCACCGAAATTGCGCGAGTTCCAGATCTTCGTCAAACCGGCGGGGGCGGCGTGCAACCTTGAGTGCCGCTATTGCTACTACCTGGAAAAGCGGCGCCTGTATCCAACGTTTCGCATGCCCGACGACCTGCTGGAGGAGTACATCGTCCAGCACGTCGAGGCGTGCCCGAGCCCGGTGATCTCCTTCTCCTGGCACGGGGGGGAGCCGACCGTTCTGGGGCTGGACTACTTCCGCAGGATCGTCGCCCTCCAGCGCAGCCATCAGCCCCCCGGCCGGCGCATCTTCAACGGCATCCAGACGAACGGGATCCTGCTCGATGAGGAGTGGTGCCGTTTTCTGGCGGCGGAGAGGTTCGGCGTCGGTCTCAGCCTCGACGGGCCGGCGGAGTTGCACGACTGCTACCGGGTGACCAGGAACCAGCAGCCGACCCACCGGCAAACGATGCGCGCTTTCGAACTCCTGCTCCGGCACGGGGTCACCTGCGACATCCTCTGCGTGGTCCACGATAAGAATGTCAAGCGCCCCAGGGACGTGTACCGGTTCTTCAGGGACATCGGCGCCCGCTACCTGGGATTCCTCCCGGCGACCGCGCCGGCCGAGGCATTCGGCACGTTTCTGTGCACCATCTTCGAGGAGTGGATGCGGCGGGACAGGGAGCGGATCGCGGTGCAGATCTTCGAAGAGGCATCGCGGCCGGTTCGCGGGCTGGAACACTCGCTGTGCATCTTCCGCGAGACCTGCGGCGACATCCCGGTGATCGAGCACAACGGCGACTTCTATTGCTGCGATCACTTCGTCGATCCGGAACACCGCCTGGGGAACATCCGCGAGACCCCGCTGGTGGAACTGCTGGAAAGCCCGGCGCAAGTCGCTTTCGGGCAGGCCAAGCGGGACGCGCTGCCCGCTTACTGCCGCGCCTGCGAAGTACTGGACATGTGCAACGGCGGCTGCCCGAAAGACCGCTTCATCCGAACCCCGGACGGCGAGGCGGGCCTGAACTACCTGTGCGCGGGCTTCAAGCGTTTCTTCACTTACAGCCGGCCCCACCTGGTGAGGCTGGCAGAGCGGCAGTCGAGGACCGGCAGATCGTAGTCGCCCAACTGGAGGGGATAGCGGCCGTGCTCGCGCACCAACTTCACCACGTAGTCGTAGTTCTCGCCTGAGACGTTGCTTGGCACGGAGTGGTCGGACTGGAAGATGTAGCCGCCGCCTTTGGCGGCGTTCAGCCTGGTGAGCACGGCGCGCTTGAGCTCGTCGCGGCCGCCGTGGGCCCAGAGAGCCACATCCATGTTGCCGCAGAAGGCGAGGCGGTGGCCGTAGCGGCGGCGCAGATCGACCACGTCGAGGCCGGCCTTGGCCTCCAGCGGGTTGTAGGCGTCGATGCCGATCTCGATGAGGTCCTCGATAATCCGGCTGGCGTTGCCGCAGCCATGGTAGATCACCGGCAGGCGGTGGGCGCGGCATAGATCCACGATGGCCTTCACGCCCGGCTTGAAATACCGCCGCCAGTAGTCGGGCGAGAATAACATGCCTTTCTTGCAGGCCACGTCTCCCCAGATCACCATGCCGTCCAGCAGTCCGCCGGCGGCCTCGATTTGCGCGCGGGCGAGTTCAAGGGCAAACGCGTTGATTCGCTCCACCGAGCGTCCGAGCCGGTCCGGGTAGAGCCCGATCCACAGCATCGCGTTTTCCGGACCGACGATCCGCCACAGCGTCTCGTGGCCTTCGCAGACGCTGCCGTAGACCGCGAAGTCGGGGCGCCAGCCCTTGACGGTCTCTGTCCAGGCGGGCGAATTGCGCTCGAAGCCGTCGCCGACGCCGGCGATCTGGTTGTCGCCGGCGCGGAAATAGCGCCGCTCGTCCCAGGGATCGTCGAACTGGAACGCCTCCAGCTTCTCGATGGTGTCGGTTTCAAAGCGCAGAAAGGCAGGCATGGGGTACTCGAACTTCTTCCGGATCACCGCTTCGAAGCCGGTGCGCACCACCACTTCCTCGGGGGTCTCACTGAGGACTTCGAAGGGCTTGATGTGGGGGTCCATGTTCGGGATGGTGACCACCCAATCGAGATCGTAGTAACGGTAGATGTCGGTATCGGGGGCAAGGCCAAGCTCCTCGCGCCAGCGCTTCAGGAAGCTGCCCCAGAAGAAGTCGCTCACCGGAACGCGGTCGGGTTCCTGGTGGCGCAGCGCCCTGTTCATCCGCTCAAGCTTGGCCAGGCCGTTGGCGGAGCGTCGCATACGTGTATTATCCTCGGATGGACAGGTCTTTTATGCAGAGTCATTCCAAGCACCTTGTAAAGGCGGCGCTGCTGGCGATCGGGACGTGCGCGGCTGCCTGGTCACAACCCTGCACGTTCACCATCTTGCCGGCGGGCGTGACGGTTTCCGCTAACGGCGGGACCGGGAACATCACCGTGACCGCCAGCGCGCCGGACTGCGCGCGGACGGCGGTGAGCACGGCCGAGTGGATCACGGTCACCGCCGGCGCGAGCGGGACAGGGAATGGGCTGGTCTCTTGGGCGGTGGCGGCCAACCAGACGCTAGCGGAGCGCACCGGGACGATCCTGGTCGGCGGCCGGACCTTCACCGTCACCCAGGCGGCGGGGACGTGTAGCTTCGATGTTTCGCCCAGGAGCGCGAATTACTCGGCGGCCGGCGGGACCGGCAGCTTCAACATGACCACGCAGCCGAGTTGCTCGTGGACGGCGGTTTCGAGCGCGCCCTGGCTGACCATTACCAGCGCGGCCAGCGGCGCCGGCACGGCCACCATCATCTACGCGGTGGCCGCGAACACCTCGGTCGTCGCCCGCAGCGCCACCATCACGGTCGGCAGCCAGACTTACGCGGTAACGCAGGGGGCGAGTTCCTGCCTCTCGCTGTCTTCCTCCAGCGCGGCGGCGCCGGCCGCCGGCGGTTCTGGCGGCTTCAACGTCATCGCCTCGGCGGATTGCAGTTGGGTGCCAATCAGCAACGCCGATTGGCTGACGATAACCAGCGGCGCCAGCGGCGTCGGTCCCGGCACGGTGACTTATTCAGTGGCCGCCAACCCTTCGCCCATCACGCGCTCGGGCACGATCTCGATCGGCAGCCTGACTTTCACCGTCAACCAGTTGGCCAACGTTTGCTTCTCGCTGCCCACCACCAGCGCGACCGCGCCGGTAACGGGCGGCACCGGCAGCTTCAGCGTGGCGGCCACGGAAGCATGCAGTTGGACGGTGGTCAGCAACGCCGAGTGGCTGACGATTACCAGCGGCGCGGCCGGCTACGGTCCCGGCACGGTCATCTACTCGGCGGCGCCTAACACGACCACGGCGCCGCGGACCGGCGTGATCACGGTAGGCAGCCAGACCTTCACCGTCACGCAGGCGGCCGCCTGCCTGCTGAGTTTCAATCCAACCAGCGGCAGCTACTCGGCCGCCGGCGGCTCGGGATCGATCACCGTGACCGCCAGCGGCAGCGGCTGTGACCGCGCGGCCGTGAGCGACTCGACCTGGATCACGATCACGGCGGGGGCAAGCGGGACGGGCAGCGGCGCCGTCAGCTATGCAGTGGCGGGGAACACCACCGCGCAGCCGCGGACCGGTACGCTGACCATCGGCGGTCAGCCGTTCACGGTCACCCAGGCGGCCACCTCCTGCACCACGCTTCTGACACCGCCCTCGCGGACCATGCCCGCGGCCGGCGGTAGCGGGAGCTTCACCGTCACCACCGGATGCTCCTGGACGGCGGTCAGCAACAAATCCGACTGGCTCCAGGTCACCGGCGGGGCCAGCGGCGCCGGCAACGGCGCGGTGAGCTACTGGGTGGGGTCGAACCCCAGCTCCGAAGCGCGGACCGGCGCGATCACGGTGGCCGATCAGACCTTCAATGTCTCCCAGCTTGGCGTCACCTGCGGCGTCAGCCTGTTGGCGACCAGCGCCAGTTTCCCGGCCACCGGTGGTCCCGGCGCCATCGAGGTAACGGCCGCGGCAAGCTGCGCGTGGACGGCGGCCAGCGCCGTGCCGTGGATTACGATCACCACCGGCGCGCCAGGCAGCGGCGACGGAACGGTGCGCTACTCAGTCGCGGCCAACACCACCGGGCAGACCAGGAGCAGCACCATCACTATCGGAGACCAGGTCTTCGTTGTCACGCAGGCCGGGACGAGCTGCGCTTTCAGCCTGTCCTCGACCGGAACCAGCGTGCCGGCCGCCGGTGGCGCCGGCACGTTCAACGTCTCGACCACTTGCAGTTGGAGCGCGACGCCCAGCGCGGGGTGGATCACCATTAGCTCCGGGGCCAGCGGCTCGGGCGACGGCAGCGTGGCCTACTCGGCGGCGGCCAACCCCGGCAGCGCGGCCCGCATCGGGACGATCACCGTGGGCAGCCAGGCATTCACCATCAGCCAGCCGGGCGCGGCCTGCGCGGCCACGCTGACACCGGCCAGCGCCAGCGTGCCGGGCATTTCCGGCACGGGCACGCTGAACGTCACCGCTCCGGCCGGCTGCACCTGGACGCCTGCCAGCGAATCGGAGTGGCTCAAGATCGCCACCTGGTCGAGCGTATCCGGCGCCGGGGTGGTCAACTACTCGTACGCTTCCAATCCGGCTCAGGCGCCGCGGACCGGCGCCATCAACGTGTCCGGCCAGATCTTCACCCTGACCCAGGGGTCGGCCGAAGTGCGGGTCTACGCGGTAGCCAACGCTGCCAGCGGCGCCCGCGGGCTGGTGGCGCCGGGCTTGATCGTGACGATCGGAGGGGCGGGCATGGGCCCGGCTGCCGCGGCCGCGGCCGGCCAGACCATCACGACCTCGCTCGCCGGAACTCGCGTGCTGTTCGACAACGTCGAGGCTCCGGTCCTATACACGTCGGACGCGCAAGTGAACGCGATCGCTCCCTACGCGCTGGACGGCAAGACGTCGGCGGCGCTGGTGGTGGAATACCAGGGCGTGCGTTCCAACCCGATGACGCTGAATGTGGCCGCGGCTGCGCCGGGCCTGTTCACCGCCGACGCCTCCGGCGCCGGGCAGGGCGCTGTCCTGAACCAGGATTACAGCGTCAACTCCGCGGCCAACGCGGCCGCCAGGGGATCGGTCATCATGGTGTACGCCACCGGGGAGGGGCAGACCGTGCCGCCGGGCGTCGATGGCAGGCCGGCCGGCGATGTTCCGCCGCGGCCGGTGCTGCCGGTCACCGCGCAAATCGGCGGGATCGATGCCGAGGTTCGGTACGCCGGCGGCGCTCCGGGCCTGGTGGCCGGTCTCATGCAGGTGAACGTCGTGGCGCCGGCCAGGGCCGCGACCGGCAGTGCGATTCCGGTGGTGCTCCGCGTGGGCGCGGTCCAGGCCCAGACCGGCGTGACGGTGGCCCTAAAGTAAATTCGGTGACAGGCTACGCTTTCACCAATTTAATCTTCCGCGAGTGACATTAAAGAGTAAGTCTCCCGATCCGGCTTCGGCGGTCGCTGCATGATCGCGCACAGCACCAGGTGCTTCACCGCGTCGCAGGAGATCGCCCGCGGCAACAAGGCTTGCCGAATAGCCGCGCTAACTTCGGCTGACTGAGCACCACGATGGCGGTTTTGCTGCCGCAGAAGGGGCATTCCAACAACTGCGAGATCGACCACGCTCGCCAGGGCGCGGCGCCAGAGGACCACTCAGGGGTCCACTTTGGCCAGTCCGAGGTGACGGAGGACCAATCGGATCCCACGAAATCAAAAAAGCGTGGCAGCGTTGGCATGCGATCGTGAGCGTGGGCGGATCGATTTCCTCCAAGCCTTCTCTTCCGATGTCCTGAAGTATTTGGTGTCCACGCTGAAGCTGCGTTATCACGAGCCCCAGCGTGTTGAAGTCCACCTCAAGGCGTTCGCGAGACCGCACCCGCTTAAACAGTTCCTCCTCCTCAGGAGAGCCCTTGACTAAACCAGTCCCGCCACACTCCACGCACAATCCGTCCCCAATTGACAGACGCAACAGAAGCACCTGCCTCCACACTCGCCTTATGCGGCGCTGAACCATTCGAGAACCGTTACAGGCCGGGTACGGCATTTGTCATCTTTTCAAATCTTTTCGAGAGCCCCCGAGTAGCAATGCCTGCCCCGCAGTGCCGAGAGGGTCTTTCTGCTCCTCCCAAGGCCCCCGAAGGTCGCTCCCGGAATCAAGGGAAATCTGCAACCGTTACGTGGGGGCCACGCACCGGTTCCAGGTGTCCGAGTGTCGAATCTGCCCACTGGGATTTCGGTTTTGGGTTCCCAGTGGCCGACAGCATGTACCAAACCCAGACTGCGAAGGACCGGGTCCCGGCACACTCTCGTTCCAGACCCTTCGCGGTACGTCCCAAAACAGCCCACCGTGCCCTTCATCAGAAGCCCGCTGCCCGCAAATGCCGCTTTCCTAGCCGATTTCTCGAACAGCTCTCCGTCCCTTGCCTCCGTTCGGATCGATTTGTTTGCCGCTACAGCCGGCGGCGACCCCCGCTGGCACTGACAGAGCCCCAATCCGCCGCACGAAGCTTCCAAACAGGCGCCGCGTAAGATGACTCTCGGCCAGCAGCAACCAGTGGTAACGGGCATGCTTCACCGCAGCGGGTGATGGCAAGTCGACAATCAGCCACATGCTTGCGGACGATTTTGCGGGAAAGAGCCAGCGCGACGAGATGCTCGCAGCGCACCACAATCGAAGCGCAAATCCGCCCCAGATAGGGCTCGGCGGCGATCTGCTCCGGCTACCTCCGGCCCGCTGGCGGTTATTCTGAGGAGTCCATTAAATTAGTGAAAGCGTAGCCTGTCACCGAATTACCCGGAGCCGGAGGCCGGAGGCGTGGGGGCCGCCGCGGTAGACGCGCTGGGTGGCCTTCTGAAAGTCAGCGGCGCCGGCGGTGTAGATGTCCACGAATTTCTGCGGGTTGCGGTCCACCAGCGGGAACCAGGTGCTCTGGATGTGAACCATGATGCGGTGGCCCCTGCGGAAGGTGTGGTAGATGTCCGGCATCTCAAAGTCGATCTTAGTAACTTGACCAGGGACGAACGGTTCCGGGTTCTCAAAACCGTTACGGAACTTACCCCGCATCGGTTCGCCCCTTACTAACTGTTGATAACCCCCCATGCGCACATTGCCGGGATTCGGAGACGGGTCGGGGTAATCGTCGGGATAGACGTCGATCAGCTTGATGACCCAGTCGGAATCGGTGCCGGTGGTCGAGACCCAGAGGGTGGGCGCGACCGGGCCGGCCAGGGTGAGGTCCTCTGTGAGCGGCTCGGTCCGGTACACGAGCACGTCGGGCCGGGCGGCGGCGTGGCGCTGGTCCTGGATCATGTAGTCGCCGGTCATCCCGATGGCGGTGGCGTTGAGGAAGGGCACGGGTTTGGCCGGGTCGCTGAGGTACTCGTCGAATCCCTCCTGGCCGGGCGGTCGAAAGGGAAGGCCGCCGTGCTCGCCCAGGTACATCGTCCTTGCGGCGGCGTTCTTCGGCGGCCAGGCGTCGTAGGTGCGCCACTGGTTGGTGCCGGTCTCGAAGGCGTAGGCCTCGGGGAGCTTCAGCTCGCCCTTCTGCTTCAGGTGCCAGTTGAAAAAGGGCGCTTCGATCTTTTCGCGGTAGAAGGCGGCCGTCTTGGAGTTGAACGAGACGCTGCCGAGCGAGGCGCCGTCGCCGCCGCCCCAGCCGCCGTGGCTCCAGGGGCCCATGACCAGGACGTTGTAAGCGCCCGGGCTCTGCTTTTCGACCGAAGCATAGACGTTAAGGGCGCCGAAGAGATCTTCAGCGTCGAACCAGCCGCCGACGGTCATGACGGCCGGCTTGATTCCCTTCAGGTGGGGCCGCAGGTTGCGCGCCTTCCAGAACTCGTCGTAGGTCCCGTGGCGCATGAGCTCGCTCCAGAAGGCGTTCTCGTTCTTGAAGTGCTTCTCGTTGACGTTGGCCAGCGGTCCCGTCTCGAGGAAGAACTTGTAGCCGTCCGGGGTGCCGTGTTGGAAGGGGACGAACTGCTCTCTGGCCGGCCCGCGCGGCGCTCGGGCGAACGCGGCCATGAAGTTGAAGGTGTGCGCCAAAAACAGCGTGCCGTTGTGGTGCCAGTCGTCGCCGATGAACCAGTCGCCGATCGGCGCCTGCGGGGAGACCGCCTTCAGCGCCGGGTGCGCGTCGATCATGCCCATGGCGGCGTAGAAGCCGGGGTAGGAGATGCCCCACATCCCGACGCGCCCATTGTGGTTGGGAAGGTTCTTGAGCGCCCACTCGATGGTGTCCCAGGCGTCGGTGCTCTCGTCGATGTCCTTGGGACTGCGCTTCACGGGCAAGTGCGGGCGCGCGTGCACGAACTCGCCCTCCGACATGTAGCGCCCGCGCACATCCTGGTAGACGAAGATGTAGCCTTCGCGGGCCAGGTGTTCGGAGGGGCCGACCGAGTTGCGGTACTGGTCCACGCCATAGGGCCGCACGCTGTAAGGGGTGCGGAGGAACAGGATGGCGTATTTCTGGGAGGCGTCCTTCGGCGTGTAGACCGAGGTGAACAGCCGCACGCCGTCGCGCATCGGCACTTCGTACTCGTACTTGGTGTAGTTGGCCTTGACGTACTCAAGGCCCTGGCCCCAAATGGCCGCGGCCGCCAGCAGGGCGGCGAGGGAAGTCCTGTCGAATCGCATGGAGACCATGGTAATACCGCGGCGGATGCTCCATGCAACAATAGGGGATTCGCCACGATGGCCCGCTTCCGCAGCAGCCGCACCGCCAACTTCACCGAGTCGGTGATTCGCGAGATGACGCGTCTCGCCCTCCAGCACAACGCGGTGAACCTGGCCCAGGGCTTCCCCGATTTCAGCGCGCCGGCGGAGATCAAGGAGGCGGCGCGGGCGGCCATCGCGGCCGACTTCAACCAATACGCAATCACCTGGGGCGCGAAGCCGTTCCGCGAGGCGATCGCCGCCAAGTACCGGCGCTGGTACGGGCTGGAGATCGACCCGGAGCGGGAGATCACCGTCTGCTGCGGGGCCACCGAGTCGATGATCGCCTCGCTGATGGCCGTCGTCGACCCGGGCGACGAGGTGATCCTGTTTGAGCCGTTCTACGAGAACTACGGTCCCGACACCGAGCTCTCGGGGGCGGCCCCGCGACTGGTGCCTCTCCACCCGCCGCAGTGGACCTTCGACCCCGACGAGCTGCGGCGCGCCTTTGGCCCGCGCACCAAGGCGATCATCCTGAACACACCGAACAACCCCACCGGCAAGGTCTTTGAGCGCGCCGAGCTGGAGCTGATCGCCGGCCTGTGCCAGGAGTACGACGCGCTGGCCGTGACCGACGAGATCTACGAGCACATCGTCTATGACGGCGCCGCGCACGTGCCGATCATGACGTTGCCCGGGATGGGCGAGCGCTCGATCCTGGTGAACAGCCTGAGCAAGACGTACTCGGTTACGGGCTGGCGGGTAGGCTGGGCGCTGGCCCCGCCCGCCATCACCGATTCGATCCGCAAGGTGCACGACTTCCTGACGGTGGGCGCGGCGGCCCCGTTGCAGCAGGCGGGCGTCGCGGCCCTGTCGCTGCCGGACAGCTATTATGCCGCGCTGGCGCGCGAATACACCGCCCGGCGCGATTGCCTTCTGCCGCTGCTCGAGGCGGCCGGCTTCCGCTGCTTCCAACCTCGCGGCGCCTACTACGTGATGACCGACATCTCGGGCTTCGGCTTCAGGGATGACGTCGAGTTCGTGCGCCACCTGATCGAGCACATCGGGGTGGCGGCGGTGCCCGGCTCCAGCTTCTTCGCCGACCCGGCCCGCGGCGCCGGCATGGTCCGCTTTTGTTTCTGCAAAAAATATGAGACTCTAGAGGCAGCGGGCGCGCTGTTGGGCCGGCTGCGCTGAGCGGCCAGCCCGGCGGTACCCCCGATGAGGTATGCGGACATGCTGCCTAACTTTATCATCCCCGAGGCAGTGATCCGAGAGGACGGCATCGGACCGGAGATTAATCTCGGCCCATCCCAAGGCAAGCTGCTGCTGCTTACTCTCGGAGTCACCCGGATCATCGAACAGGAGAGCCTGGAGGTCTCGATCTGGGGATCGGCCGACCAGGTCAACTGGGGCGCGAGGCCGCTATTATCGCTGCCGCAGAAGTTCTACTGCGGCGTGTACCGTTTCCTGCTGGATCTGTCACCGGCGCCCGAGCTTAGGTACTTGCGCGCCCAGTGGAAGGTGAGCCGCTGGGGCCGCGGGCAGCCGAAGCCGCTGTTCGGCGTCTACCTGTTCGCGAACGAAACGGCGCAGCGCGTGCTGGCGGCCACCGCCTGACCGCTTCCTTTGGTCGCGGCTCGGTAAGAGGGTCTGCTGAGCCGCGAGCATAGCGAGCGGTCTGTCAGAGCCGGTTGATCAAGCTGGCCACGTAGCCGGCGCCGAAGCCGTTGTCGATGTTGACCACCGTCACGTTGCTGGCGCAACTGTTCAGCATGCCGAGCAGCGCCGCCAGTCCGTGGAAGCTGGCGCCGTAACCGACGCTGGTGGGCACGGCGATGACGGGGACGGAGACCATGCCGCCGATCACGCTCGGCAGCGCGCCCTCCATGCCGGCGCAGACAACCACCACCCGCGCCTCCGTCAGCCGCTCGCGGCTGCTCATCAGGCGGTGAATGCCGGCCACGCCGATGTCGTAGACCACCTCCACCTGGTTGCCCATCACCTCGGCGGTGACCTGGGCTTCCTCGGCCACCGGGATGTCGCTGGTGCCCGCCGAGACAACGGCGATTTTGCCTTTGCCGGTGATCGCACGGTCGCGCCAGACGCGCACGGCGCCGGAGAGCGGGAAGTACTCGGCCTCGGGGCTCAGTTCCTTGATGCGGGCGGCCACAGGCTCGTCGGCGCGGGTGATGAGCAGGTTCGGCGAGGCGCTCAGCAGGCGCGCGGCGATGTCGGCCACCTGGCCGGCGGTTTTCCCCTTGGCAAACACGACCTCCGGCAGGCCGTGGCGCAGCGCGCGGTGGTGGTCGATCTTGGCGAAGCCGAGATCCTCGAACGGCATGTGCCGCAACCGGTCCAGCGCCGTGTCCACATCGACCGCGCCGGCCCGGACCATCTCGAGCAGGGCCTTCATTTGTTCCTGGTTCATTGGTGTCGCCGGGCCGTCAAAACGATAGTGTATCTCCGGGGAGCAGCCCGTATTTTGCGGCCAGGCCGCCGGCCAGCTCCAGAATGAACAGCGCCTTCTGGTTCCCGCCGTAGTTCGGGCACTCGCTGGCTTTCTTCAGGCAGGGCGGCGTGTTCGCCGAGATCTCGACGATGCGGCGGTTCGCGTCCAGCCAGATGATGTCCAGCGGGATCTTCACCTGGTGCATCCAGTAGGGGTACTTGCCCGGGCTGCCGTGGACGAACAGCATGCCGCGGTCGGGGGCGAGCGAATCGCGGAACATCATGCCGCGCATCATGTCGGTGGAATGGGTCATCACTTCGGCCCGGATCTTCTGGCCGTTGGGCAGCGTGACCAGGCGCGTCTGGAACTCCTCCATTGTGACCGGCTTCGAGCCGCAGCCGAGGAGGGCAGCCAGCGAAAGGGCAAGAGTCCCAAGGCGCATCAACTAGAATTATAGGTTGTGGCGACGGTGCTGCGGAAACTCCGCCTCACGCTGGAGATGATCAAGTTCGAGCACTCGGTCTTTGCGCTGCCGTTTGCGCTGACCGGGGCGGTGTTGGCCGTGGGCGGCAGCGGCCTGGCGGGGCGCGCCGTCGCCTGGAAGCTGGCTTGGATCGTCGTGGCCATGGTGGGCGCGCGTTCGGCGGCGATGACCTTCAACCGCATCCTGGACGCGGAACTGGACGCGCGCAACCCGCGCACGCGCACCCGCCACCTGCCAGCCGGCCTGCTCTCGAAGGGTTTTGCCTGGGGCTTCCTGGCCGCAGCCTCGTTGGTGTTTCTCGTCGCCGCCGCGGCGCTGAACCCGCTCTGCCTGCGGCTGGCGCCGGTCGCGCTGGCCCTGATCCTGCTTTACTCCTACACCAAGCGGTTCACTTCGTTTTCCCACCTGATCCTGGGCCTGTGCCTCGGCATCGCGCCGGCGGCGGCCTGGATCGCGGTGCGCGGCTCGCTGGACGCGCGCATCCTGTGGCTCACGGCGGCGGTGACCTTGTGGACTGCGGGCTTCGACATCATCTACGCCTGCCAGGACTATGAGTTCGACCGGCGCGAAGGGCTGTTCAGTTACCCGCGCCTGCTGGGCATCGCCAGCGCGCTGTGGCTCTCGCGCGTGTTCCACGTCCTTATGCTGGTCTCGCTCGTGGCGCTGGCGCGCAGCTTCAGCCTCGGACCGCTGAGCCTGGCCGGCATCGCGGCGGTCGCGGCCCTGCTGGTCTGGGAGCACCGGCTGGTGAAACCCGGGGATCTGTCGCGCGTCAACGCCGCCTTCTTCACGATGAACGGCTGCGTCAGCGTGCTATTCTTCTTGTTTTGGGCCGCCGATATTCTCATCCTGCGTTCTGGGACCTGACCGATGTTGGAAGATTGCCGCCTTCACTCCGTCCTGGAAAAAGTGGACGCGGGTTTGCGCCTCGATTACGAAGACGGGTTGGCGCTCGAGCGCAGCGTTGACATACTCGGTCTCGGGTACATGGCCAACCTGGTTCGCGAGCGGCTGCACGGCAACGTCACTTACTTCAATGTGAACCGGCACATCAATCCCACCGATGTGTGCGTGGCAAGCTGCCGTCTGTGCGCCTTCGGCAAGAAGGCCCGGGACCCGCGCGCTTACACCATGTCGCTGGAGCAGGTGTGGGAGACGGCCGGCCGGGGATGGTCGGAGGCGGTGACCGAGTTCCACGTCACCGGCGGGCTACACCCGGAGCTCACGCTGGACTGGTATTGCCAGGCGGTCCGCGGCCTCAAGGAGCGCTTCCCCCAGGTGCACGTCAAGGCGCTCACCATGGTGGAGATCGCCTGGCTGGCAGGGCGGAGCGGGCTTTCCGTCCAGGCCACGCTGGGGCGGCTGATCGGGGCCGGGGTCGATTCACTGCCGGGCGGCGGAGCGGAGATTTTCTCGGAGCGCGTGCGCCGCCTGATCTGCGACCACAAGATCAGCGGGGAGGAGTGGCTGGAGACGGCGCGCACGGCGCACCGGCTCGGCCTGCGCTCTAACTGCACCATGCTTTACGGCCACATCGAAACCGCCGACGACCGCGTGGACCACCTGCTCAGGCTGCGGGCGTTGCAGGACGAGACCGGCGGCTTCGTCGCCTTCGTCCCGCTGGCGTTCCATCCCGGCAACACCGCCCTGCGCCACCTGCCGGCCACTACCGGCTTCGACGACATCAAGGCCATCGCCGTCGCCAGGCTGCTGCTGGACAACGTGCCGCACATCAAGGCCTACTGGATCATGCTCACGCCGCGCATCGCGCAGATCGCGCAACGGTTCGGGGCCGACGACATCGACGGCACGGTGGTCGAGGAGAAGATCTATCACGACGCCGGCGCTACCACCAGCCAGTCCCTACGCCGCAGCGAACTGCTGCGGTTGATTCGCGAGGCCGGCCGCGAGCCGCTGGAGCGCGACACGCTTTACCGCCCGGTGGCGCGCTAGGACCGCTCGCTACGCTCGCGGCTCGGCAGAGTTACCGAGCCGCGACCGGAGGGAGCGGTCTGTGAAGACTAGCTGCGCCGCCTGCGCAGCCGGAACACGGCCAGTCCCGCCAATCCGCCGCCCAGCAGCGCCAGACTGCCCGGTTCGGGCGCAGTGCCCTGCGGCGGCAGCGGCGTGTCGAAGCTGATCCGCAAGCCGACTGGGTCGGAGCCGCCGCCGTTGGCGTTGTGCACCATGAAGCGCAGCGAGTTGGCGCCGGGATTCACCCAGCCCTCGATGCTGAAGGGGATCAGAGCCGCGAATCCCGGGGCGTCGAGCTTCGCTCCGGTGGCGGCGCCGTTCAGGAAGACCTGCTTGATCTCGGTGTCAGCGGCCCACTCTCCGGTGACGGTGATCAGTGCCGAAGTGGAGCCGGTCCAATTGAACGAAGTCATGAAGTGGTAGTTGCCGGTCTGCTCATCAACTTCCGTGAAGCTGTACGGGGCGGGCCCGATCCATCCCAAGCCGGGCGCCCACGCCGAGAAGAGGCTATCGGGTATGATCCAAGCCGCGCATGTCGCAAGACAGGGATTGCCGGGCGTCTGGCTGATCCGGTAATGCGGGTCCACGGTCCCGGGGGTGCCCCACCCGGTTCCGTAGAGGCCAGTGATTGCGTTGGCCATACCCAGGGTCGGCGCGAGACAACACGCCAGGAAAAGAACCGTCAGGAATTTAGTTGCCCGCATTGGGATGCTCCTTCTTCACGCCGGTGCTATTGCACACTATGACGCCCGGCAATTCGATCACAACACGTTCGAGAACAAAGCGTCAAGTTCTATGCGGCCCATACTCACTTAGTTACAGGACCAAGACCGATTAAGTTCTAAGGTGATCGCTCTCTGGGTAACTGTAGTGCTGGTACTTATTGAGGAGCCGAGGCCTCCTGCTGGAGCAACTCGCGCGCCTGGAACGGAATGATATGCCAGTTGCCATCAGGGCGTAAGGGAAGTGACTTACGCCGGGTATAATACTCGACGATCAGCTCGCGGATAGTGGCTGAGGAGCGCCAGAGTATCTTGGCGTCACGGAACATCTGGTAACCGGCGCTGCCGGCGGCGCGGTAGTTGTTAACGGCGATGCGCAGCTTCTGCTCGGGCGCGAGCGGCTTCGCTCGCCATCGCAGATCGACGATGCGCTGGCCCGCGGGCTTGCTGAGGTCCACCGTATAGTCCACGCCGGCGGCCATGTCGTAATTGAAACCGGCCACGTAGCGGTTGACGAGCGGGCCGTGAGAACAGGCTGCGTCGGGGCAGGAAAGATAGTAGCGCGCCGCGTTCTCCAGCGCGTCCTTGACCACCTTGCCCGTGCCTTCGATGGCGTAGAGCTCGTTGTCGTAGATGTAGAGCGCGGCGATCTGGCGAACAGTGACCGGTCCGCGGGGAAAGCTGACGCGCGGATTGAAGAGGGCGGTAAAGGAGACGTCGGCCTTTGCGTAGTGCATTTGCACGGTGTGGACCGCATCCACGAGGGCGGTGTCCTGGACGCGTCCCAGGCGCCCGTCCATGGCCGCGGGCGAGTCGGCCACCGGGGTGTTCAGGTAGCGCTCGGTGAGCTGGTGGTAGGGCGCGGCGAGGCGCAGGATTTCCGTGTCGCCAGCCACTCCGCCGGAGACGCGCAGCAGCCGGCTGCTTTTCGCGGTCACTCGCCACGCCTGTCCCGGCTGGCGGTCGAGAGTGAACTCAAGCCGCGCCAGCGACATGCCCCAGTTCCTCGGTTGAACGAGTAGCACGTTGCCGATACGTTTCTCGGAAAACTCCTGGTGCGTGTGGCCGAGGATGATCGCGTCTATGCCTTCGACGGAATCGGCGACCTCGTAAACCGTGTTCTCACCCGGCACGCCGGCTCCGGAGTCGCGCCCCAGTCCGGCGTGCGCGCCCAGCACCACGAGGTCGGGCCGGTGCTTGCGGCGCAACTCTTCCAAGGCGGCAACCACCGCCTCCTTGGGCGGCAGGAAACGATAGCTCCGGTAGTTCTCCGGCTTCTCGAAGGATGGAACAGCGGGCGTGGTGATGCCGATCACCGCCACCTTGACTCCGGCGACGCTCTTCACGACGTATGGCTCGAAGGGTCTCGCGCCTGAAGCGGCTACGGTGTTGGCGGAGATCCAGGGAAACCGCGCGTCTCCGCGCGCCCGGTTGAGGTTCTTCAAGCCGAAATTGAACTCGTGGTTGCCCAAGACCATCGCTTCATAGCCAAGATGATTCATCGCTAGCATCATCGGGTCCCGCCGCAGCGGCCCGCCGGAGAAGGTGAGGCGGGCCGGCAACCGGCCGGTGGCGACGTACTGCTGATACACGGATTCGAGCGGCGAGCCCTGGATGGTGTCGCCCACGTCCACCAGCAGTGTGTTCGGATTCCCCTGGCGCGCCGCGCGGATGAGCGTGGCGATCTTGGCCAGCCCGCGCTCGGCCGGCTCGCCGGTGTAGTAGTCAACCGGATAGAGGTGGCCGTGCAGGTCGGTGGTGGCGAGCACGGTGATGGTGACCCGTTCGGCCGCCGCCGGGGCGAGCCAGACAAGCGTACCCAGTATCAGGCGCAGTGTTGTGAGCATCCCAGGAATTCTTCAGTGTACACTGGGCTGCATGAAGCGCTTCTGTCTGACCACCCTGGCGTTGATCGCCCTGTTCGCGATCGTTGCCGGCGCGCAGGCGCCGCCGGCGGCGACCCCTGCCGCGCGGGAGCCCGGCCTGTACGCCACTTTCAATACCACCATGGGCGTCATCACCGTGAAGTTGTTCGAGAACGAGTCGCCCATCACCGTCCGGAACTTCATCCAGCTTGCCCAGGGCCGCAAGGCCTGGCGCGACCCCACGACCGGCCAGATGGTACGCCGCCCGCTGTACAAGGGCGTGACGTTTCACCGCGTCATTCCCGGCTTCATGCTCCAGGGGGGCGACCCGACCGGCACCGGCGCCTACGACCCCGGCTTCGTCATCAAGGATGAGTTCCATCCCTCGCTGAAGTTCGACGTGCCCGGACGCCTAGCGATGGCCAACGCCGGCCCCAACACCGGCAGTTGCCAGTTCTTCATCACCGAGGCGCCGACGCCCCACCTGAACGGCGGGCACACCATCTTCGGCCAGGTTGTGGAGGGCCAGGAACTGGTGGGCAAGATCGCCCGCGTGCCGCGCGACGCGAATAACAAGCCGCGCACGCCGGTGCGCATCACCACGGTGACATTCGCGCGCGAGGGACCGGCGCCGCCTAACGATCCGCTGGCCCCGCCGAAGCCGCCCGCGGCAAAAAAGGCCCCGGCAGCCAAGAAAGCCGCGCCGAAGAAGTAGCGCAGCCGGCTCCGCGTCAGCGATTCAACTCCATTAGCACCGCGGCCACGCCGAGGTCTCTGCCCTGCGGGTCGATGTGAGCAAAGTTGTAGTTGATCCCGCTATGGAGCCGGATGTGGAAAGCCTGATAAGTCATGCCTCGGGCAGCAGTTCCCAAGCCGAGTCTGTTCTGCCTGGCTTCCCTGATCTCTGCCTTCTTCACCTGAAACCTGTCCAGCCGCCCGTCCGTTGCCCGCTCAGCCTGGTAGGTGACCACATCTCCGGAGATGCGGAGGGTGCCAATGCAGAAGTTGCTCAGATCTGAGATGCCGTGATCGTGGATAAGCCGGAATTGGCCGCCCGGGCCGCCTCCACGCGGATCCTCGGCGGCGCCCAATCCTGCCAATCGCTTGATGCCGGCCTTCTCCAGAAAGTCGATCCCCAGCGCCTGAAGTTCGGGGTTCGGCACCCGTCCCACGGTCCACTGGTCCTGGACGTTGATGAGGTAGAACAACCCCTCACCAACGTACTTCTGCATGTTTTTCAGCCCGATTTCGACGGCCTGCTCAAAGCTCAGCCGCTTGTCGCCCCCGCCCAGGCCGGTGTTCTCAACCGGCAGCAGTTCGCCCCCCGGCAGGCGGATGACGGCAAACGCATGTCCGGGCACCAGCATCAGGTACGACTGCAGGCCGACACTCTCAGCCAGAGCCGCATAGGCAATGGCCAGGTCCACGCAGGTGCCCGCCTTGTCGCGGAAAACGTCGCGCGGATACTTGATTTCCTGCCCGCCGGACCGGTCCTTGGTCATGAATCCCGCTGGCGTTTGGTAGACGATGTTGTTGAGCAACTGCATCGTGTAGGCCGCTTTGAGCCACCGCACGGCGTCATCCTTGCTCGCGTTGGCAGCCGCTCCGCCGGCCGCCTCGCTCACATAGCCGGCAAACTGCCGGACCGCCTCGTCCACCTTGGTGACAAAGGCGGCCAGCAGCGGGGCGTTGTTGAAGTAGTCGAACCAATTGTCGCTGCGGTCCTCGTCGTTCAGGTTCGAGAACTCGAACTGGTTGATGCCCAACATCTCCAGCCGCCTGGTGGTCTCCCCCGAATAGGGCTTGCCAGCGGCGTCCGTGTACTCGTAGCGAATGTGTAGCTGCACCGGGGACGGTGTTCTCAGTTGCGCCACGCTGGAGTTAATGAGCGGAAAGTAACTGTCCACAACGGCTCCGCCCGGAGGAACTACCGAGTACGGTTCTGGCACGCTCATTTCGGAAAACTCGCCGCACCGGTACTGTATCTTAAGGTTGAAGACGGGCGTCTTGCCGGTGTTCTTGAAAATGGTCTTGGCTGCCCAGTACGCGCCTCCCTGCGCTTCCACATCACTGTACACCTTGTACACGGCCGCCATAAGTCGTTTCTTATAGCGCACCGTGACGTCCACTTCCGGATCGCCCGCGATCTTCGCCACCGGCAGCGCATAAGTCAGCAGGCGTGTCTCCTTCTCAAACCGGATATTCTGGGCGTTCTGAGGCAAAAGGTAAGTGTTTATGATAGTCATCTGTAACCCGCTCGCGCTGCCAAGGTGGAGCACGGTGAATACCCGGTTGGCATCCTGGGTCGAAATCTGTTCGCTGGGGGCTAACTCCACCTGCCACCTGTTTCCGCGGCAGACGGCCGCCCCAAGAACATCGGCGCTAAAGCTGATCGACCGCTGGCCGTCATCGGACGATATCTTCAAGGTCTCGCGATTGACCTCCATGCGGGAGCGTTCCGGGCCCATGTCCCGGAAGAGGACGTACAGGTTAGGGTAATGCCGCTTGATCCGGTCGTAGCCACGGGACGGGTTGAAGGTCATGACCCATTGGATGCGGCCGTTGCCAGTGGCGTCGATAGTCCCGGTGGCAGTGACGTTGATCTTGATTTCTTCAGGTTGCTGAGCTGCCGCGGGAAGCGCAAGCACAGCCAGGAAAACGAGCGCCGGCGTGGCCGGCGACGGATGCCGTTTGCACAGTACCATAGCCTGTCTCCAAGGTCGAAACAGTCTACCACACTCGACGCCGGTTGCGTACCGGCAGCGGGCGCCCTCTTGGGGAGACAGCCGGCGTTCGGAACAGGTACCTTTACTCCTCCAGCGGCGCCTCGAAAAAGAAGAGTTCCCGGCCGCTGGCGGCTTCGCGCAGGCCGGTGAGGTAGAGGCTGGCGCCGCCGCGGTGCGTGGCCTGGAAGTAGAAGAAGCCGCTGGCGGTCTCCCCAGCCGGGAGCATACGGGCCGAAAAAGCCCGCCCTTCGATTTCCCATGCATCCAGGGGATTCTTCCTTCTGGAAACGCGCGGGGAAGTGCCGGGCGGCCCGGTGTACACGCCGGGCCGGTTGGGGCCGGAGACGTATCGCACCTCGGCTGCCGGAACCGCCTCGGCCCGCTGCCGGCCGGCGGTGTGGTACTCCACCCGCAGGCCGTCCAGCGCCAGCGTCTGGCCCGTGCTGTTCTCAATCAGCACCAGCACGGGCAGAACGCCGTGGCGATAGGGATTGTGTTTGCCGAACGCCTCTTTGGCCCGCTCTTCGGTCACATAGGCTCTGGCGGCGACGGTGACCTTTTCGACCGTTTGCCGGCCCGGATAATCGGTGATCGGCCCGGGCTTGAACTTCGCCTTGTCTTTCTCAGCGGCGCCGGCGGCGGCTATACTCAGGAAGAGCAAAAGATACTTGCGAGCCCGACTCATTTATCTCCTCTACCGGCTTCTCCAGGCGGCGGGCCTCCCACTCTTTTCAGTGTACCTGCTGTGGCGCGGGCTGAGGGACCGCCGCTACTTCCGGGGTTTCTTCCAGCGCCTGGGGTTCCCACCGCGCTCCTTCCGCCAGACGGCGCCCGGCGCGATCTGGTTACACGCCGTCTCCATGGGAGAGGTGATCTCCTCCGTCGAGCTGCTGCGGCGTGTGCGGGCTGGGTTCCCTTCCGTGCCGCTGTACGTCTCCACCACCACGCTGGCTGGCCGGGCGATCGCCGCCGAGAAGTTGGGCGAGCTGGCCGACGGGGTCTTCTACGCGCCCATCGACTACTGCTTCGCCGTCCGCCGGGTGCTGCGCGCTCTCAGGCCGCGCCTGCTGATCGTGCTTGAGACCGAGATCTGGCCCAACCTGTATCGTGAGACCAGGCGCAGCGGATGCGGCCTGCTGGTGGTGAACGGCCGCATGTCGGACCGCGCCTGGCCGCGCTACCGGCGCCTGCGGTGGTTCTTCCGCCATGTGCTCGCGCTTCCCGATGCGCTTCTGGTCCAGAACGAGATCAGCCGGCAGCGATACCTGGAGGCGGGCGCCCCGGCGGACAAGCTCGCGATTGGCGGGAACCTCAAGTACGACTTTGACCCCCGGCAGGTGAGCGTGCCCGAAGCGGTCCGAGGCCTGCTGGAGGGGACGGCCCCCAAGCAGGTCTGGATCGCGGCCAGCACCATGCCGCCCGCCGAGACGGGCGACGTCGATGAAGACGAGGTCGTGGTGGAGGCGTTCCGGCGGCTGGCGGCGGCGTACCCAAAGCTCCTGCTGATGCTGGTTCCGCGGCGGCCGGCGCGCTTTGAGACCGCGGCCGCGATCCTGGGGCAGGCTGGTGTGCCGTTCGTGAAGCGTTCCGAGATCGGGCCGGAAACAAGGCTGGCGCTGCCGGGTGTGTTGCTGGTGGACAGCATCGGCGAATTGAGCGGGCTGTTCCATCTCGCGGACGTGGTTTTCATGGGCGGCACGCTGGCTCGCCGCGGCGGCCACAACATCCTGGAACCGGCTGCGTTCGCGCGGCCCATCCTCGTGGGGCCGCACATGGAGAATTTTCCATCCATCATCGAGGCGTTCCGGGCCGCGGGCGCGGTAGTCGAGATCCGCGAGGGCAGGGAACTGGCGCCGGCGGTCGAGGCGCTGCTGGCGGATCCGGCGCGGCGGGCCGAGTTGGGTGAGCGGGCAAGGCAGGTGGCCGCCAGCGAGCAAGGCGCGACCGACCGGGCGCTCGCCGAGGCCAAGGCTCATTACTGGCGCAGCCTGCCGCGCGTCAGGCCGCCGCTGTTGGTTTGGCTCGCGCTGTGGCCGCTGTCGCGCCTCTGGCTGGCGGGCGCCTGGGTGAAGCGCTGGGCGGGGCTCGCGCGGCGCGTTGAACTTCGCACGCCGGTGGTGAGCATCGGCGGCTTGAGCATGGGCGGGGCGGGGAAGACTCCCTTCGTACTGTGGTTGGCGGCGCGCCTGAAAGCCGCCGGGCGGCAGCCGGCCATCCTGCTGCGCGGTTACCGGCGGCAAACGCCGGAGCGTTCGACCGTGCTCGAAGCCGGGGCGCAGGCGCCCGCGGCGGGCACCGGCGACGAGGCGCAGATCTACCTGCGCTCGGGTCTGGCGCCGGTCGGCATCGGCGCGGACCGCGCCGCGGCGGGCCGGCTGATGGAAACGCGCTTCCGGCCGGACGTTTTCCTGCTCGATGATGGCTTTCAGCACTGGCCGCTGGCGCGCGCTCTCGACATCGTGCTGATCGATGCGCTGGATCCTTTCGCCGGCGGCGCGCCGTTCCCGCTGGGCCGCTTGCGCGAGCCGGCGGGCGCTTTGAAGCGCGCGCATGCGATCGTGGTCACGCGATGCGAGCCGGACTCCGATACCGCGGTCATTGAGGAGCGCATCCGCAGGCACAACGCAACCGCCCCGCTGTTCCGCGCGCGGGTCGCTCCGCGGGCGTGGGTGGATGCGCGCACCGGGCGCGAGTGCGACGCCGGCGCGCTTCCTTATTCGCGCGTGGCCGCTTTCTGCGGCCTCGCCAATCCCGCATCGTTCTGGCAGACGCTGGCAGTGCTGGGTTGCCGTCCCCTCTTCCGCCGGGCATTCCCCGATCACCACCGCTACAGCGCGGCCGATCTCCGCACGCTGGCCGCGCAGGGCGCCGAAGCTCTCCTCACCACCGAAAAAGACCTGGCGAACCTGCCGTACGGCTGGGCCGCGCTTCTTGATCCGCTGCCGCTGCTATGGCTGAAGATCGCCGTGGAGGTGGACGACGAGGCGGCGCTGCTGCGGCTCACCAGATCACTTCCACCGGGTACTGGCTGATCAACGGGTCGGCGCTTCCGAAGCCCTTGAGGATCTCCTCGGGCATACGCGGCGCACGAATTGATTGCGCAACCGCTCCCTGCGGTCGCGGCTCAGCAACGCTGCCGAGGCGCGCGCGTAAGCAAGCGGTCTGCGTCATGCGCAAGCACTTATCACGCCGCGTATAGCTAAGTTTAGCCAAGGCTGGGCCGGCGTCGGAGGCGGCGGGGGCGGGGAAATCCCCAAAACATGCGCCGCGCCAGCCCCGGCGGTGCTATCATGACCGGAAAGACCACCTGTGGGGAGGGCTTTTCCGGTGCAAACGAGACGCATATTCCTGGCTGAGATCGCCGCTGTTTCCGCGGCCGGCGCGGCGCGGCGCAGTTACACCTACGCCGAGATCGAGCGCATGCTGGCGCGCGGCGACTTGAGCGGCAAGATCGCCAAAGACGACCTGCCCACTCCGGCGCTGCTGCTCGATCTGGACCTGTTTGAAGCCAACATCGCCCGCATGACCGGCCATCTGCGCCAGCGCAAGCTGGCCCTCAGGCCGCACGGCAAGACGCACAAGTGCCCCGAGATCGCCAAGGCGCTGATCCGCGCCGGCGCGGTGGGCGCCTGCACCGCCAAGATCAGCGAGGCCGAGGCCTTTGCGCGCGAGGACGTCACCGGCCTGCTGATCACCACCGCGGTGGTGGGCCGGCACAAGATCGAGCGCGCCATCCGGCTGGCCAGGCGCCGTCCCGAGACGATCTTCTCGGTGGACAACGCCCGCAACGTGCGCGACCTTAACGACGCTGCCGCCGCCGCTCGCGTGAAGCTCAACGTCGCGGTGGATCTGCGCGTCGGCAACCGCACCGGCATCCAGCCCGGCGAGCCCGCCCTCGGCCTGGCGCAGCAGATCGCCTCGCTCTCCAACGTGCGCCTGGCGGGGATTCAGGCCTACGCCGGCCACGCCTCGCACACGGCCGGCTTCGAGAACCGCATCAAGGTGTCCCGCGAGGCCATGGGGCAGGCGGTCGAGACGCGCCGGCTGTTTGAGGCCAAGGGTATCGCGTGCCCGTGGCTCAGCGGCGGCTCCACCGGCACTTACAACATCGACCCCGACATCGAGGGCGTCACCGAGCTACAGCCCGGCAGCTTCATCTTCATGGACATCGACTACAACCGCATCGGCGGCTCCGATGGCGCGGTCTACAAGGATTTCCACAACGCGCTGACGGTGCTCACCACCGTGGTCAGCAAGCCGGCCGCCGACACGGCGATCGTCGATGGCGGTCTGAAGGCGTTCTCGACCGACAAGCCGTTCGTGCCGGAGTCGCGCAAGCGCGAGGGAATCGCCTATGCCTGGGCGGGCGACGAGCACGGGCGGCTGACGCTGACGGGCGCGACGGCCGCCCTGGATGTCGGCGACCGCGTCGAGTTCGTCGTCCCGCACTGCGACCCGACGGTGAACCTCTACGACCGCATCTACTGCCTGCGCGGCGACGCCGTCGAAAAAGTGTGGCGCGTCTCGGCGCGGGGAATGAGTCAGTAGGGGTACACCTGCCGCCCGCTGAGGTACGTCTTCTCGATGGTGATCCGCGCCTGCTCCGGGTCGAAGCTGAACTCGATCAGGTCGCCGCGCTCGCCGGGGACCAGGCCCTGCTGCCTGCCGGGGATTCGGGTGACGCGAGCGGGATTGACGGTGGCCATCGCGACCGCCTGGGCCAGGGTCAGGCCGGCCAGCTTCATGAGGTTCTCGACGCCGCGATCCATGCGCAGCGCCGAGCCGGCCAGGCGCGTTTGCCCGGCCAGCACCACGCGGTTGTCGGGCGTCAGATCCACCGCCTGCTCCCCGAGCATGTAGCGGCCGGGCTGGCAGCCGGCCGGGGTGCTGGCGTCAGTGACCAGCACGGAGCGATCGAGGCCCTTGGCGCGCAGGGCCACCTTCAGGAAGGTGGCGGACAGGTGGATGCCGTCCACGATGAAGCCGGCGGCCAGGCGGTCCTCGGCGAGCTGGTCCCAGATGTAGTTCGGGTGGCGGGGCAGGACGTAGTGCGCGCCGTTGCCCAGGTGAGTGGACATGGTGGCGCCGGCGGTCACCGCGTCGGCGATCTGGGCGGCGGTGGCGTTAGTGTGGCCGAGGCTGACGACGACGCCCTCGGCGGCCAGCGCCTCGATGTAGCGCGGCGCCTCCGGCCACTCCGGCGCCAGCGTCACCAGGCGGATGAGGCCGCCGGCGGCTTCCTGCATGCGGTGGTACTCGTGCCGATCCGGCCTCCTCACCCAGCGGCGCGGGTGCGCCCCGCGCGGGCCCTCTTCGGCCGAGATGTGCGGCCCCTCGATGTGGAAGCCCTCGATGGCCTCGCCCTCCGGCAGCCGCTCCCTGGCCAGCGCCAGGTTGCGCAGCGCGCCCAGCATGTCCTCGGGCGCGCCGGTGATCACCGTCGGGAAGCACCGGGTCACCCCGGTGGAAAACAGCACCCGGATCGAGCGGGCGATCTCCTCGTGGCTGGTGGACGGGCTATTATAGTCCACGCCGGCAAAGCCGTTGACCTGCACGTCGATGAAGCCCGGCGCCAGCCAGGTGGGGCCCGCCGCTTGACCGGCCGAGGCGGCCACCGAACTGATGCTGTCGTCGAAGACGACCTCGAGCGGCGAACCGCTCAGCGCTTCCAGGCCTGAACATTTCATAGGTGTCGTGTCTTATTCACAATATTCTCACAACGGTTCGCCGCCAACTGCTGGAAATTGGGCGCGAAAAAAGCTGTTGAAATGGGCAGGCGGAGCAAATTCTTCTCTGGCATCTCCGCTCCGTCCCTGGTACAAAAATAGAGTCTCCTCGGAGCGCGAGGCGGACGGATCGAGTCTCGGGGGAGGTGGCCGTTCGGTTCGCGCTACCGGTCAGATGAGTCTCCTCCACACTGGAGGCAGCAGGCGGCCGGGTTTACGCCCGGCCGTCGCGCTTTTAGGCGCCCACTCCCGCCGGCTGCGGCGTCCCGACCGGCGTAAGCCAGCCGTGGCGGTCGGGCGTGGCGCCGTCGATGATCGCGAAGAACTCCTTTTGCAGCCTCTCGGCCACCGGACCGCGGCGGCCCGTTCCGACCAGGATCCTGTCGATGGAGCGGATCGGGGTGATCTCGGCGGCGGTGCCGCTGAAGAAGACCTCGTCGGCGATGTAGAGCATCTCGCGTGGGACGATCGTCTCCACCACCGGGATGGCCAGCTCCTGGGCCAGCCGCAACACCGTGTCCCGCGTGATCCCCGGCAGCACCGAGGCGCCCAGCGGCGGCGTCAGTATCCGGCCGTCGCGCACCACGAAGATGTTCTCGCCCGATCCCTCGCTGACGTAGCCAGCCGCATCCAGCGCGATGCCCTCCTGGTAGCCGTTGATCACTGCCTCCATCTTTATGAGCTGCGAGTTCATGTAGTTGGCGCCGGCCTTGGAAAGCGCCGGCAGCGTGTTCGGCGCCAGGCGGGTCCAGCTCGAAACGCACACGTCCACACCCTGGGCCAGCGCCTCTTCGCCCAGGTAGCGTCCCCACTCCCAGCAGGCGACGAACACCTCGATCGGGTTCTTGCCCGCATGTACGCCGATGTCGCCGTAGCCCCGCAAAACGATGGGGCGGATGTAGCAGGCGTTCATCCGGTTGACGCGAACCAGCTCGATCATCGCCTCGGCCAGTTGTTCGGCCGAGTAGCCCACATCGATGCGGTAGATCTTGGCGGAGTCCAGCATGCGCCGGATGTGATCGTGCAGCCGAAAGATCGCCGGCCCGGACTGCGAGGCATAGCAGCGGATGCCCTCGAATACGGAGCTCCCGTAGCTGACCACGTGCGAGAGAACGTGGATCTTGGCGTCCTGCCACGGGATGAACGCGCCGTTGCGCCAGATCTTTTCAGTGGGGGTGAGCATGTCTGTCATTATAATTGACGAAGGGGACCAAATATGCGGCATCGGGTTTTGCTGCTGGCGGCGACGGCGGTTCTCTGGTGCGCCCAGGGACCGACTAAGCTCAAACCAGGGTTTAACCTGTTCTCGAAAGAGCAGGACGTCCGGCTGGGCCGCGAGGCGGCCGCCGAGATTGCCAGGCAGGTGCACGTCATCCAGCACCGCGAGCTTGACGGCTACCTAGACGGTCTCGGCCGCCGGCTGGCCGCGCAACCTCAGGCCGGCGGCTTCCCCTACAGCTTTTTGCTGGTGCACGACAAGACGGTGAACGCGTTTGCGCTGCCGGGTGGTCCGACGTTCGTGCACACCGCGCTGGTCCTTTCGGCGGACAACGAAGCCGAACTGACCGGCGTGATGGCCCACGAGATCGCGCACGTGGCCCTGCGGCACGGCACCAACCAGGCATCGAAGGCCAACCTTATCGCCCTGCCGGCGCTGCTGGCCGCCGCGGCGGTCGGGGGCGATTCGCTGCTTGGCCAGCTCACCCAGATCGGCATCGGCGTGGGCGCGAATTCCGTTCTGCTCCGCTATTCCCGCAACGCCGAGCGCGATGCCGACCTGCTGGGGGCGCAGATCATGGCCGGCGCGGGATACGACCCGGTCGCCATGGCCCGCTTCTTCCAGAAACTCGAGGGGGAAGGGAAGCGGGGAGGCTGGCAGTTCTTCTCCGACCACCCCAAGCCGGGCAACCGCGTCAAGGCGGTCGAGCGGGAAATCGGCAACCTCCCGCGGAGAGCCTACGACGCGGATACGCGCCAGTTCCCGCAAATGAAGAACCTGGTCCGGCAGCTTGGCGATCCGCCGCCGCCCAAGCCGGCGCGGAAGTAGGGCGGCCCGGCGGTGTACGAAGGCATACTCTTCGATTTCGACGGCGTGATCGCCGACAGTGAGCCGCTTCATTTCGCCGCCTGGGGAGAGGCCCTGAAACCTTTGGGCATTACCTTAGATTGGGAGACCTATTGCGCTAATGGCATAGGACTTGCCGACGACGAGCTTCTCTCTTTTCTCGGCCGGAGCGCCAACCCGGCGATTCCGCTCGAGCGGCTCTGGGAGCGGTATCCAGTCAAGCTGGCCTTGTTCAAGGAGAGGTGTCTGCGGGAGCCCCCGATTCCGCCGGCTACGATCAAGTTCCTGAAGTCGCTGAACGGCTACAAGCTGGCACTGGTCACCTCCACCGCCCGGGTTGAGGTCGAGCCGGTCCTCGATCAGAGCGGAATCAAGCAGCGCTTCCAGGCGCTGGTTTACGGTGAAGACGTCGCGCGCCACAAGCCGGCGCCCGATCCCTACCTGCTGGCGGCGGAGCGCCTCGGCATTCGCTCGGCGCTGGTGGTAGAAGACTCCGAGGCGGGCCTGGCCAGCGGGCGAGCGGCGGGGTTCGATGTGCTCCGGGTCACCGAACCGGGGCGGATGCCGGAGGTGGTGCGAATGCGCCTGGGCATTTTCCGATAATGGATGAGCCGTGGCGGTTTGGGGGAAAGGAGTTGGGCGCGCGTGGGGCGCTGGCGCCGACGACTGGCGGGCAGTTCAGCTTTCGAGGTCGTCGAGGCGGCGCTCGTGGCTTTCGACAATGAGGAGGAGGCGTGCGATGCGCTCTTCGTTGGCGCGTTGCATGCCGGCGGTGATCTCGACGGTTTGGGCGAGGGCTTCGTGACGTTCGGTGAGACGGTCGAGGCGCTCGTCGGTGCGCTGGCCGGCGGCGGCGCTGGCCGCCAGGCTGGCCTCGATGCGCTCAAAGCGGGCGTTGTGGTTGTCGGGCATGACTGCTGGTCCTTGGGGCTGGGCCGTTCGCTGCGGGCGACCCTCAGCTACGAGTATGTCACAGAACGGGTCTTTGAGGGTGCGGGCGAGTTCAGCGAGGCGCGCGGCGGCACCGTGAGCATAGTCCGATAACGGATATTATGTAAACTTTTACATCGGCCAAAAAGAAGGCCTGCTCCCCAACCGCTGGGAGCAGGCCTGAGGGAAGAAGAACTCCGTTGGCTTCCTTAGCGGTCCCTGCCCCGGCCGCCGCCGCTGCGGCCGCCGCCCTCGCTGGAGCGCGACATCCCGCCGCTGGGCGCGCCACCGCCACGCATCTCACCGCCACCCATGCGCCCACCGCTGGGCATCCCGCCACCGCCGCGCATCTCACCACCGCCGAAGCGGCCTCCGCCGCCGGAGTCCGGCATGCGGCTCGAGCCGCCGCCCTCAAACCGCGGCGAGGAGCGCTCGCGCACCATCGGCGGGTTGATGCGGATGGGTTCGCTCGATCGCGGCTCGCTGCGCGGCGCACTCCATCGCGGCTCGGACCGCGGCTCGATGCCCCCGCCACGCTCGTAACGCGGCGAGCTCCAGTTGGGCGATGCGCCGCGCTCGATCCGCTCCGGAGCGCGTGGTTCCACCCGCGGGGATTCGCTGAAACGCCGCCAGCCGCTCTCGGACTGGCTGCGGATGCTGCCCTGCCCTGGATCGAAGCGGCCCTCGGATCCGCTTCGGACTGATCCCGATCCGAAGGACCGCCAGCCGGGATCGGGGGTCTCCGGGCTGCGGCGTTCACGCCGCTCCTGGCGTTCCACCCTGGCCGGCTCGGGGGAGCGTTCGCGCTCGCGGACCGGTTCGGCGGGCCGCGGCTCAGCGCGGGGTTCCGGGCTACGGCGCTCGCGCGGCGCCTCGCTGGAGCGCTCGGCGCGCGAGCCCCGCGGCTCGACGCCGCGCGGCATCGCCTGGGGTTCAGAGCCGGAGCGGTTCACCGGCTCGCCGAAGCGGCGCCAGCCCCGCTCGTCGGAACTACGCGGCACGCTGCCAGCCTCACTGCGGCCGGAGCCCATGCGCCGTCCCTCGGCCGCACCCTGCCCGGCGGAGGGCCCGCTGCGCACTGACTCGCCCACTCGCCGTCCCTCGGCCGCGCCCTGTCCGGCAGCGGCCTCGCTGCGTACAGGCTCGCCCACGCGCCGCCAGCCGCCGCGCTCGTCGGCGGCCCGCTCGCCACGGGGAAGCTGCGCCGGCTCCGCGGCTGCTTCGGTGCGCCGCCCGGCGGCTTCGCCGGCGCCGCGCGGCAGATTGCCGGAGTCGGCGCGGGCGGCCGCGCCTCGCCCTGCTCCCTCGCCGCCGGCGCGGACCGAACCGGCCGCTTCGCCGGCTGCGCCCGGTTCAAACGTTCTGCGGACAATATGTTCCATGCCCCGGCGCTGGTCCTCGAACGGGACGCGCTCGACATCGGCCGCGGCGCGGCGGCTGAAGAATCGCGTGTTCTCGCCGCGCGGCAGGCTGCCGGCGCTTACCTCGCGGTCGGAGAAGCGCACGCTCTCGGCGCGCGGAGCCACCGGGATCCGGCCCTGCATCAGGCTGGCCCGCTGCACTTCGGCGTCGGAGACCCGCAGCGACTGAATGCGGCCGCCGCGGACCAGCTCGGTGGAATCCATGCCGCTCACGGCGTTGCTTACCCGCGCATTCCGGTAGACATTGGTGATGTTGACGTTGTTGACGATGCGGACGCTGTTGTCGACGTGGTTGTAGTTGCGATAGCCGCCATAGTAGCGGCGGCCGTACCAGGGGTGGAAGGTCTCGTAGGGCGCCAGCGGCACCCAGCCGACGCGGCCGAAGCCGACGCCAAGGTGCACTCCGCCGATTCCGAGGCCGAACCAGCCCACCAGCGCGGGACGCCAGTAGTGGCGGTTGTGGCGGTAGCCGGGCCACCAGCACCAGCCGTAATTGCCGTAGTTGAACCAGCGGCCGTAGTGGAAAGGCGCCCAGCCCCAGGGGTCGTAGCTCTGCCAGCTCCATCCATACCAGTCGATCCAGGTCCAGCGGCCGTGACGGTACGGCGCCCAGGAGGGGCCGACGTTCGACGGGCTCCAGGCCCAGCCGTAAGACGGCACGTTGACCCAGCGGCCGTAGTGGTCCAGGTCGTCGGCGCCGTAGACGTCGCGGCTCACGTACTCGTAGCTGCGGCTGCGCTCCAGGTAGCGGTCGCGGTTTTCGTTCCACTGGTCCCAGTCGTCGCGCGCGATCGCGCTGACCACCTGGAACTCGGGATTAGAGGATGAGCCGCGCACGAGCATGGTCCGCCCGCTGCGCAGGCGCTCGACGCCGCTCGGCGTGTAGACTTCGGCCTCGCCGGAGCGCACGGTGACCTCCGATTGGCCGTCCTCGCTCACCGTGATGCGGTAGATGCCCTTGCTCTCGGGGCGCAGTGACACGCTCGGGGTGTTTACTTCGATCTGCGCGTTGCTGTCGCGCAGGACCCTCAGCATCACCGTGCCGCGCGCCACCTGCACCTGGTAGCGCTGGTGTTCCAGCTCGGCCAGCCGGACCTCGGTGCCGGGAGCGAGCCGGACCATGTTGGCCCAGTCGAACTGCACTTCGGCACGGGAAGACGGGCCGGTGAGCACACGGTCATGGACAACCAGCGGCGCGTTCACTGCCGCGGCCACCCAGTCGCCTGAGTCGCCGCGCCGCACCGAGACGTCGCCGTTGATCAGGCTGATGCGGGCCACGCCGCGGCCGGGGCCGTCTTCATCCTGGGCCCAGCCGGCCAGCGGCAACAGTGCTGCGAGTGCCAGGATTCGCATCGCGGTTGGTCTCATAAGCGCCTCCATTTCACTCGACTCCAGCTTCTAAACGGCATTTTCGCTTCCAAATCGGAAGCTTTTGATTTCGCAGCCACTTACGCTATGATGGGTTTCCGTGGCGCTGGCCGAAAACCACCACACCGATCCAATTCGACCACTGCGGGGAGCAGTGCGCGCCGCACTGGTCGCCGTGCTTCTGCTGCTCATCACCGCCGGCTTCTACTGGAAGCTGGTTCTCACCGACCAGTACACGTGGCTGGAGAGCCCCGACCTGGCAAACCAGGTGCTGCCGTGGTTCCAGTTCCAGGCCGGCGAGTGGCACAAGGGGACCGTTCCGCTCTGGGACCCGCACCTGTGGGGCGGGCAGTCGCTCATCGGCCAGGCGCAACCCGGCGTCGCCTATCCTCTGAACTGGGTGCTGTTCAATCTGCCGTTGCGCAACGGCTGGATCCGTCATGGCTACCTGCACTGGTATTATGTGCTAATCCATTTCATGGCGGTTCTGTTTTGCTACTGGCTCTGCCGGGACCTCAAACGGAGCCGCACCGCTTCCCTGCTCGCCGGCATCAGCTTCGGGCTGGGCGGTTACATCGGCACCACCGACTGGCCGCAGATGATCAACGGCGCCGTCTGGGCGCCGCTGGTGTTCCTGTTTTTGCTGCGCTCGCTGGACGGCCGGCGGCCGGTGGCGAGCGCGGCGCTGGCGGGCATGTTCCTGGGCATCGCCTGGCTGAGCGGGCATCACCAGATCCCCATCTATGTGACGCTGGCGGCCGGCGGCGTCTGGCTCTACCACATGCTTAGGAAAGGATGGCCGAACTGGCGGCTGGCGCGCCTGGCCGCCGTCTTCCTGCTCTTCACGGCGCTCGTTGGCGCCCTGCAGATCCTGCCCGCGTACGAATACGGCAAGCTCTCGCGGCGCTGGGTGGGTACGCCGGAGCCGATCGGCTGGAGCGAGAAGGTTCCCTACACGGTTCATGCCGAGTACGCTCTGAACCCGCCCTCGATCCTGGGCATCCTGATCCCGGGCCTCCACCAGCACTCCAACCCCTTCGTCGGCGTAGTCGTGCTGTCGCTGGCCGCGCTGGCGCTGGCGGCGAGCCTGGCCGCGCGCCCGGTCCGCCTGTTCGGCATGGTCGCGCTGGCCGGGTTGCTTTTCTCGCTGGGCGGCAGCAACGTGCTGCACGGCGTCCTGTATGCGGTCGTTCCATTGGTTGACAAGGCCCGGTCGCCCTCGATGGCGGTGTTCATATTCCAGTTCGGGCTGGCGGTGCTCGGCGCGTTCGGTCTGGATGCATTGCTGGCGCGCGACGGCTCGGCCTGGCCGCGACGCCTGGCGCTTGCCTTGGCCGCGATGGCCGCCCTCCTGCTGGCCTTGACCACGGCGGCTTTCCTGTTTCAAAAGGCGCCCGACGACCGCTACGCGCTGACAGCGTTGATCGCCTTGCTGATGGCTGGCCTGCTATACGGGTGTCACCGCGGGCACCTGACGGCCGCGGGCACCGGCGTCGTCTGCGTGCTGGTACTGCTGATCGAGCTAGGCAACGTTTCAGGCGCCACCTTGCCGCATCGGTCGGAGCAAAACCGGAATGTTTACTTAAATAAACTGTCAGAACACACTGATATTATTGACTTTCTCAAGAAACAGCCGTGGCCGGCCCGGGTCGAGGTCGATGACAGAGAAATACCTTGGAACCTCGGTGACTGGCAGGGCGTGGACACCTTCGGTGGCTACGTCGCCAGTCTTCCGGAGAACCTGTGGCGGATCGGAATCCACGATCCGCGCACGAAGATGCTATTCGGCGTCAACTACACGGTCGCCCCCAAGCCGACCGGTGAGGGCCAGAAGGAGGTCTTCCGCGGCGCCTCCGGCCTGAATGTGTACATGAACCCCGCGGCCCTTCCGCGGGTATGGACGGTGCACGAGGTGGTCCGGGCGCGGGATCACGATGAGGTTCACCACTTCCGGACCGACCCCGAGTTTGACTTGCGGCGGAAGAGCTTCACTTTGGGGCAGCCGCCGGAGCTGGAAAGCTGCTCGGTGGAAGATGATCGTGTCCGCCTCATTTCTCGGGAGTCAAACCGGCTGGAGATCGAGGCGGAGATGGGCTGCGCCGGGCTGGTGGTGCTGGGTGAGAACTACTTTCCGGGTTGGACGGCGACGGTGGACGGCCGGCGGGCGCGCATCTACGAGGCTTACGCCGTACTCCGCGGCCTGGTGGTAGACCGGGGCAAGCACCGGATCGAGATGCACTACCGGCCGCGGTCGGTGTATCTGGGCGCCGTCTTGACCGCGCTGGGCGTCTTCGGGGCCGCCACCCTCGCGTGGGTGAGCCGCCGCCGGCGCCCGGAGGCATAACGCCATGTTGCGAAGGGTGTCATCGCTGGGCCGGCGCCGTTCCCTGCCCGAGGTGCACGCCAGCGTCGGCACCGGCCACCCGTCGATCTGGAAGCGGATGTTCGCCTTCGCCGGACCCGCCTACCTGGTGAGCGTCGGCTACATGGACCCGGGCAACTGGGCGACCGATCTGGAGGGAGGCGCTCGCTTCGGCTACGACTTGCTCTGGGTGCTCGTCATGTCCAACGCGATGGCCATCCTGCTCCAGTCGCTGAGCGCCCGCCTGGGCATCGTCAGTCATCGCGACCTGGCGCAAGCGTGCGCCGAAGCATATCCCCGCCCGGTGCGCGCGGCGCTGTGGGTGCTCTGCGAGGTGGCCATCGCCGCCTGCGACCTGGCCGAAGTGCTCGGCGCGGCGATCGCGCTGAACCTGCTCTTCGGCCTGCCGCTCTTGGCCGGGGTGCTGCTCACGGCGTCCGACACCTTGCTGTTGCTGTGGCTCTCGCGCTTCGGCATCCGCCTGATCGAGGGCTTCGTGCTGAGCCTGATCGCGGTGATCGCCGGCTGCTTCCTGGTGGAGATCTGGCTGGCCAGACCGGTGATCGCGGAAGTGGCCGGCGGCCTGATCCCGCGGCTGACGAACGAGAGCCTGTACGTCGCCATCGGGATCCTGGGCGCCACCGTGATGCCGCACAACCTGTACTTGCATTCGGCGCTGGTGCAGACGCGGCAGATCGGCAGTACCGTCGAAGAGAAGCGCACCGCCTGCCGCTTCAACCTGGTGGACTCGGCGGTGGCCCTGAACGGCGCGCTGCTGGTGAACGCCGCCATCCTGGTCCTGGCGGCTGCGTTGTTCTTCAACCGCGGCGTGGTGGTAACCGAGATCCAGCAGGCGCACCAGCTTCTGGCCCCGCTGCTGGGAACCACGCTGGCCGGCATTTCTTTCGCGGTCGCGCTGCTGTGCTCGGGACAGGCCTCCACGATGACCGGCACCATGGCCGGGCAGATCGTGATGGAGGGATTTCTCAACTTGCGAATGCGGCCGTGGCTGCGCCGGCTGGTAACCCGGATGGTGGCCATCATCCCGGCGGCGATCACGGTGGGAACGATGGGCGACGCGGGCACGTTCCGGCTACTGATCCTCAGCCAGGTGATCCTCAGCATGCAGCTCCCGTTTGCCGTGGTGCCGCTGATCCACTTCACCAGCGACCGCCAGCGCATGGGCGTATTCGCCAACCGGCCCTGGGTCCAGGCGCTGGCCTGGGCGGCGGCGATCATCATCATCGGCCTCAACGCGCGGCTGGTGGCCGCCACCGTCGAGCAATGGCTGGCCGCCGCCGGCGCCTACCGGCTGCTGGTGGCGCTGGTGGTATACCCTGTTGCGGCCGGCCTGCTGCTATTGCTGGCCTGGATAGCGCTCCATCCCTGGCTGCCGCCATGGGTTCGCCGTCTGGGCCGCCCGGCCTTCCCTCTCCCGGAGGTGGCGGCGGAAGCGAGGATTCCGGCCTACCGCAGCATCCTGGTCCCACTCGACCACACGCACCGCGACCGCGAGGCGATCGCCCAGGCGGCCGGCCTGGCCCGGCAGTACGGCGCCAAACTGTATCTGCTGCACGTCGAAGAGGACGTGACCAGCCTGATCTACGGCGAACTCTCCGACACGGCCGAGGTCGAGGCCGGGCAGCGGTACCTGGACGAGATCACCGCCGCGCTGCGGGATCAATCCGTGGATGTGGAAGCGGTGGTTTGCCATGCGCGGGACCCGAAACGGGAGATCGTGCGCTTTGCCCGCCAGGTGAAGCCCGACCTGCTGGTGATGGGCGCCCACGGGCACCGCTGGTTGCAGGACCTGGCCTTCGGGGACACGATCAATGCGGTGCGGCATGAGCTGGGTGGCGCCATCCTCATCGTGCGGGAGCCGAGGGAGTGAGACATCCTGGACCGGAGGCGTGTCCGGCGGCCACAGCGGCGCCCTGACGGAGAAGAGTTTCTGGTTTGTTTTCAATCAGTTTGACTTGGCAGGGAGCTTGCTTCCCCCTTTGCGGACGTAGGACTATGGATGGCTTGCGGTTTGCGATCTGGCTGACGGCGCTGGCGGGTTCCCTGCCCGCCGCCACGCTGGAACGGCTGAGCTTCGAGGAGATGACCGCTAAGTCCACCGCCATCGTGCGGGGACGGGTCACCGGCTCCTACGCCGCCGCTCACGGCCGGATCATTTATACCCATTACAGGGTCCGGGTGTCGGAGCGCTGGAAAGGGCCGGTCGCGGTCGAGCTCGACGTCGTAGTCCCCGGTGGAAGCGCCGCCGGCTTGCGGCAGAGCTTCGCCGGCGCGCCCAAACTGGCCGAGGGCGCCGAGTACGTGCTGTTCCTGTGGACCGGCGCCAGCCGGCTCACACACGTCATCGGCCTCTCGCAAGGCGTGTTTGACTTGCAGCGCGATGCCACGGGCGCGCTGGTGGCGATGCGGGCAGCGAGCAGCGAGGTTCTGCTGGATCCGGCCAGCGGCCGGGCCGTAAACGACCAGCCCCTGCGCCTGCGGCTGGAGGATTTGAGCCAGCGCATAAAGAGCACGCTGGCACGGAGCGCCGCGAGGTAAAGCTATGATGGGGGCAACGAAACGTCTGGCGTTGCTGATCGCGGCGGCGGCCTGCCTGGCCGGCACCGGGCGCGCCTACTATCACTTCGTCCATTACGCCAGCCGCTTCGCTCCCTTCACGCCCATCCCGGAGAAATTCGATCTCAACGCCCTGCCCAACCGCACCGTGTACTTCTTCGTTTCCGCGCAGGCGCCCACGCAACTGGCGCCGAACGACACCTTCGCCGGTGTGCTGAGCCAGATCAGCCTGGCCGCCCGGACGTGGAACGATGTGAGCACCTCGGAATTGCGTGTGGCCTTTGGCGGGCTGTTTTCGGCGGAGGCGCCGCGCGCCACGCCGGCCATTGAGGTGGTCTTTGACGAGCTGGCGCCGGGCGTGCTGGCGATGGGGGCGCCGGTTTTGCGTGCCGACCTCACCGCCGGCGCGAGTGGCTCTTTCGTACCCATCACCCGTTCGCTGATGGTGCTGCGGCGCGATCTGTCCGACCGCCCCAGCTTTACCGACGGCTTCTTCCTGACTGCCGTCCACGAGCTGGGCCATACCTTGGGGCTTCAGCACGCGCTGACCTCCAGCGTGATGTCCACCGATGTAACGCGCGCATCAACGCGGGCGAAGCCGCTGGGGGCCGATGACGTGGCCGCCATTTCCCTGCTCTACCCCGCCCGCGGCTACGCCGCGCGGGTGGGCGGCATCGCTGGCCGGGTCACGATGAGCACCGGGGAAGGCGCGGCGCTGGCCTCGGTAGTGGCAGTGAATCCCGGCGGCGAGGCGGTCAGCGCGCTCACGCATCCCGACGGGACCTACCGCATCGAGGGTCTGTCGCCCGGCCAGTATTACGTCTACGTGCATCCGCTGCCGCCCTCGCCGCAACCCGACCTGGGGCCGGCGGCGATCGTGCTGCCAGTGGATCAGCTCAACCGCGCGTTCCCGGCGGGAGATCCCTTTGAGACACTGTTCTACCCGGGAACCAAGAACCCCGAGCAGGCGCTGACGATTTTCGTCAACGCCGGCATGGCGGCCGAAGGGATTAACTTCACGGTTCGGCGCCGCGGGGCGCTGCAGTTGCATGGCGTGACCACCTACAGTTTTCCTGGCTCGGTGGCGGTCAAGCCGGCGTTTCTGAACATCAATGGTCCGCGGTTGTTCCTGCTGGCTTCCAGCGAGGGCATGGGACTGACGTCGGGCGGCGCGCCGCTGCCCACCTTGAGCGTGACCGTGCTGGGCGGGGCCGCGGCCGTGGCGCAGACGCGCGCCTACAGCCAGGATCCCCGGTTCCTCCAGGTCGATTTCGGCTTCAATCCGCTCTCCGGTCCGGGGCCGCGCCACCTGGTGTTCTCTTACAACAGCGACCTGTACGTGCTGCCCTCGGGACTGAACGCGGTGAACCGGCAGCCGCCGCTCGTCAGCTCGGTCACCTCCGAGTTGGACGTTACCGGCAACCGCCTCGCGGTGGTCACCGGCACGAACCTGGGACCGGACACCCGCATCCTGTTCGACGGTGTGCAGGCAGCGGTACGGAGCGCGGAGGAAGGGCGTGTGGTGGTGGTTCCGCCGCCGGCGGCGGGCGGGCACCGGGCCAACGTCATCGCGCTCGCCAGCGACGGCCAGAGCTCGCTGTTCCTCCAGGGCCGGACGCCGCCCACCTTCGCCTACGAGCCGGGCGATGCGCCCGGCGTGCTGCTGTCGCAGTCCGCGCTGGCGGCTGGCGCCGAGTCGATGGTTGAGATCACGGGAATCAATACGAGCTTCAGCGAAGACACCCGCGTCGGCTTTGGATCGAGCGACGTGGTGGTGCGGCGCACGTGGGTGCTGAGCCCGACTCGGCTGCTGGCCAACGTTGCGGTGGCGCCTTCGGCGGCGGCCGGCTCGACTCTGGTCAGCGTGGTGACCGGACTTCAGGTCTCCTCACAGCCGTTCGGTTTCCAGGTGCAGCCCGCCAATTCGCAACTGCCCGTCATCAGCTCGCAACTGGTGAACCCGGCCAACGGGCAGCCCGGCGTCTTCCCCGGCGGTCTGGCCCTGTTGCAGGGATCGAACTTCTCGAGCAACCCTGCTGAACTGAACCTCACCTTGAATGGCACGCGCCTGAGTGTGCAGCCGATGGCGCCGGGTCAGTTGTTGTTCCAGATCCCGGCGACCTTCCCCACCGGGCCGGCGGTCCTGCGGCTGCAAAGCGGAACCGAGCAGAGCTATCCGGTGGTGGTAGCCATCGATCTGCCGCCGCCGGTTATCGCGGGCCTGGGCGTCGGAACGGCGCCCCTGCCGGGTACCACACGGCCGGTGCGCGTCGGAGAGGTGGTAACGCTGGTGGTGAACAGCCTGGCTGAACCCGGAGCGGTGATCGCGCCCGGCCGCGTGCGCGTGACGGTCGGCGGAGTTGAGATCCAGGCGAGCGCGGTCTCTCCCGCCCCGCAACCGGGTTACTCGCTGGTCCAGTTCACCGTTACGCCCAGTGTCGCCCCCGGGCCGCAGGTTCCGCTGACGCTCACCATTGACGGGCGCACGTCCCAGCCCTTCATGGTGACCGTGCAGGCGGCGTAGCGGCTGTGGGACCGGCATTCCTGCCGGTCGGTGACAGGCAAGAATGCCCCGCCTAACAGGCAAGAACGCCTGTCCCTGGAGTTTCTACATTCTTGGAGAAAAGCCGGGGCCGAGAGCCCCTCCGGTAGTGGGGTATGTAGGGCAGGCGGTTTCGCGGTGAAACGGTCGGCCTAACGACTCGGGTATCACCCGCCGCCCGGTTTTTGGGCGGCCGGGTGCATGCCCTTGTTGGGCCGGTTCCTTCCAATAAGCATTTCATTATTCCGAGATGCCTTGAGGTCGTACCAATTGTCTCCGCCGGGCAAGCAACCGAAAGAGTCGGAGGTTGCGCCACGGGCCAGATCCATTGCGCGGTCAGACTGGTTGGTGAGCGTTAACAGCGAACCGTCTCCTCCGCCGGCGGCGCCTTTGGATCCTCCTTCTGCTCTCTCCACGCCTCCTCTTGTTTCGTCCGCTGTTCCTCCTTCTTCCTCTTTATCTCAGCAGTTTTGTCCGCCTCGATGTCTTCCAAGCGATACTCGTAGGCCATATGTCGCTGCTCCTTCCCGGGGGCACGCCGTCAGGCATGCGGTCCCACCTTTTCGTGTTCACTCTGTTCTCGTCGCCAACCCGATCGGCGCTAGGTGCCCTGCGATAGCATAGGCATTCCAGGCTACCGTGGTGGATTCAACGT
>JBBTDS010000360.1:0-1349 GCA_038060875.1 Acidobacteriota bacterium | reverse complement strand
GCTAGCGCATGTTTGCGCATTTTCTACGACGTCAAAAGTCGGTTGCCGAGACGCCTTAGATCCCCCAATTGGCTCTATGCGTGACATCCAGCGGCGGCCAGAACGCACCGTTCGAGCTCCTTGGTCCTCACAAGCCGACGGTCCATGGCGTTGAGCGACGCACTTTCCACTTCGCAACTTGGTTTACCGTTGCTGGAACGAGCGGCCAGCGAGCGGCGGCGATCTCCGGCGTCGAGTCTTGCGAAGGCCTGGGGAAGCTGGGGGAGTGAACCACCGCAGACGATCGACACATAATCGGGCCGCGTCAGGTTGGCGGCGAGCGCGGCGGCCGGCGGGAGCCGTTCGAAGTCCTGGGCCAGGTCCTTGCGACCGCTGCGCCGGCGTTCGCCGTGTTTCATCGTGTGAAAGAATCCTTCCAGGATGTTGTTGGTGCGATCGACCAGACGGATGCCTCCGCCCAGTTGGTCCGGCATGGGAATGGCATGGCCCCAAAGGAAGTTTCCGTGACGTTCGAGGTGGGCCAACACAATGTCGATGGCCTGCCGCGCGTCTTTGGCCGGGCCGCGCTCAGGGCGCCGCTGGCGCAAGGAATCGGCCAGATCGTCGACGGCCTGGCGGATGTCACGCAGCGTTTCCACGCTCTGGCCGGCGTCGGGCCCGCCTGGTTTCCGTTCCCTCAAGCGAAGCGCGTCGCGCAATTCGGTGAAGAGATCGGCCCGTTCACTCAAGGTCTTGGCCACCTGGCCAAGAGGGGAAACACCGCCGTCGATGGGCCTCAAGATACGATCGAGCCGCTGGAGCGCCTTCACCACTTTCTGGTCGGCCGGAGGATGGCGAAGAAAGGCCTCCACCGCCCAGGCCACGTGGAGGCAGCGGACGTAGAGATCCAGCTAGGGCAGGTCAAACGGGAAGCCCTGGTCGTTCCCATCGGCCGCGTAGTCCAGCGCCCATTGGGCCAGGGAGCGGACGGCCACCATCCCGGCGGAACCTTCGGGAAGGCGAGAGTCCGCGGGAGATTCCGACTGCCAGATACGAAACTCGTCGCGGGCCTCGTCCAGGGCCGTTCCGAGCCGGCGTCCCTGCTCGCGAGCGAGGGATCGCAGATCCTTGCGCACATCCAGCCGACGGAACAAACTGCGCAATTGGTCGTGCGCCTCGCGGAGCAGGTCCGTGCCGACATCGCGGAGAAAGTGAAGGTGACAGGCCAGCACCGGGATCGAACGCCCCAGGGTTTTTACCAGGTCGCTGGCCGCTGCGGTCACCGCCCGGCCGAGGTCGCGCATGATGGCACAGGGCGGCTTCGCCGCAAAGTGAGTACGTGTAGAATGGGCGTTCTCCATTTGTACTAT
>JBBTDS010000359.1:0-14060 GCA_038060875.1 Acidobacteriota bacterium | reverse complement strand
CCTGCATCCCCGGTTACCTCTACTTCAACGGCTACATCCCGGCCACCCGCATCAACAGCTACGACGCCCAGGGCCGGCCCAATGGACTGATGGGCGTGCCGGCCAACTACCAGCCGGCCCACCAGCCGGTCATCCCCATTCCGGCCGACGGCGGCAAGCCCGGCGACCCGCTGGCACAGTTCTACGACAGCAACACGGTGTGGGTGCCGCTGAAGGACGGCACGCTCCAGCGGGTGTCGATGGACAACAATCTGCATCCCTGGCGCAACCAGTTCAGGCCGGGGCCGTGGAGCTTCGGCCTGGACGCTTCGATCTTCAAGGCCGTGCGCGTCACCGAGCGCGTCGAGATCCGCTTCAACGCCGATTTCTTCAACGTGCTGAACAACCCCGGCACGCCGCAACCGAGCAGCACCAGCGGCATCATCAGTCTCCAGAACTCGGCCAACTCGCCGCGCGAGTTGCAGCTCACGCTGCGGCTGGCGTGGTAGCGGGGCAGCCCGGTTGTACGCGGCGAAGGAAATGATTGCGCCTCCGCTCCCCGCCCAGAGGGTACCCGGTCGCGGCTCAGCAAGGGCACCGAGCCGCGCGCGCCCCCGGTTCCAGAATAGACCTGCCTGTCAAGGGTTGGCCGCGGGCGCAGGTTTCCGGCGATTATTTTCAACGGATTGGGCGGGTGGAACAGGGTGTGACCGGCCTAACGATCCGCGGGGCGCGTTCCGGCATTCTGAGGAAGCTGAGCTTGGGTGTACACCTGTCTGGAATGGCGACTGCACGGCCGCCTGCCGAGGCAGGAGTGGGCCGCAGCCCGCGGTTTTGGGGCTTCCCCAGGGTTGTTCGTATCGGGGATGATTGAGTAGACCGGATCGGGATCGAGCGGCTGCGGGCTGAAGCCCGCAGCGCCACGCTAAACGGTGCGCTGCCCCATGTGGCCCACACTTCAGTGTGCGGCGGCGAGCCGTTGACTCGGCGGCAGGCGTACCCCAAAGCGGTATACTGGCATCAGCGTGGCGCGCATCATGCGGCGGCGAATTCTGGTCGGCCCCGGCGGGCCTAAAGGCCGGGGCGGGGATAAGCTCCGGCGGTTGATCAGGAACCCGGCGACGCTGGCCAGTAACGCGACGGAAGCCGTCACGCATATCATGTGGCAAGGCCGGACGTTCCGGCTGCGCGAGCGGATTAACCTCAGCGTGCGGCGGCGCGGGCCGTACTGCTTCATCGAGTACGAGCCGCTTGGGATCTCGGGCTACGGACGCGATGAGCAGGAGGCCTTGGAAGCCTTCGCCGCGGACTTCGCGACCACCTGGGATTGGATCGCGGAGGCGCGCGACAGCCAACTGGCCAGCGACGCACGCGAGCTTAAGCGCGGGTTGCAGGCGTTGGTGGCGGCCCTCGAAGTTGCATGACGGAGATCCATGTCCGCGCCGTAATGACCGCGCTGTTGAACACAGGCTTCGTCAAGATCGAGGCTGCGCACCATACGATGTTCTGGCTCGTTGCGGGCGGCCGGCGGCGAGCCATTCGGACGCGGCTCAGCCACGGGCAACGGAAGGTTGACGACTGGTTGCTTAGCGAGATGGCCAAGCAGGTTCGCCTTTCCAAACAGGAACTGCTGAGCCTCATCGATTGTGAGATGACGGGCGAAGAATACCTGCGGCTGATGATCGACCGCGGGTACTTCGGATCCTGAGGCGCTCGATATCAAGCGCTGCGATCGAGTTGCAGCTCACGCCAGGGCTGGCGTGGTAGGGGGGCAGCGCGGTTGAGAGGGGATGTGGACTTGGCCGGCCGAGTGACGTGAAAACGCGGCGCCGTTCATCGGCAGCCAAGCTGCCACGCTGCGCCGCGACATGAAAGAATGTGGTCATGAAGCGACCATTCGCCGCGACCGTCTGGCGTGAAGGGAAGTGGTACGTCTCTCAGTGCCTCGAAGTCGACGTTGCCAGCCAAGGCGAGACCGAAGAAGACGCTCTCGCCAACTTGAAGGAAGCACTGGAGCTTCACTTCGAACCGCCGCAAGCCACCCGTCCACCCAAGGTTCGCGTGATCGAGGTTGAGGTTGGCGCGGCTTAGGCCCCAGCCCTTCCGCGAGGTCAAGCGCCGGCTTGAGGCAGCGGAATTCGTCGAAATCAGCCAGAAAGGCAGTCACGTGAAGTTTGTGCGGCGACGCGGCCAGGCCGGATCGTCCGATCGGTGGACAGCAAATGCCCGGCACGCCGCAGCCGAGTGGCACCAGCGGCATAATCAGTCTTCAGAACTCGGCCAACTCGCCGCGTGAGCTCCATCTCACGCTGCGGCTGGCGTGGCGAGGGGCAGGGCGGTTTGGCCTGCGCCGTCTCTGGCACACACCTCGCTACAGTTCGCTGCGTACCAGTAGCTCTGCTCTTAACTCGAGGCGGCGGGCATCATTCATTGCGAGCACTTGGACAGTGGCGCGTCGGACGATTTCGACAATCTGGCCTTGGCCTGCGCGCTGCGGCCTCCATTGCTATTGGCTATTCGAGTGCAGATGCTGGCGGGCCTTGAGCTTTAGGATTGAGATGAAGTCGGCTGCGTTGATCAACGCCTCATACTCGGCGTGCTCGTCGTCGGTGAGCAGGCCCTCGTTGGCACGCTCAGCGAGCGTGTCGATTCTCTCCTGGACTGGAGGAGCAACGCGCAGCTCGACCAGCCGCCGAGCGGACTCGGCGTCCAGACAACGGCTTAAGGGGTCCAAAAGACCATCAAGCACAGTAGCAGCGCTCATGCCCTCACGTTACCACGAAGGCCGCCGCTGTATCTGGCGGTTGATGACGCCCTGCGTGAGCTTCAGTAGCTCCAGGCGTCGAACTTGATCGCGGTTTTGTCGTCGATCTTCTGGAGCCAGAGGAAGCCGCGGCGCAGTTCCATGTAGGGGCCGTTCTTACCCCAGCGGGCGGTGGCGTTCCAGATCTTCATCTCGGGACCTTGCCCCCAAAAAGTGTGGCCTTTCAGCAAGATGAAGTAGCGCCCCCATTCGCGCTCGTCGAACGGCAGGCCCTTGCCAAGCTCGACGCCGCGCAGCAGCGGCGCGATCGACTTGACCACGATCTGGAAGGCCTTGACGCTGATCTCGGCCGGAAAGATGGCGGTTGCTCCGGACGGCGTGTAGACGATGGTGTATTCGCCGGGTGTGAAGCCCTTGAACTCGAAGCGGCCCTGATCGTCGGTAGTGGCTGACGGCGCCGAGGCGGGCAGCTTGATGCGGGCCTGGGTGGTGTCCTGGTCCCCGGCCACCTGGCCGAGGATGACGCGCGCCTTGGCCATCGGCTTGCCGCTGCGCCCCACGAAGACACCGGTGGCGGTGGCGCTCGGCTTCGGTTGCGGTTTCTGCTGGGCGGCCAGCGGCGACACAGCGGCCGCCAGCACTACCATTGCGGGAAGCGACAGCGAATTCATAAACCCTCCCCCACTGAGGTATCATACAGCGACGGGAACAAGGAGGGCGGATGATTTCACGGCGTCGCTTCACGGGAAAGCTGGCCTGGCTGGGGGCGGCCGCGTCGATGGGGGCCGAGCGGGCGCTGGCGCAGCGGTCGCTGCTGGAGAGGAAAGCGCCCCCCGGCATGGTCTGGCTCAACGCCAACGAGAACCCGGACGGCCCCTGCCCGGCGGCGATCAAGGCGATGAGCGAGGCGCTGCCTCTCGCCTGGCGCTATCACTACCAGGAAATGCCGGACGTCTACGCCGCCATCGCGCGCAACGAGCAGCTTGAGCCGGCGCAGGTGCTGGTGGGGGCAGGCTCGGCCGAGATCCTGCACATCGCCGTGGACGCGTTCACTTCGCCGACGCGCCCCTTGATCACCCCGGTGCCCACTTTCGAGGCGCCGATAGACATAACGGCCGCGCTGGGCCGCAAGGTCATCCGCGTGCCGCTCACCAAAGACTACGCGGCCGACGTGAGACGCCTGGCCGAGGAGGCGACGCGAGCCGGCGGGGGGGTGATTTACCTGTGCAACCCGAACAACCCCACCGCCAACCTTACTCCGAAGGCCGAGGTGGCCTGGCTGGCGCAGAATCTCCCGCGCGACACGGTGCTGCTGGTCGATGAAGCTTACCTCCACTTCGTCGAGGGCTACGAGGAGATCAGCGCGCTTCCCTATGTGCGGCAGGGCAAGGAGGTGGTGGTCACGCGCACGTTCTCGAAGATTTACGGAATGGCGGGGCTGCGAGTGGGATTCGGGTGCGCCAGGCCCGATCTCATCCAGAGAATGCGGCCGTTCCGCGCCGGCGTGATCTCGTACGTGAGCGCGCGGGCGGTGCTGGCGGCGCTGGAAGAGGGGCCGCGGCCGATCGCCGAGCGGCGCGCCCGGCTGGCCCGCGTGCGCGGCGGGCTGTGCGAGTGGCTGCGCCAGAAGAAGCTGGGCTACATCGAGCCGCAGGCCAACTTCATGATGATCGACGTGGGCCGCGACGTGCGCGAGCTGGGCCAGGCCCTGTGGGAGAAGGGGATCGCCGTTGGCCGGCCGTTCCCGCCGCTGGACCACATGCTGCGGGTGACCATCGGCGCCGAGCAGGACATGGCCAAGTTCCGGGCGGCGTTCGAGCAGGTCTACTTCGGTTGACCCGCAGCGGGGCCGGGCAGGTGCGCCGGCCCATATAGCAGGCGGCCCGGGCGTTCCTCGGTCACCTTGCCGTTCAGCACTATCGGCCTGCCGTTCACGAACACGTCGCGGACGCCCTCGGCGTACTGGTGCGGCTGTTGGAAGGTCGCCTTGTCGGTGACGGTGGCGGGGTCGAAGATGGCGATGTCGGCCTGCATGCCGGGGCGGAGCAAGCCGCGGTCGGGCAGGCGCAGGCGCGCGGCCGGCATCGAGGTCATCTTGCGGATGGCCTCCTCCAGGCTGATGGCCTTGCGCTCGCGGACGTAGCGGCCGAGCACCCGTACAAATGTGCCGTAGCTGCGCGGGTGCGGAGCCCCGTGCCCGAAAGTGGGGATCTCGCCGTCGGAGCCGATCATGGTGAGCGGCGAGCGCATGATGCGCTCGACATCCTCTTCGGCGATGGCGTGGTAGATGGTCTGGCAGCCGCCCTTCCGCTCGAGTTCGAGCACGAGGTCGGCGGCGTTTTCGGCCGTGCCGGGCAGGCCGCGCTGCTCGGTGAGCTGGGCGAGGTTCTTGCCGGCCAGGCTGGGATCGAAGCCGCAGTTGGCGAAGACGACGTTCTTGGGGTCGCCGCCGCCGCGGTCGTTCTTGATGCGGTCGATGATGCCGGCCTTGATCTTGGCCCGCTGGGCGGGGTCGCGCAGGCGCTCGGTGAGGCCGCGCTGGCCGCCGGCCTGCGCCCACTGCGGGATCAACGCCGAGGAGCCGGTCGAGGAGGCGGTGTAGGGGTACTGGTCGATGGTGACATCGACGCCGCGGGCGCGGGCTTCCTCGACCAGCCGCAGGGTCTCCCGGCTCCGGCCCCAGTTGCCGGCGCCGATGATCTTGTGATGGGTGAGCTGGGTGGGGAGGCCGCCCTGCTCGCCGATGCGGATGGTCTCGCGCACACTGTCGAGGATCCCGGCCGCCTCGTCGCGCATGTGCGAGATGTGCACGCCGCCCAGTTGGCCGGCCACCCTGGCCAGCTCGATAACTTCTTCAGTGGGCGTGTAGTTGCCCGGCACGTAAAACAGCCCGGTGGAGAGCCCGAAGGCGCCGCCTCGCATCTCCTGGCGGACGAGATCTTTCATCTTCTCGATCTCGGCCGGAGTGGCGGGGCGGTTCTCGCGCCCCATAATCTCCTGGCGGATGGTGCCCTGCCCCGCCAGCAGGCCGAAGTTGACCGAGATCGGCGTGCGCCCCAGCTTCTCCAGGAAGGCGCGCAGCGGCAGCGGCGAGCCGCCGTCCGGGCCCTCGATCAAGGTGGTGACTCCCTGGCGGATGTAGTTCTCGGCGGTGGGGATCTGGAAGATGCCGCGGCGGGCGTGGGTATGGATGTCGATGAAGCCGGGGGCGACGACCATGCCGCGGGCGTCGATCCGCAGGGCAGCCTGGGCGCCGGAGAGCGGGCCGATGGCGGCGATCTTGTCGCCCTTGAGGGCGACATCGGCCAGGAACCAGGGGCCGCCGGCGCCGTCCACCAGGCGGCCGCCGTGAATCAGAACGTCGTATTGGGCCAGGCAGAGGTTGGCCAGCAGGAAGGGAAGAGCTTTTCGCATCAAGGAGATTTTACACGGAGACGTGGCCGGACGGGGCGAGCCCGTGTTAAAACGCTACTCGTCGCGGATTTTGGGAGGCGAGGAAATCATGGAGAAGAACATGCCCAGAATGACCAACATGGCGATGCCGAAGCCGACCCACATATGCGACCTCCTGTTTCCTCTGTCCTTATCGGCAGCACGCAGCCTGCCAAATAGGGAGATTCGCGCTGGGGCCGCGAGGATTCAGCGAAGGGGCCGCGAGCATTCGGCGAAGGGGCCGGGCGGATTCGGCATTGTAGGGGTCGGGCACGCCCGACCCCTACGACGGCCCTCGGGTTAAAAGCGGTAGTACAGGCCGAACTGGATCAGCCGCCGTCCATAGAAGGGGCTGGTGATGCGGCCGAAGTTGGTCGATTCGATGGATTGATCGTCGACGTACCAGGTGGGGTGATTGAAGATGTTGGACGACTCCATGCGCAGCTCGACGGAATGCCGCTCGGTAATGCGGGTGTTCTTCTGGACTCCGAAATCCATGCCGAAGACCCACGGTCCGGAGAACATGCGGCGCTGCAATCCCCCCAGGGTCCCGGCGCCGGGATGGAAAAAGACCTGGCCGTCGAACGGCGGCCGGCCATCGGCAGCGACCGCACGGTTATCGGGACCGGTCATCGAGGGAGCGGAAAAATAGGGCCCGTTGCCGGCGATGCGCAGCTTGAACAACTTGTCCAGTTCGCCCTTGGTGAGGGTCGTGTTGGCCGTGTTCACGCCCGAGCGGGCGCCGCGGTTGAGCGTTCCGCGGCCCGAGGACACCGAGAAAGGCGTGCCCGCCTGCCAGGTCATGTTGCCGGAGACGCTCCATCCGCTCAGCAGCCGCTCGAGCGGCTTGAAGTTGGCCCGGCGGTCGCGGCCTAACGGCAGGTCATACAGCCCGTTGGCCTTGATGACGTGGGTCAGGTCGTAGGGCGCGCGGGCGCGCTCGATCTTGGCGTTGTCGTTGTCCAGGAAAGCCTCAAACCGCGTCTGGCCGTCGCCGGAGGCGTCGCCCATGGCTTTGGACCAGGTGTAGTTTCCCTGGACCACCAGCCCCCTGGCCACGCGGCGGCGAACGTCCACCTGGAGGGCGTTGTAGGTGGTGTTGCTGTAATTGGTCACCATGTTCGCGCCGAGCGCGAAGGGATTGCGGAAGAAACTGACCGGACCGTTGAGCCCGTTGATCTGGTAGGTTGACGCAAGCTCTCCGACCTGTCCCTGCCGGATCAGGTTTTGAATGGTGGAGTTCGAGAACAGCCCGCCGCTGGCGAGCCGGGGGAAGACGGTGAGCGGCTGGCTGCCGGGGACAGCCGGGTCATAGGCGGGGTTGAAAGACCCTCTGGCCGCCAGCGCCAGGTTTCCGTTGTTCTGGGCGCGGCGGAAATCATCCAGGAATCCGTTCTCCTTAATCACGACCTGGTTGTAGTCGAAGGCCCGGAATTCCTTGGTGCCGTGGTTGCCGACATAGCGGATCTCAACCACCAGGCCCCTCAGCTCCTGCTGGATGCCGAAGGTCCACTGCTGGACATACGGCGTTCGCAGGTTGGGATCGGGGATCCCGAAGGCGCTCTGGGTGTTGAGCCGGTAGTTGTCCTCGAAGGTGCGCGGCACCTTGAACTGGGGCACGGTCACCGGCGGCAGGCCGGTACTAACGCGGCCGTTCAAGCCGGCGGCAGTGGAGGCCGCCGACAGACCGCTGTTGGTCCCGACGTTGTTGTCAACGGCGCGGATGGTCTCGTCGTTGACGAAGCCGATGCTGTACCCCATCCGGAGCGCCGTGCGCCCGTTCCCAAACAGGTCCCAGGCCAGGCCGACGTTGGGCGCGAAGTTGTTCGGGTCCTTGTTGTACCAGGGACGGCCAACCGCGCCGCCGGCGAAATCGAGCGTGGCATTGGAAAGCAGCGTGGCGATGGCGTTGCCGCCCTGAACGACGGGCAGCAGGCCGAGCGCGTCCCGTTCATCGACGCGGCCGAAATAGTCGTACCGCACACCGAGGGTAAGGGTCAGACGGGGCTTCACCTTCCAACTGTCCTGGAAATACCCGGCGTAGTTGTCCAGCAGGAAATGCCGCAAACGCGTTGCGCCATTGACAAAGCCCGAGCTGCGGCTGGTGATGTTGAAGGTCTGGGTGTAGCTGGTGACATAGCCGGCCATGGTGGCCAGCATGGCGTTGGCGGCTGCCAGATCGGCGGAGCTGATCCCGGACAACTGAGCCGCCGTCAGGCCCTGGTTGCCAGTGCCGATTCCCAGGTTGTAGGTGGGCGTGATGCCCGCATCGTTGAATGGGGCGGCACGGATCTGCTGCGCCTGGAAGCCGAACTGAAGATTGTGCCTGGAGACTACGTAGCTCGAATTGCTTTGCTGGCTGTAAGTGTTGGTGTCGCGCCCCTGGGCGCGAAAGGTGTTGAGCGGATTGCCGTAGATCATCCCGGCCAGGATGTGGGCGCCGAACTTCTCCGAGGTCAGGAAGGTGGCCGGCGCCAGGTTGAAGCCGCCACGTAGCTCGTTGGTGAAGCGGGGGGTGGGATTCCAGCGCCAGACCAGCGAAAGCAGCTTCTTGGCGTCGTCGTTGGAAACCTTGGGCGCCACTGAGTAATCGTTGGCCAGGTCGGTGCGGTCCACCACATCCCGGTTCCAGGTGAAGGTGCCCGCAAACGCGTTCCTGGTCGAGAGCAGGTAATCGATCTTGAGAGTGTAGTTGTCCCGAATCCGGTTGTTGCGCAGCAGGAAGGAATAGCCGCCGGTGTTGCGCAACAGGGATTCGCTGCTGTCGCCCAAGCGGAAGTTATTGATCTTCTCCGGGCCGGGCACCTGCTGAAGCACCTGCTGGAGAGCGGGGTCGGCCGCGACTCCGGCAAGCTGCAACACGTTGGCTTTTCGGATCGCGCTCGCCGCGTCGCGGTAAGTGAAAATCCCCTGCCGGCCGTCCGTGGTCAAGAGGGTGCGGTTGGCGGTGCTCTGCTGGTGCAGGCGGAAGGCTTCGTAGTTGGTATAGAACAGCAGCTTGTCCTTCAGGATGGGCCCGCCCAGCGAGCCGCCGGCCTGGTTCTGGTTCAGGAACGGCCGGTTGATTCCGTCACGATTGTTGAACCAGGTGTTGGCGGCCAGGGCGTTGTTCCGGTTGTACCAGTACAGGGAGCCATGGAAGGCATTGCCGCCCGACGGCGTTACGAAGCTCACCTGGGCCGTGCCGCCGGCGAACATGGCGCCCGGGTTGGAAGTCACCACGGTGACCTCGGCGATCTGATCGAGCAGCAGCAGGTTGGGCAGGAAGTCCAGCGCGTTGGCGCGGATGAAGTTGTCCTGGATATTGATGCCGTCCAGGGTGGCGCTGGCGAAGGAGGTGCGCTGGCCGTTGATCACGGTGTTGCCGCGGCCGGAGGTGACCCCAGCCTGGGTGAGGATCAATGCCAGCGGGCTGCGATTCATCAGCGGCAGCCGGCGCACCTGCTCGTTGGTGACGGTGGTGGAGATCTCCGCGTTGGTAGTCTGCACTCCCTGGATCGTGCTGATGACTTCGACGGTCGCAGTGACTGCGCCGAGTTCGAGCTTGATGGGCGGGAGGCTGGTTTCCCGGCCGGGGTCGATCTTGACCCGCCGGATCGTGTGTTTCTGGAAGCCCGCGGCTTCCACCACCAGGTCGTAGAAATCGGGCCGCACCCCGATCATGGTGAACAGCCCTTCGCTGGTGGTGGTGAAAGAAAGCACCGGCGTGCTGCCGCCGGCGAGCAACAGGTCCACTTTGGCGCCGGGGACGGCGCTGCCGGTCGGATCCAGCACCGAGCCGCTCAGGCGGCCGGTAACCTGGGCCGGCAACAAGGTTGGGCCGGCGATCAGGGCCAAAGACACGGCAAGCGCGCGCATCGCTATCAGCTTGTGCATAAACCCCCTTCGACTAACCTAACGATACTTCCTATTGCCAGTATACCGCCGACCCGCTCCAATGGGGCCGCGTCAGTAGGGGTCGGGCATCCCCGACCCCTACCAGTTGATGCGCAACGCCCACTGGATGATGCGCGAGGTGACGCCGCCGCCGCGCACGGTGTCCACGGTGGCGGTCAGCTTGCCGAAAGTGGAACTGTCGATGCCGGTCTGGAGGCCGGTGAAGTTCGGGTTGTTAAAGGCGTTGAACAGCTCCAGGCGAAGCTCGACGTCGAACCGGTCGCTGATGGACGGGATGCGGGTGCGCTTGGCGATACCAACGTCCTGGTTGAAGAAGCGCGGGGCATTGATGCCCAGGAAGGGCAGGTTCCCTTCTTCGTTGACTCCAGGATGATCGAAGCATGGAGTGGTCTGGCCAGGCGAGCAGAAGACGGCCCGGCTGGCGGCGCCGGCGACCGTCACCAGCCCCGAGTCGGGGTTCAGCCAGAATACGCCGCTCGGGTGGCGAAAGACCCCGACGTGCTCCTGCAACTGGCTGGCGGTCATGTTGCGCACCACAGCAGTGGCGCCGACCAGCGAGCCCGTGGTAGAGCGCCCTGAGGTGACGGTGAACGGGGCTCCGCTGTTCCAGCGGGTGATGCCGTTCAGGTTCCAGCCGCCAATAAGCTTGTCCAGGACCACGGGCACGGAGCCGGCCAGCCGCTTGCCCCGGCCAATGGGCAGCGGGTAGAGGAAGTTGGCCGAGAAGGCATGCCGGACGTCGAACGCCGCCCGGGCCTTATCCAGCGAGCGATTAAGCAGCGAGCGGTAGTTCTGGGATTCGTTCTGGCTGGTCAGGAAGGTGGTGTCGGCCAGCACTTTGCTGAAGGTGTAGTTGGTGCCGAAGAACAGGCCGCTGGCGAAACGGCGGTTCAGCTCCACCTCCAAGCCGTGGTAGTAAGACCAGCTCGAGTTGTCAACCGACGAGGCGTTGGCCGCAAACGGGTTGGCCACGAAGAAGTTCAAGGGGTAATTGGCCTCGCGGTTGGCGCGGTAGGTGGCCGAGCGCCGGACGGTGTCAAACATGGCGCCGATCTGGTTCTGGTTGATCTGGGTCACAAAGGCGCTGTTGGCGAAGCCGGAGGCGGCCGGCAATCCCGCAAACAGCTTCTCGAAGATGGGCAGCGGCGACTGGCCGGCCAGGCCCTGGTTGGCGAAACTGGTCCTGCCGATCGAAAGGTTCCTCTGCGCGTTGCGGAACTCCTGGAGCAAACCGTTGTTGACGAAATCCAGCTCGTTAACGCTCCAGGCGCGGAACTGCTTGACGGCGTGGTTGCCCACGTAGCGGACCTCAAGCGCCAGGCGGTTCCACAGCTCGCGCTGGATGGCCAGGTTCCACTCCAGCACGTAGGGGGTCCGCAGGGTGGGATCGAAGTGCCAGAGGGCGGCGCCGGTGTTGGCGTTGAAGTTGGCTCGCTGAGAGACGGGGAAGGCGGCGGTCGGAGCGGCCGGCGCGGGATTGGACTTGTTTGAGAAGACGCCGGGGGGGACATTGTTGGCCAGCACGCTAAACAGGCCGGTGTTGCCGGTCGAGGCGAGTTGGAACAAGGTGATTCCGTCCTGCGTGTAGTGCGAGGAGAAGGCGCCGCGGATGGAGGTCCGGCCGTTCTTCCAAGGATCCCAGGCGAAGCCCAGGTAGGGCGCGAAGTTGTTCAGGTCCCGCTGGTAGATTGGCTTGTTGTTGCGCCCGCCGGCGAAGTTCAGCAGCGTGTCGGTCATGGCCGGAGTGGCGCGCGGGCTGAAGAGGTTGCCGACGCCGGCCGGCCCCCACAAGCCGGCGGTTCCGTCCTGAGGCAGCAGTACCAGCCCGTTGCGCAGGTCAAACACCCCCTGGTATTCGTAGCGCACGCCGTACTGCACCATCAGGTTGCTGCGGAACTTGAAGCTGTCCTGGGCGTACCAGGAGAGATTGTGTTGGATGGGATCGATGCGGCGGGGGACATCCGGGACAAACCCGGATTTCGGGGAAGTGTGGTTGAAGCCCTGCTGGACGGAGCCGAGCAGCCCGGTGACCAGGTTGAAGATGCCGCCGGCGCGGCCCAGGTCCCCCGAACTGATTCCTCCAGGGAACTTGGCGGCGGTAATGCCGTTGGGGTTGGCGGAGTTCGAGCCCAGTGTCACCAGAGGCACGACGGTGTTGTAGAAGTAAGAGTTGGCGAGGATCTGCCGGTACTCGCCGCCGAAGCGCAGCGAGTGGCCGCCCCGGACCCAGGCGAAGTTCTCGATCAACTGCCGCACCGGGGTGTTGCGCCCCTGCGGCATGTTGGTCTGGGTGTAAATGGGATCGGTCACCGTGCCCACCCCCATCTGGTAGCCGCCGGTTTCCTTGTAGTTCTCGAAGAGATTGAAGCCTACCGGAGCGCGCGTGTAGCCGAACCGCAATTCGTTGGTCTTGGACGATCCGAAGATGGCCTGCCAGGCCCAGGTAAGCACCTGCCGCCGCGAGGCCTGGCTGCCGCCGCGGGCCTTGGGGTCCTTGGCGGGGAATCTAGGCTCGATGCCGTTCAGCAGGTCGGGCGTGCTGTCGAAGTCAGACTGGTTAAAGACGAACTCGAGGGAGTGGTTGTTGGTGAGCTGCTGGTCCACCCGCAGGGTGTAGCGATCAACGATGTTCTTGCCGGGCAGGTTGAAGACGAAGCAGCGGATGTTGTAAGTGTCGCCGGCACAGCCGGTGTCGCTCAGGCCGGCGGTGGGCACCTCGGCGTTGTAGATGTCCATGACGGCCGGGTTGAGGGCGGGAGGAGAGGTGCTGGCGCCGAGGGTGCCCAGCGTCAGCAGGTTCACCTGCTGGGGCGCGCCGCCGGAGGTGGGCACGTAGGTGAACAGGCCCTTGCGGGCGTCCGGCGTCAGCACGGTGCGGGTGCGGCTGCGCGAGAGCGGCTCGCGGTACGCCTCGTAAGTGCCAAAGACGAAGGTGCGGTTGCGCCCGTCGTAGATCTTGGGGATGTAAACGGGGCCGCCGGCGCTGGCGCCGATGCGGTTCTGCAACTGGAAGGGCCGGGGCACGTTCGCGGCGTTGTTGAACCAGACGTTGGCGTTGAGGTTGTCGTTGCGCTGGAACCAGAACAGCGAGCCGTGGAACTCGTTGGAGCCGCGGTGGGTGCGGATGCTCACCTGCGCGGCGCCAAAGCCGGCGTCGGCCCCGATGCCGCCGATGGAGACGTTGAACTCGCCGACCGTGTCCACCGTGGGCGCGCTGATGGCGAAGAACGCGCTGGTCTTGACGAAGTTGTCGGCGACGTTGATGCCGTCCTGGGTGAGGTTGGTGGAATTGCCGCGCAAGCCGTGTACGAAGGAATCGGCAATCCCCGACGACGTGGGCGTGGCGATGCCGGGCATCACGCGCACCAAGTCCAGCGGGTTGCGGGTGGGCAGCGGCAGGTTGATGATCTGCGCCCGGTCGATGCTGTTCTTTAGCTCAGCCGACTCGGTTTGTATGACCGTCTGCTCGGCCAGGACGACCACCTCGGCGCCCAGCTTGGCAAGCTCCATCCGGGCGGTCACCTTGGCCGTCTGGGACAGGTACACCTGGACGCGCTCGATGTTCACTTTGGCGAAGCCCTTGGCGTCCACCAGCACGCTGAAGAAGCCGTTGGGCAGGTTAGTGACGGTGAAGGCGCCGGTACTGTCGGAAACCGTCTTGTACTCCCTGCCGGTGGACAGGTCCTTCACGGTGACCGCGGCGCCGGGGATGACGGCCTCGGTTGGGTCCACTACCAGACCGGTGATGGTGCCGGTCAAGACTTGGGCGTGAATCGCTCCGGCGAAGAGGAGCAGGACGAGCAGCGGAGTAACCAGCGTTCGCATCTTATCCTCCTAAAGCGGCCTGAGGGAATACTATGACGGCGGGGGGGCGGGTGTCAACTGCCGGCGCCGGCAACCCTGGTAAACTGGCACGACGGAGGAACGGAGATGGAGCTTGCGCCCGGAACGCGGCTTGGGCCGTACGAGATTCTCGGCGCCCTGGGCG
>JBBTDS010000358.1:0-5683 GCA_038060875.1 Acidobacteriota bacterium | reverse complement strand
TGATGGCCAGCGGCTGCGCGAAGCTGCGGAACTGCGAGGCCAGGATGGCGTAGATGAGCACTACCGCCAGCAGCAGCGACTGGCCCACGTAGCCGAAGGTCTCCACCAGGTCTTCCCACTCGCCGGTGTAGTCGATGCGGTAGCCGGCCGGCACTTCGAGCGCGGCCGCGCGCGCCTGGATGTCGCCGATCACCTCGCCCAGCGAGCGGCCCTGGGTGTTGGCGCTGAGGCGGATCTCGCGCATCAGGTCGAGGCGGCGGATCTTAGAGGGCGCGGCGCCGGTGTCGATCGAGGCCACCTGGCTGAGCGGGACGAGCGCGCGCCCGCCGTGGCCGGGCAGGTCCAGCCCCAGCAGGTCGCCGCTGCGGGTGCGGTAGGAAGGATCGACCCGCAGCCGCACGTCGTAGCTGTCGCCGTCGATGTCCTCGAATTGCGAGACGACCTCGCCGTTGACCAGCCCGCGCACGGTGGATGCCACCGTGCCGAGGTCCAGGCCGAGGTCCCCGGCGGCGCGGCGGTTGACGTTCACCCGCACCTCGGGCCGCGGCTCCTCCTCGCTGGTGTCGATGTCGGTGGCGCCCGGCACCTGGCGGATCTCTTTGAGCAGCCGCTCGCTCAGCGCCGCCATGCGCGCCAGGTCGGCCCCGCGCACGCTTATCTGGACCGGCTTGGCGTCGGCCGCGTGCTCTTCGGCCTCGGTCACCGCCGTGCGCAGGCCGCGGAAGCGTCGCAAGCGCTCGCGCGTTTCGGCCTTGATCAGCAGGTAGTGGGGGCGCGTGCTGCGCTCCTTGAGCCGCACGAAGATGCCGCCCTCGTTAATCCCCTGGCCGGCGGTGCCGCCGACGGTCGTGTAGGTGTAGTCCACGGCCGGATGGCGGCGGATCTCGGCCCCAACCTGGCGGGCGATCTCGATGGAGCGCTCCAGGCTGATGCCGGGGCTGGCCTTGTAGGCGACCTGGAACTGTCCGGGATCGGCTTCGGGCATGAAGGCGGAGCCCAGCCGGCCGAAGAGGGAGAAGCTCGAGACGACCGCCACCGCGGCCATCAGCACCACCGCCCAGCGGTGCGAAAGCGACCATCCCAACACCCGCGCCAGCACGCCGCGCAGCCGGTCCACCTGGTCGTTCAGCTTCCCCAGCCCGCGGCCGAACCAGCTCCGCCGCACCCGCGGATCGGCCGCCGGATCGTACCAGCGCGAGGAGAGCATCGGGTCCAGCGTGAAGCTCACATACAGCGACACCAGCACCGCGAAGCCCACCGTGATGCCGAACTGGTAGAAGAACCGCCCGATGACGCCGCCCATGAAGGCCACCGGCACGAAGACCGCCAGGATGGTGAAGGTGGTGGCCATCACCGCCAGGCCGATCTCGCTGGTGGCCTCGCGCGCGGCCGTGTAGTGATCGACGCCGGCGTGCATGTGCCGCACGATGTTCTCCCGCACCACGATGGCGTCGTCGATCAGCAGGCCGATGGCCAGCGACAGCCCCATCAGCGTCAGGATGTTCAGCGTGAAGCCGAGCGCCTTCATCACGATGAAAGCGCTGATCACCGAGACCGGCAGCGCCAGCCCGGTGATCACCGTGCTCCGCCAACTGTTCAGGAACAGGAAGACGATCATCACTGTGAGCAGGCCGCCCAGAATCAGCGTGGTGCGCACGTCTTCTACCGACTCGCGGATGAACAGCGAGCGGTCCACCACCTCGCGCAGCCGGATGTGCGGCGGCAGCTCGGCGTTGAGCCGCCGCACCTCTTCCTTGACGCGGTCGGCGACCTCGACGGTGTTGGCGCCCGACTGCTTAACGATGTCCAGCGACAGCCCGTCGCGGTCGTTGACCAGCGCGGCGCTGCGCCGGTCTTCGATCGAGTCCACGATGCGGGCCACCTCGGGCAGGTAGATGGGGCGCCCGTTGGGCATGGCCACGATCAGGTTGCGGAACTCCTCCACCGAGCGGAACTTGCCGGCCACCCGCACCAGCGGCTCCTGCTTGCCCTGCTCCAGCTTGCCGGCCGGCAGCTCCAGGTTTTCACGGCGCAGGGCGCCGGCAACGTGCGCGTAAGTGAGGCCGAAGCCGCGCAGCTTGTCCCGATCCACTTCCACCTGGATCTCGCGCCGCGCCAGCCCGACCAGCCGGACCTCGCCGACGCCGGAGACGTTCTCCAGCCGCTTCTTGATCACCTTCTCGGCCAGTGTGGACAGCTCCTTGATGCCGGTCGTCGGGCTCTCCACCGCCACCGAGACCACCGGCATGGCGTTGAAGTCGATGCGCTGGATGATCGGCTCCTCCATGCCCTCGGGAAAGTCGGCGCGGATGGCGTTGATCTTCGCCTGCGCGTCCTGCTGGGCGGTGTGGATGTTGGTGTCGAGCTCGAACTCGGCCATGATGGCCGAGAGGCCCTCGGTGGTGGTGGAGGCGACGTGATGGACGCCGGAGATGGTGTTGATCGCTTCCTCGATGCGCTTGGTGACCTCGCGCTCCACCGTGGCCGGCGAGGCGCCCGGATACAGCGTCTGGATGGTCAGCACCGGGATCTCGACGTCGGGGAACAAATCGACGCTGAGCTCGCGGTAGGAGTAAACGCCTAGGGTGACCAGCGAGACGGCCAGCATGGTGGCCAGCACCGGCTGCTTGATCGAAAGGTCGCTCAGGAACATAGGGGCCTGCTCACCGCGCCATCACGCGCACGCCTTCGGCCAGCTCGACGCTCTGCTCGGCAATGAGCTGGTCTCCCTCGCGGAGCCCGGCGAGGAGCTCGAGCCGGGAGTCGCGCTCGCGGCCGATGCGCACTGCGCGGCGCACGGCCTTGCCGTTGTCCACCACGTAGACGTAAGACTCCCGGCCCGAGCCGTCGCTGCGGTAGACGGCGGCGGCAGGGACCACAATCGCCCGCGCCTCCACTCCGGTGAGGATCTCACCGGTGGCGAACATGCCCGCCTTGAGGCGGCCGCCCGAGTTGTCCACCCGGATGCGCACCCTGGCCGAACGCGTCTCGGCGTCCACCGCCGGGTTCACCTCAATGACGCGGGCCTCGAAGATCGCGCGGGGAAAGCTGTTGACCGAGAAAGTGACGCGCTGCCCGGCGCGGATCGGCGCCAGCTCGGCGGCGGCCACCGAACTCGCCAGCTCCAGCTTGCTGTTGTCCACCAGCGTGAACACCTCCGTGGGTGCCTCGACGTAGGCGCCGGGGTTGACGAACTTCTTTTCGATCTCGCCGCTGACCGGGGCCGGGATCACCGTGTCCTGAAGGTGCTTCCGGGTCACCGCCAGCGCGGCGTTGGCCTGGGCGAGCTGCGCCGCCGCCAGCGCCACCTGGGCGCGCGCGTCCTGCTGGGCAAGCTGGGCGGCCTTCAGGTCGCGGTCGGTGATGCCGCCAGAGCGCACCAAATTCCGCGCCCGCTCCAGTTCGGCCTCGCTGTGGGATTCGGCCACCCGCGCCCGCTCCAGCGCCGCCTCGGCCACCCGGACCGCCGCTTCCGCCTGGCCCACCGCCAGCCGGTAGTTGTCCTGCTCAATCCAGACGACCGGCTCGCCCGCCTTGACCGGATCGCCCTCTTCCTTGGGGAAGCGCTCCACCTTGCCGATGGTCTGGGCCTTGACGTCCACGCGCGTGGTCGATATCAGCGTGCCCGTAATGGCGATGGTGGCCGTGAAGGGCTCGGCCTTCACCGCGATGACGGCGGCCCGCACCGGGGTGCCCCCTGGGCCCGGCTCGGCGGCGCCGGCCGAGTGGACCTCCTGCCTGGCGCAACCGGCGAGCAGCAGGGCCAGGCCCGCGAGAGAGAGGATGTGGGTTCGCATGGTCGTTACTCCCAGGGCGTTCTGCCCAGCGTCCAGCGCAGGCTGGCGCGGGCGGCGGTGTGATCGTGAAGCCCCCGCAGCAGGTTGGTGCGCGCCACCGACAGGGCCGTCTGCGCGTCCACCACGTCCAGCGTGGTGGCCGCGCCGTGCTTGTAGTTGTTCTGCATCATCTCCAGTACCTTCTCGGCCTGGGTGAGGTTAGCGCGCGCGGCCGCGACCGTTTCGCCGGCCGCCTTCAGCTCGTCCAGCCCCTGCTGGAGGGCCAGCCGCACCTGCTGCTCGGCCTTTTCCCGCTCCAGGCGGGCCGCACGCTGGGCGGCCGTCGCCTGATACACCATGCCGCTGCGCTTGAATCCGTCGAACACCGGCAGGGTGAAGTTCACACCCAGGCTCCAGCGTGCGTACTTCGCGCTGACGAGGTTTTCCGGCAGCCGGGAGGAAATGCCGTAGGCGCCGTCGAAATCCATCCGCATGCGGCCCTCGGCTTTGGCCAGGTCGAGCTGGACGCCGGCGCTGCGCTCGGCGATCCGCAGCCGGTGCAGTTCCGGCCGGCGCCGGGCGGCCTCGCGCATCAGTTCTTCCAGGTTCCACTCCCCCCAGTTCTTGTCGGCGAGGTCGCCGGCGGCGCGGGTGGGGAAGTCGATCGGGCGCACCAGGTAGAAGTTCAGCAGCGCGCGCGTCTGGCGGATGGCGTTCCCGGCCCGCACCAGGTCGGGGGCGCCGTTGGCCACCGCGACCTCCGAGCGCAGCACGTCCACCTCGGTGGCCACCCCGTGCTGGAAGCGCGTGCGCGCCATCCCGGCGTGCAGCTTCTTCTGCTCCTGCGTCTCGCGGACCAGCGCGTGGTAGCGCTCGGCCCACAGCAGGTCGTAAAAGGCCCTGACCACCGCCAGCGCCAGGTCCTGCTCGGCGCGGTCGATCTCGATGGCCGCCCCCTCCGACTCCACCGAGGCCAGCTTCAGCGCCGTGCCCACCTTCCCGGCCGTGTAGAGCGGCTGGCGCACGCGGACGTTATAGTCGAACAGGTTTACGCCGGAGGGGACCAGCGCGTCGCGCAGCTCTTGGGGGAACTTGTCGAGGCCCGAGGCGTTCAGCAGGCTCGGATCGCGCATGCGCATCGAGAAGGCGTTGACGGAGACCTCCGGCAGCGCCTGCGCCCGCACCTCGCGGATTTTGCCCTTGAGCGCGTCCGCGCTCGCCCGCGCCTTGCCGACGTCGGGGTGCCTTTCCAGCGCGAGCTTGACGGCATCGGCCAGCGTCACCGCCTCCTGTTCCTCAGCGCTCGCGCTTCCCCACAGAATCATCGTGAATAGCAGCCACTTCCGCATTCTGACTCCTGACTCCTGACTCCTGACTCCTTCTCCTCGTGAACTCCGCCAGTCTCTCCATCACCTGTCGCCAAACCTCGGGATCCGGCGGCTTCAGCCCGAACAGATCCGCCCACCAGAGGCCCTGGCCGGCCAGGCGCACCATGGCCGCCACCACCGGGTCGATGCCATCTTCTTTGAGATACGGCTCCCAGGTCCGGATATGTTCCCGCAATGGATCCAGCAAGGAGCGATTCGTGGCCACCGCGGCCAGCAGCGCGGCGCAGACCGGACTGCACTGCTCGCAGGATTGGGTCGGTTGCGGGAACAGGGCGCGGAGGAAGGCCCGCGTGCGGCGGCCCACCGGGTCCGGGTCCTGCTCGGCGAAGCGCGCCATGTCGGTCTCGAACATGTCGATCAGGCGATGGATCATCCCCCGGATCAAGTCGTCCTTGCTGGGGTAGTTGTAGAGCACGCCGCCCTTGCTGAGCGAGGCCTCGGCGGCCACCGCTTCCATGGTCAGCCTGGCCACGCCGTCGCGTAGTACGATGCGCTCGGCGGCATCCAGGATGCGGTCCT
>JBBTDS010000357.1:4453-7807 GCA_038060875.1 Acidobacteriota bacterium | reverse complement strand
CCCTTGATCGTCGGGCCGCCCTCGGAAGGATCCGACCCGCGCTTGCGAACGGCCGGCAGCAGCCACTGGTCGCGGAACACCGACTCGTACGGCGCCACGTAGCGCGGATTGGGCACAACCAGCAGCTCCATGAACTCCTGGTCCAGCTCGGCGACCGACAGGCCGCTCGGGCAGGCTACCCCGAGTTCCGCGGCCAGGGCGCGCAGCGCATCCACGCTGTGCTGGCTGGGGTGGGAACTGAACACCTCGGCCAGAAAGGCGTAAACAGCGGCCCGTGCGCCGGCCTCGCCGGCCAAGGCGCCAACCGGTTTCCGTTCAGTCGTCATCATGGCAGGGCACCGGGTCGGGGTGGCCGGCGGTGGGGCGTTTCGGCTCGTCCCCCAAGTTTCCGTAGAGAACCTTGACGCCGATTTCACCCATCGGCTCAGCATTGGAGTACTTGCCACGCAGCGTGTTGTAATTGCCGTACTCCAGCGTGATCCCCAGGCAGGTGACCACGCAGGCGGGCAGCAACCCTTGGTCGAGCCGGTGCATGCAGTAGTGGCACTTCTCCGCCACGCCCAGTTGGCCCAGCTTGTTGACCTTCTGTGGGTTGAAGTTCATCACCTTGTACGGGCACACCGCGATGCACTGCTGACACCCAACGCAGAGCCTCGGATCAACATAGAGGATGCCATCCGGGCGCCGAATGATCGCCCGGTGGCCCAACGCGTCGCAGGTGTTCTTGCAAGGCGCATTGACGCACTGCTGGCAGGGCATCGGCAGCACCTGCACATTGACCTCGGGGTAGCTGCCTTTCTCGCCGCCGTAGACACGGGTCCAGCGGTTCCCCAGGATCACGTTGTTCTCCTGCTTGCAGGCCAGCGAGCAGGCGTTGCAGCCGATGCAGCGCTTCATGTCCACATACAGGGCTGCCGTAAAGCCGGTCGGTGGAATCAAATTGTCATCTGACATCGCTTTTCTCCCTTCTGTTCGTCGTTACGCTTCGCCTGCGCCGGCCCTACTTGTACACCCGGACGGCGCCGTCCTTGAGGGCAGCCATCCCCGAGATGTGATCGGCCTTGCCCGGCACAAACAGGTTGTCGTTCGTTCCCTTGCCCTTAGCCACTGGCCCAAGCCCCCAGTGGCCGAACCCGTGTGTCAGCCCGACCACGTCCGGGCGGATGCGGCTGGTCACGTGGGCTTTTGCCTTAGCCCGGCCGTACTGGTTCTCGACCGTCACCAGGTCGCCGTCGTTGATGCCCAGCGCGCTCGCTCGGTCTGCATTGATCCACAGCTCGTTCTCGCCGTGGAAGTCCATCAGCCAGCGGTTGTTCATCGTGCGGGAGTGAGTGTGCAGGGCTTCCTTCCAGTTGACGATGTAGAACGGATAGGTCGAGCTTGGCCCGTCCTGGGCGCGGACGTAGTCCGGCAGCGGATTGAGGCCCTTGTCCTTCATCTGCTGGGAGTAGAACTCGAACTTCTTCGACGGGGTGCCGAAGCCGCTGGTCCGGTACTTGAAGTAGCGCGTGTCGCCACCAATGAAGACCGCCCCCGGGAGCGCCTTCAGACCAGCCAGGCCGATGCCAATGCCGGCCAGCAGCGCATCATCGAGAAACTGCTCGTAAGGAGCGTTGAAGGGGTAGATGTTGTGACCCATCTTCAGCGCGAGGTCCTGAACGAACTCGTATTCCAGCCTCTGCCCGTACACCGGCGCTACGGCCGGCTGCCGCAGCGTGAGCACCGGGAAGTCCACCCATTGGGGCAGCAGCTCATAGCGCTCCAGATAGTTGGATCCGGGAATCACGTAGTCGGCCATCAAGGCCGTCTCGCTCAGATGCGTGTCCACCGCGACAATCAGTTCCAGGTTGTTGAGCGCTTGAGAGGTCTTGGCGAGGTTGGGCATCGATAAGACAAAGTTCTGGAAAACGAAGACGGCCGCCTTCGGCCGGTACGGCTGGCCGGTTATCATCGCCTCGCGGGCCTCGATGTAAACGCCGGACCCATGGGCGAACGGGTACTTGGTCCCCTTGCCATCGACGCGGGGAGGCAGTGGCGCGGAGGGAGCGGGCACCCTGTACTTGGCGCTTGGCCGCTCCGGGAGCACGCCGGTGCCAGGCGCGTCGATCTGCCCGGTCAGCCCCGCCAGCATGGCGATCGCCCGGACCGCCTCGGTGCCGTTGGTGTGCTGGGCGGTGCCGACCCAGACGTCGATCACCGCCGGCTTGATCGTCGCGACCTCGCGGGCCACTTGCTTGATCCTGTCGGCCGAAATGCCGGTGATCCGGGCCGCCCAATCCGGCGTCCTGTTCCTCACAAGCGCGGCGAACTGATCGAATCCGACGGTCCAGTTGGCGATGAAGTTCGCGTCATAAAGCCTTTCCGCGATGATCACGTTGGCCATGGCCAGCGCCAGCGCGCCGTCGGTGCCCGGCCGGATCGGCAGCCACAGGCCCGGGAAGTCGAAAGCTTTTTCGGCGGTTTCGGAGCACCTCGGATCGACCACCACGATCTTGGCGCCATTGGCCAGCCCGTCCAGCAGGATACGCGGCAGGTGCGCCCACTTCATAGCCCCCAACGGGTTCACGCCGAACAGCAGCATGTATCTGGTGTTTCGCAGGTCCGGCAACGGCCGGCCGTGACCCAGCGCGAGCGTGAAGCCGATATTGCGGGCGGCATCGCAGATGTTGGAGTGCTGGAGGAAGTTGGGCGTGCCGTAGACGTTGCAGAGGCTTTGCTGGATCGCGCCGAAGTTGTTGTCCTCGGTAAACCAGACGAGCTTCTCCGGCCCGGAGGTTGACTTGATGTTCGCCAGTTTGGCAGCGATCTCCGTGACCGCCTGATCGTAGCTGATCTCTTGCCATTGGCCCGACCCGCGGGCGCCCACGCGCTTGAGCGGCTTCTTCACCCGGTCGGGGTCGTAGAGGGACATGATGCTGGCGTTCCCTTTCGGACACATCCGCGCCCCGGTTGCCTTCAGGGTTTGAAAATCCGTCGAGATATTGGCAACCCCGATCGGATTGTGCGAGCTCGGTTCGAGCTTGACGACGCGGCCGTTGACTACATGCGCCAGCACGCCGGTCGTCCCGCCGCACATGTTGCAGCAGGTCGGAATCCAAACGTCCTGCGCCGCCAGCGCGGCCTGGATCTCGGCTGCGCCGAGTTGTCGCAGCCCGGCCAGATGCGCGCCGGCAATTCCGCCGGTAATGCCCGCGAACCGGATGAAGTCACGTCTTCCAATATTGTTCTTTGCCATCGATTAATCTCCTCTGTCGGCTCTTGCGCCGCCTCTGAATCCTACGGCCATTATCATCGAGGAGATCCAGACCGGACTAGGCCAGATGTCACCGGTGTTCTGCGCCGTTTGGCGCATTC
>JBBTDS010000357.1:0-4353 GCA_038060875.1 Acidobacteriota bacterium | reverse complement strand
CTGCGCCGAGAGCCAGTTGCGGAGAGCAGCGACGTCCCGGATGAGGATATGACGGCGCTGGCACTCGATGATCCTGAGGCGTTTCAGTCGGGCCAGCGTCCGGGTGAGGCTCCGCCGTGAGACCCCGATCATCTCGGCCAGTTCCTGCTGGCTCAGGTTGGAGGTGATACTGATACCCTCGCCCGTTCGTTTTCCGTGGGTCTCGCAGAGCACGAGCAGCAGCTCCGTCAGGCGCTCGTCCGATCGCTGGAGCACCGCACCGCGGACCTGGTAGTACGCGTCATAAAGCTCGTTGCTCAGTCTCTGAGCGAGCCTCAGGCTGACGTCGCCGTTGTGATGCAGGAAGCGAAGGAACTCGTCACGGGAGATGAAGCAGAGCTGGGTCCGCTCCAGCGTCTCGGCGGTGAGATCGTGCGGCCTGCCGGAGAGCAGCGACCTGACCCCGAGGACCTCCCCGGCGCTGACGATACCGAAGATGACTCCTCGGCCGTCCGAGGAGACGGACGAGAGCTTGACACGACCGCCGCAGACGCAGTACGCCCCGCGCGGTTGGTCGCCTTCCAGAAACACGATCGCGCCGCAAGGATAAATGTTCGACTGGCGCAGTCGATCCAATTCGAGCAGGCGAACCTGATCCAGGCCCGAGAAAATGCCCTCCGCTCTGGATCCGCAACCTACACACTCGGGATCCGTGCGGTGGTTGTGCTCTGCAACTCCCGAATCGGCAGGTCTTTCGCCGTTGTTAAACTGAGTTAATTGCTGCCAACCCTCTCTGTCTGATTGCATCCCCGCTCCATCGGCCCCTCGCAACAGCGCCCTGCCCGGTGACTCCGGGTCTTCGCTCGGCGACTCCCGCTATGTTGAGAGTACACCATATCGCATTCGGATGTCCAATTGAAATTGCTTAATCTTAGGGGTCCTGCCTGACGGCGCCGGCGGCGCGGGGCTTGAATTGCGCGGCGTTCTTCCGCTGTTCGTGCCGAGCGCGGCGGCCCGTTAAGCTGGGCGCGAAGCCGGTGTTGCGCGTGGATGTCGCAGCCTGACGGAGAGCAATCCAGCTCGATTAGGTGCTGGCTGCGCTGGCCGCCGCGGCGGCCGCGGCCGCCTCTTCGCGCCGGCGCTTTTCGCCCACCACCACTGCGCTGCCGCCGCCTGCGGAGGCAATCGTCACCAGGCCGCGGCCCAGGCCCTTGAGCGGATTGTGCCATCGAACCTGGCCAGTGGCTGCATCCAGGCAGTACAGCTCGCCTTTGGTGGCGGCGTAAAGGTCGCCGTCCTGGAGGACGACATTGACGAAATCGCCGCCCAGCTTCGCGCGCCACACTTCCTGCCCCGTGGCACGATCCAGCGCCACCACCGCGCCGCCGATTCCCACGAAGATCACCGTCGACTGACCCATCTTGAGTTGGCTCCTCTGACGATTGTCGCACGCCGCGCGGTCGTTCCTGTAGAATGTTCCGAATGACTGCCGCCACCGCTGCCTTCCCGCTGGGCCGCTTCCGCTACGCTGCCGCCGCCGTCTTTATGCAGGTGCTGCTCGGCGTGCTCTACTCGTGGTCCGTCTTTCGCGGGCCGCTGGCGCAGTTGCACGGCTGGACGAAAACCCAGACGATCGCGCCCTACCGCTACTCGCTGCTGGCCTTCGCGGCCGGCATGATTCTGGCCGGCTTCTGGCAGGACCGCAAGGGCCCGCGCGTGGTGGCGACCACGGGTGGATTCCTGCTCGGCACCGGGTGCCTGCTGGCCGCCTGGATCGGCCACACGGTGGGCGGCCTGGTTCTGGCCTATGGAGTAGTCGCCGGCCTCGGCGTCGGTTTCGCTTACGTCACGCCGATAGCAACGTGCATCAAGTGGTTCCCCGATAAGCGCGGCATGATCGTGGGCCTGGCGGTCATGGGCTTCGGCGTGGGCCCGCTGGTGTTCGGCCCGCTGCTTGAGTCGCTGATTGGCAAGGACCCGGCGCGGCTGCACGAAACCATCCCGCGAGCATTCCTTATCCTGGCGGTCATCTTTTATGCCGGCGTGATCGGCGCCGCGCAGGTTTACCGCGTGCCGCCCGAGGGCTGGCGGCCGGCGGGCTGGACGCCTCCGCCCGGCCGCGCGGCGGCCTCCGACCTGTCCACGCGCGGGATGCTCGCCACCTGGCAATTCTACGCCTTGTGGATGCTGTACTTCCTGGGGACATCGGTGGGCCTCACGGCCATCGGCGAAGCCACGCCTCTGCTCCAGGAGATGGCGCGGTCCAGCGCGGCCATGTCGGCCGGCATGGCGCTGGGCGTCATGGCCATCTTCAATGGTGTGGGCCGGCTGGCCTGGGGCAGCGCTTCGGACCGCGTCGGCCGCAAGGCCGCCGTGCTGGCCATGTGCGTGGTTTCCGCGGCCGCGTGCCTGGTCTTTCTTCGCCCGGCCGCCGGATTCTGGCCGCTGCTCGCCGGCCTGTGCCTGGCCGCCTTCGCCTATGGAGGCTACCTGGCGCTCATGCCTTCCATCACGGCCGATTATTACGGTCCGAAGAGCGTGGGCGCAAACTACGGCCTGCTGTTCTCAGCCTGGGGCCTCTGCGGATTCCTCGTGCCGGGGTACTTCGCGACCATCATGGATCGCGCGCGCCTGGCGGGAAACCTGGCCGCCGGCTACGGCGAGGTCTACTGGAAACTGGCGATCCTGGCCCTCCTCGGCGCCGCCGTCACCGCCCTCCTCCGCCCGCCGCGCGCGCCGGCGTGATTCCGAAGCTCACCTCGGGCCGAAATCGGCGAGCCAGATGTCGGCCTCGGTCGAGATCAGGGTGAAGTAGATCACGCGGTCGTCGCCTGAGACGCCCACCGCCCACTCAATTTCATCGGGCGAAACTGACGCCAGCTCTCGCACCTTGCCCGATTCCACGTCCGCGATGTATATCCGGTCGCGGTGACTGAACACCAGGCGGCGGCTGTCGCTCAGCCAGCGCGGGAAAATGCCGAACTCAGCCACGCGCTTCACCGCTCCCGAATCGAACCAGTAAACGGCAACGCCCTGGCGATCGGGATCGCCACGATCCATTTGGAAGCCGGCGAGCTTCTTGCCGTCTCGCGACCAGTCGTTCGCCACAAACAGCTCCGGCGGTTCCTTCAGCGCTTCGATGGCCTCCGGTCTCTGTGGCGAGTCCGCCTCGACGATGTACGTTGCGGCGCCTCCGTTAAAGCTACAGGCAAAGCGCGCTCCGTCGGGCGCCCAAGCGGCGGAGTAGACGTTACTGCCGAAGAGGTGCGTGAGCTGCCGGAGCCCCGTGCCATTGGGGTTCAGTGTCCAGATTTCGAAATGCCCGCTGCGGTTTGAGATGAAGGCGAGACGGCGCCCGTCAGGCGACCAACGCGGGTTCAGGTCCCTGTGCGGGTCATCAGTGATCTGCCGGATTCCGGAACCATCCGCCCGGCCGACGAATATGTCCTCCTTGCCCCAGCTATTGAAGGCAAGCCACCGTCCGTCGCGAGTCACGTCCGGCCGCACGGCCTCGCCGAGTCCCCGCGTGAGTGGAGCGGGCCTGCCCAGCACCCGCCCGGCTTGCGCGTCGAATCCCACCTGGTGGAGGTTGGACGTTCTCACAAGCTGAACGTAGGCCATCCGCCGTCCGTCTTGCGAGAAGCTGATGTGCCCGCTGTATGGCGACGGCATTGTCACCGGCTCGGGATTCCTCAGCGTCTTGCCGGACTGCTCATCGATCCGCACCCGCCACACGTTCATGCTTCCGCCGCGGTCGCTCGAGAAATAAAGATAGTTCCCGTCGGGGGACCAGACAGGGTTCCAGTCCACCTGGGCGTCGTTGGTGACGCGCACCGGCGCGCCACCGGCCGCCGGGATTGTCCACAGATCCCGCCGGCCTCCCTCGACGCCCCAGTAGGCGATTCGTTGGCCGTGCGGCGACCACTTTGGCTCGATCGCGTCGTGCCCGGGCGGCGTCAGCGGGCGCGTTTGACCGGTGGTCACGTCAGTGAGATGGATCTGGCTTCTGAGCACAAAGCGGCTCTCGGGACGCGCGTAGTTCTCGGTCGAGCAGGCGATCTCGTTCCCGTCGGGGGACCAGGAAGGCTGGTAGCCAAACGGCGCCAGCCGCGTCACCGATTCACCGGTCGAAGCGATGAGAAAGATGCCGCCGGGCCCAGAGGGAGCCCCCCGGTCGGAACGAAAGGCAATGCGCTTGCCGTCAGGCGAAAAGGCGGGCTGCGTATCGTCGGCAGTTGAATCGGGCGTCAGGTTGACTGGAGTCTTGTCGCCGAGGCGCTGTAGGTAGAGTCTGTCCCATTTCCCCCTTTTTTGACAACAGCGCGGTGCAGATGTCGTCTCGCAGGACGGTGTCGAACACAAATTGTCCCCAGT
>JBBTDS010000356.1:2455-25967 GCA_038060875.1 Acidobacteriota bacterium | reverse complement strand
ACTTATGACGCTGTGTTTAACTGCCGTCAAGTCGGCCAGGCGCCAAGAGATTGATCCAGAGAAAGCTCTTCAGTTCCATCGCGCTGCGGATGCCGTGCCCGCCCCGGTGCAGGTACCTGAGACGGTACAACCGTTCGATCACCAGAGCCAGCAGGATCAGCAGCCAACTCACCACCATGCTGTTGGGCTCATGGTGGAGGACCAGTCGGCCTCGAACACCTCTCCGTTTGCCGGCTGAGTACTCGCTGTCGCCGGGGCGTTCGAGGTAGGACTTCAGGCCCAGGCAATGGCAGGCGTAGTTTTGCATCCCCTGCGCGCTGGGCCCCTTCATCGAGCTTTCGGTTTGCGCTGCGCTTGCTGCTTGCGCCAGAGCACCAACAGTTCGGCGTTGGCGGCGAGGACTTCCCGGAGGGCATCCTGAAACTGGCGGCCGGCCTGAACCAGCCGTTGGACTTCCTCGGCCCAAGCGGCGGGGATTCGTTCGATCGTAAGCGTCAGAGCAACCCATCTGTTCACGCGGTGAAGTTGGTGGTGAAGTGGGGGAGTGAGCGAAGAGCAGATGGGAAAGGTGCGGCGGCGGGGCTGACCGGGACGGCGGCCGGCTTCGCGGGACTGATCGCCTTCCGGCTGCTGCTGGGCATCACCGAATCGGCCAACTGGCCGGCGGCGATGCGGATCGTGGCACGAGAGCCTGCCGCCGCCGCTTACGGGGCCGTGCTGCGCAACCCGCAGTTCTGGCGCGTGCTCGCGGTGACCATCCTGTTGAATCCCTGTCTGTACTTCCAGGTGAACTGGCTGCCAACTTACTTCGTGCAGCAGCGCGGGCTGGCCGCCGGGCGCGAACTGGGCCTGATCCTGACGCTGATCTACATCGGCCTGGACATCGGCTACCTGACCTGCGGCGTGGCTGTGCGCCTGCTGATGGGCCGAGGTCTCTCGGTTTCGGCGGCGCGCCGGGTGGTGTTCAGCGCCGCGACCGTGCTGCTGGCGATGTGGGCGGTGGGCCGGGATAGGGAAAGGACTTGACCGTGGCCGGGCAGCGGCTCTAAGCTAACCGGTTAGCGGGGGTCAAAACAATGAAGCGCTATTTGGCCGTTGTGCTTTTCGCCGCCGGACTGGCGCCGGCCCAGTCCACCGTCGGCAGCATCACCGGAATCCTGACCGATCCCACCGGGGCGGTGGTGCCCGGCGCGGAGGTGGTCATCACCAACCGCGATACGGGGATCGTGTATCGCACGCGGTCGAATTCGGCCGGCGTGTACCTGGCGCCTTCGCTGATCGCCGGTCCTTACAACATCGAGGTGGGCGCAGCCGGCTTCAAGAAGAAGCAGATCCTGAACCAGGTGCTGGGCACGGGCGAGAGGCTGCGGCTGGACGTGGCGCTCGAGGTGGGCCAGATCACCGAGCGGATCGAGGTGCAGGCGGCGATCACGCCGCTGATGCAGGAGTCGGCCGAGATCAGCGAGACGATCAGCGCCAGCGAGATCCGCAACATTCCCCTGAACGGCCGCACGCCCTATTCGCTGCTGGCGCTTTCGGCCGGCGTCTCAGCGTTCGGCAACGACCCGAGCAGCCTGAGCTACGACGACAACGTGAGCATCAACGGCAGCCGGACACGTGGGAACGCCTTCGTCATCGACGGCGCTTCCACGACTCATATCGGCGGCATCCCGGAGCGGATCGGCTCGATCGAGGCGATTCATGAGTTCAAGGTGCTGGCCAGCACCTACTCGGCCGAATACGGGCGCACCTCGGGCGGCGTGGTCACCTTCCAGGTGAAGTCGGGAACGCAGGAGTATCACGGCGGGATCTACGAATACCATCGCAACAACGCGCTCAACGCCAACAACTGGGAGAACAACGCGCGGGCGGTGAAGCCGGCGGCGCTGATTCGCAATGAATTCGGCGCTCTCGTTGGCGGACCGGCGCCGGGGATGAACAAGAAGATGTTCTTCTTCGGCAATTACGAGGGCCTGCGCGATCGCACACCGCTGAACAAGACGCGGACGATCCCCGACCCCTCGATCCGCGGCGGCAACTTCGCCGGCCTGCCGGCGGTGATCAACGACCCGCTGGCCGGGACGCCCTTCGCCGGCAGCGTGATTCCTCAGAGCCGCCTGGACCCGGCGGCGGTCAGGCTCATGCAGTTATTCCCGCAACCCAACACCCAGGGATCCTACAGCTCGCGCTACGGCATCCACACCAACAACTGGGTGCGGGCCGCGCCGCGCAGCGACTACAAGAACTTCGGCACCGGGCGTCTGGACTACAACCCGACCGAAAAGGACAAGCTGTTCACCACGTTTTCGCACGTGAACGAGGGACCGCGCGACCTGGTGAAGGACTTCGACAACGTACTGAACACCGAGGTCGGGCCGCGGTTCCGGAACATCCGCCGCCTCACCATCGGCTACACCCGCTTTCTGCGTCCGAACCTGACCAACGAGTTCCTCGCCTTTGCGCAGAGAGACCCGCGCAAGATCCAGCCGTGGTTCCCGAGTTTCGACGTCACCAAGGAACTCGGCATCCAGCGCAAGATCGGGCCAAACCTGCCCAACATTTCGATCGCCGGCGGCTTCGGCAGCTACGGGAACAGCTCGATCCAGGACTGGGTGCACCAGTCGGGGGGACTGAGCGACATCGCCACTTACATTCGCGGCCGCCACACGGCGAAGCTGGGCGGGCAGCTTTACCAGAGCCAGTTCTGGTACGTCTCGGCCGGCAACGTCAGCGGCAGTTACAGCTTCAACGGCGAGATCACCGGACTGGGGGCCGCCGGGCGCGACCACCCCATCAATTCGCTGGCCGACCTGCTGCTGGGCGCGGTGAAAACCGCCTCGATCCCGATCCCGCAGATCCCGGTGAGCCGGGTGAACTACAACCTGGGCCTGTTCTTCAACGACGACTGGAAGGCGACCCGGCGGCTGACGCTGAACCTGGGGCTGCGCTACGAGTTCGAAACGCACCAGATCGTGAAGAACAACGTGTACTCGCGGGTGGATCTGGCCAGCGGCGAGCTGCTGGTAGCCGGCCAGAACGCTTCACGGAACTTGAACCTGACGACCGACTACGTGAATTTCTCGCCGCGCCTCGGGATCGCTTATTCGCTCAACGACAAGACGGTGGTGCGGACGGGCTTCGGCGCCTTCCACTCCAACCTGTGGGTGGACAATGGCGAGATGGTGACCTACCCGGGCTGGACGGGCAGCCAGGTCCTCGTCGATCAGGGCCTGGGGCGGGCGCAGCCGTTCCGCTTCCGCGAGGGCTTCCCGGCCGAGCTGGCGCCGCCGGTGACCGACCCGATGGCCATGTACGCCGCGGCGACGGTGCAGAATCCCCTGGCGGTGGGGGCCACCACGTACGACGCGAACGACAAGTTGCCCTACACGCTCCAGTGGAATCTGAGCGTGCAGCGGGAGGTGGGGTTCGGCACCGTGGTGGATGTGGCGTACGTGGCCAGCCGGAGCGTGAACCAGGCGCGTACGATTCCCCAGAACAACCCGACGCTGGACCGCGCCGCGGATGTGGTCGTGCGGCGCGTGCCGATCCAGCAGGTGCGGCCGTTCCCACGCTTCAGCGGCTTTAGCGCGGTCCTTTACGACGCGACCGGCTCTTACAACTCGCTCCAGGTGAAAGCCACCCGCCGCTTCAGCGCCGGCTTGAGCCTGGACGCCAACTATACCTTCTCCAAGAACATCGACACCGCTTCGCGGGCCGCGGATTCGTTCCAGATTCCCTGGCAGTTCGCCAACATCGAGCGCGCGATTTCGAGCATCGACCGGCCGCACGTCTTCAACATCGGCTGGGTTTACGAGCTGCCGTTCGGCAAAGGTCACCGCTATCTGGCCGGCAACCCGGTGCTCTCGGCGCTGCTGGGCGGCTTCCAGGTCAACGGCCTGTTCTCGGCTTCCGACGGGCTGCCGCTCACCATCCGGCAGCGGAACACGAACCTGATTCTGTCGGCGCAGCGGCCGGACGTGGTCGATCCGAAGAACCTGAGCGGCAAGGTGAAGCAGCCGTTTTTTGCCGGCCCGGCGCGGCGCTGGCTGATGGCCCCGGACGACCCCGCATTCCCGTTCAAGTTGTCGAGCAACCTGGGTATCGGTAACCTCGGGCGCAACACCAGCCGTGAGCCGGGCTTTTGGAACCTGAACCTCTCCGTGTTCCGTGAATTCCCGATCCGTGAGCGGGTGCGGTTCGAGCTTCGTTTCGAGGCGTTCAACGCCTTCAATCACGTGAACTTCCTGGAGCCGAGCACCGACATCGACAGCGCCAACTACGGGCTGAACACCGCGGCCGCGCCGGCGCGGCAGATTCAGATCGGGGCGCGGATCTCCTTCTGACGGTGGCACAACTTCGCGTCGAGTGCTACTCGGGACACAAGGCCGATGAGCGGCCGCTGCGCTTCTACCTCGGCGAGCGCTGCTTCGAAGTGGAAGAGGTGCTGGACCAGTGGTACGGCCCCGAAGACACCTGGTTCCGCGTGCGGGCTGGCGACGGCGGCCGCTACGTCCTGCGTCACCGCCAGCATGGCAACGAAGACACCTGGAGCCTGGAGGCGTTCCGGCGCTAATGGCGGAACATTAATTTCGAGGTTGTGTAGCCTGTCACCGAATTTCGATGAAGAAGTAGCAGATCATGTGGCAGACGACCAGGTGGGCGTCCTCGATGCGGCCCATGTGGGGCTCGCGGACCTGGATGTTGAGCTGGGCCAGCGGGCCGAGCCGCCCGCCGTCGCGGCCGGTCAGCGCCAGCGTGCGGCAGCCGGCCGAGTTGGCGTACTCGATGGCCCGCAGCACGTTGGGCGAGTTGCCGCTGCCGCTGATGGCCATCACCAGGTCGCCCGGCTGCGCGAAATTCTTGAGCTGCTCGACGAAGACGGCCTCATAGCCGACGTCGTTGGCGTAGGCGGTCAGCGTGGGCATCGAGTCGGTCAGCGCCAGGATGCGGAAGCGCGTCGGGTAGCCGTAGCTGGCCCCCTTCACCATGTCGGTGACGAAGTGCGAGGCGGCCGCGGCGCTGCCGCCGTTGCCGCAGACGAAGATCTGCCGGCCCTGGTCGCGCGCCTCACGGAACCACTCGATCGCCTGCCCGACTTTGTCCAGGTCGATCGCTTCGAGCGTCTCGAGAAGCGCCTGTTTGTAAGTGGCTGCGAACGTCATGAGGGTCTCTCCATCTGGGAGGCCAGCGCCAGCGCGCCATAGAGCACGCTGTCGTCGCCGAGCGCGGCCGGCGCCACGTTGATGCGGGCGCGGGACCAGGCGGTGATCTGCCGCCGCAGCTCGGCGCGCAACGGGACAAACAGCGCCTCGCCGGCCTTGCTGACGCCGCCGCCGATCACGATCCGCGCCGGGTTGAGCAGCATGATGCAGGCTTTCAGCCCCAGCGCCAGGTCTACCACGTAGCGGCGGGCAAACTCGGGGTTCTGGAGCAACTCTTTGGCGGAGCGGCCGTAATCGGGCTCCGCCCAGATGCCGCCGCACATGCGCTCCAGGCAGCCGTAAGCCCCGCACAGGCACTGCGGACCGTCCGGCCGCACCGTCAAGTGGCCGATCTCTCCCGCCCACGAATCCGCGCCGCGGTAGATGCGACCATCCACCACCAGGCCGCCGCCGATGCCGGTCGAAATCGTCATGTAGAACAGCGGGCTGTAGCCCGCCCCGGCGCCGTAAACGGCCTCGCCCAGGCCGCCCACGTTGGCGTCGTTGTCCATCACCGCCGGCAGCCCCAGTTGCTCTTCCACCCAGGCGCTCAGCCGGAAATCCTGCCAGCCCCCGACGTGGGTGGAGAGGGCAATGCGTTGGGCGCCGAAATCCACCGGCCCACCAAAGCCGATGCCGCAGCGCTCCGGCTTCACCTCGCGCTGCCAGCCGCCGGCGATCAAGACAATCTGCTCCAGCATCCAGTCGCGGCCACCCTCACGGTCGGTCGAGCGCGACTCGCGCCGCGTCATGCGGTCCTGTTCGAACACCGCCATCGAGAATCTGGTGCCGCCGATGTCGATCGCCAGCGTGTTCATTGTGCCGCCAACACCTCCTCGGGCGAAGCCGTGCCGGTGCCTTTCTTCATGATAGTGATCGAAGCCACCCGGTTCCCGAACCGGGCAGCATCAAGCGGCGATCCCGTTACCGCCAGCGCCAGCGCCGCCGCGGCCGAGAAGCTGTCTCCGGCGCCGCAGATATCCACCGGCTTCTCGATGCGCCGCGTTGGCACTGCGGTCTCACCCTGCCCATCCACCACCACTACGTCGCCGGCTCCGTGGGTGACGATGAGCAGCCTGCTCTCCACGTGCCGCCGCAGTCGCTGGTAATCGACCGCTCCGAACAGCCGCCGGCAGGCCGCCTCGGCTTCCTGGCTGTTGGGTTTGAGAATGACCTTGCGGAACAGCTCGATGCGCAGCCGCGAGTCCCCCCAGACGACCTTTTCCGGATGACGCCCGGCGAGTTCCGCCAGCAGTTCGCGCATGGCCGTGGTCACCACAGCCCGCTGGCCGGTCTCGGCCTGGTCGGCCACCAGGACCACGTCATAGGACGAGAAACTGTCGGCGAGCCTCGCCAGCAGCTTGCGCTCGACCGCCTCCGGCAGCGGCTCGGTGGAGATGAAGTCCACCCGCGGCACGTCTTCGATCCCAGTGTGGGAGTTGATGAGCTTGGTGTAGGTGAAGGTGGAGAGCCCCGGCTCGCGCAGCATCAGCGCGGTGGAGATGCCGCGCGCCTCCAGCGCCCGCAGCAGCTCGTAGCCGAAGCCGTCGTCGCCGATCACGCCGAGCGCATCGACGCGCCCGGCGCCGAGCGCGGCCAGGTTGCTGGCCACCGTCCCGCCGGCGCCCGGCGTCACCTCCGTGGCCACCACACCGAGGCGCGGGATGCCGGTCTCGCGCGACGGTTCCGAGGTCGCCGGATCGTAAGTGCACCAGCGGTCGAGGCAGATATCGCCCACCACCAGCACCGCCAACTTGGGAAACGCGGCCAGGATCTGTTCGGTGGTCATCCGGCCAGCTCCACGATCGCCCGCCGCAGCGCCGGCAAGGTGGCGCGGTGGTCGCCGCAAAGGTAAAAGCTCTGGCCGCCATCGGCCACCGTGCGCACCAGCATGGTCTTGTGCGGGCGGAAGTAATAACCGGGATCGGTCTTCTCCAGCTCGCGCCGGTAATCCCCGCGAATCGGTACCAGGTCGAACACGGCGGTGGTGAAGCGGCGGATCTCGCGGCTCTCCTGGTGCGCCACGTTGCGGGACATCGCCAGGGCCTTCAAGTAGACCTCGGGCGCCATCACCGCCGAGCCGAAGCTGAGCAGCACCCCGCCCTCCAGGCGCTCGACTGTGCGGGCGAGGATCAGGAAGTCGCGGTAGCTGGCCGCCCCGAGCGCGGCGCCGTCGCAGTTCGGGTGCTCGTGCAGGATGTCGTAGCCGATACCCACGTGCACGGTGGCGGGAACCGAAAGCCGGTACGCCGCCGCCAGCAGGCTCAGGCCGCGGTGAGGGAAATCGCTCTCCGCAATCCGCCGCCCCGCGTTTTCGCCCAGGCCGAGGCCCACCCCGGCCGCCTCGGCGATCCAGTCGTTCAGCTCGCCGGTTTCCTGCCAGAGCCCGAACTGGCCGGTTGAGACGTAGCGCGCGACGCTCTCGGTGGTGGCCCCGATGCGGGCCAGCTCGTAGTCGTGTATCACGCCGGCGCCGTTCATGGCGATGTGGTCGAGGCAGCCGCGCTCCATCAGGTCGATGAGGTGTCGGTTGACGCCGGCGCGCAGGAGGTGCGCCCCCATCATGAGGATGCGGGCCGTGCCGCGCTCGCGGGCGGCGACGACGCGGCGGGCCAGCTCCGGCAGGTCCGGGTGCTCATAGGCGGGCGTCGCGTCGTCCAGGCCGAGCCAGTGCTCCAGCCGCAGATCGTGGGCCCGCTCCGCCAGCGGCTTGATCCGCAGGCGCGAGCGGTCAAACGTTCGGTACTTCGACGTGCGGCTTTCCGGAGTCATTGGGGAACAGGATGCCAAGCAACTCGTCGCGGCAAAGAAAGTTTGGGATGATGAAGTCGGCGCCCACGCCGATCAGCCGCCGCCGCTTCCACTCGTCCACCTGGCGGCATTCCGGCTCGGCGGTGGCCACGCCGACAGCCACGCCGCCGACTTCCTTGATGTTCTCGATCTCGACGTAACCGTCGCCGAAGCCGAGGAACTGGCCCCCGTCGCACTCGGCGGCGGCGATGAGGCGCTGGATCAGGATCTGCTTGGAGAAGCTCTTATAGTCGTCGAGCGCGCCGTAGACGCCGCCTGTGAAGTAGCGATCGACGTCCAGCAGCCGCGCCTCGTCGCGCATGTACTCCTGGTCGGTGCCGCTGGCCAGGTACATTTTGAGGCCCCGTTGGTAAAGCGCTTCGATCAGCGCCCGCGCGCCCGGCACCAGGTATTGCTCCGGCGAGGCCGCGCCCTTGCGCAGCGATTCGATGCGGTCGCGGATCTTCTCGTGCAGCCGCGCCAGGTACGCCTTCTTGTAGACCAGCGGATCGGGTGGATGCCCGCCGCGCAGCTCGACCTGGCGGGCCAGCTCGATCATCTGGTACATCGTCTGCTTGCCGGTGAGGCGGGCGACGAAGTCTTCGACCAGGGCACGCAGCCCGGCCTCGCTCTCGCCGGTCTTCAGGTCCAGCAGGATCTCGACCATCATCGGGACCATGACCTCGACCCAGCCGGAGCGGATCAGCGAGACGGTCCCATCAAAATCAAAGAGGACAACCCGGACGTTTCGAGCCGAAACACCCGGCCGAAGCTGTTCGATCATTACTTCTCTTATTGTGCCACGGTGGGACCGGCATTCCTGCCGGTCTGCCGTATAGAATGGATTGATCCAATGATTTTTCCCCCTGATTCCGTAATGGAGGCCCGGCGCAATCTCGCCGCGCAGATAGCTGTAAAGAAAGTGGAGCCGGAGCCGGCGTTTCAGCAGGCGCTTCAGTGGGACCCCTGCGACGGCGTGGCGCTGATGGCTCTGGCCCGCGCGCGCGAGGAAGCGGGCGACCTGGCCGGGGCGGAGCAGTACGCCTGGCGCGGCCTGGAAGCACATGCCTGCAACTTCCGCTTCTACCTCGGCTTGTCGCACCTGCTCGCGTCGCAGCACAAAGACCAGGCTCTCATCGATGGCCTGGCGGAGCTGGGGTTTCGCAAGGTGCTCGGAAACGAAGACAGCCTGGAAGAGATGGAGCGCGGCAGAACGGACTGGCTGAAGGAGTATCCCGGTGAGGGCGAGGGGGTTTTCGATCGCGCCGAGATGGAACGACTGGTGGGGGAAGTGGCGCGGGGGCGGGTTCTGGAATCGCCAGGGGTCACCGACGTGCTTCGACCGTATCGCCTCATCCACGAGTTGCAGGAAGCGCCTGAAGACGGTCTGGATCGTGCCGTGGTCGATCGCATCCTGGAACACGGCGCCCGGTGCGTGCCCCTGCTGATCGGCGTGCTGCGCGGGTGGGCCGAGGGTGATCTGCCCGCGGGCGATGATTTTCCCGCCGAGGCCAGCCTGGCCCTGCTGGGCGAGATCGGCGATCCCGCCGCGCTGCCGGCCTTGTTGGAATTCTTCGTGCTAGACAACGAGCCGCTGGCCCAGACCACCGGCTGGGGCATCACCCGGATCGCATCCCGGCGCCCCGCGGAAGCCCTCGAGGCATTTCGAAAGCTGGTTCCGGGCGCCGGAGGCGCGAAACTCGCCGCCCTGGCTGATCATATGGCGCGTATGCCGCCCACCGCGGGAACCGGCGAGGTCCTGCTCAGCTTGCTGGAAGGCGTGGAGAACCTGCCCAAAGCGGACCGGAACGACCTGTTCCCGATCGTCATCATGGCGCTGTTGAGGGACCGGGCTGGGCGGGGCCGGGAATTGGCCAAGTCCGCCATCAGCCGCCACGCCGGCCTGCTCTCGCGAGAGACCCGCGCCACCTGCCACGAGCTTGTGGAGGTCTCTGCCGTGCAGCCGCAGCTTCTGGCCGAATCGCTGGCGCAGGATTCGGACAAGCGTTCCGTCTACGACATCTGCTGCGAGCGGCAGCAGGCCGAGCCGGAGGACGAAGAGCCGCCGCCCGCTGTGAGGCGATCCCGTCCCGGCCGGAACGATCCTTGCTGGTGCGGCAGCGGCAAGAAGTACAAGAAATGCCACCTGGCGGCGGACGAGCGGGGGCCGAAGGGCGGACCGGAACCAGCCCCACGGCCGTCGTCCGCAAGCGAGCGCCCCGGCGGCGTCGACTGGAAGCTGCGGGAGCGGCTGTTTGCGTTCATGCACGAGACCTTGGGGCCGCGAGACATCGAAGATGCCTGTTCGATGCACTTTGGCACGTCCTCGCGCGAGCCGGCGACGCGCGAAGAAGAGCAGATCGCCTTTCTCGACTGGCTCCTCCACGACTACATCCCGCGGTGCCTGGGACGCACGGTGATCGAGGAGTTTCTCGAGCGCCGGCGCGCCCGGCTCACCAGCCAGGAGTGCCGCATCCTCGAAGGCTGGGTGAACAGCCGTTACCGCCTGGTCGAAGTCCAGGAGGTCGAGCGCGGCGCCGGCGTGCATGTCAAGGACCTGCTGACCGGTGAGCTGTTCTTTGTCCGCGACGTGAGTTCGTCAAAGCGGATGGTGCGGTGGGATTGCTGTCTCGCGCGCGTGCTGGAGTCCGAAGACAGGAAGGAACTCAGCGGAGCGGCGCTGCTGGTGCCGCGGAATGTCTGCCCGCGGCTGCGCGAGTGGATTCTCGAGGACCAGCGGCGCAGCGGCTTGCCGTGGCCGCGCTATCTGCGGGCCAACAGCCACCGCCTGCGGCTGAAGGCGCTGGAGATGTGCGAAGAGGCCGTGGCCGGGCTCCAGGTGGTCAACGCCGAAGGGGACCCGCTGGTTTTTTCCAAGGCCGTCTACCAGGTGCGGGACGGGCCCGCGCTGCTGGCGGCCCTGGACGGCTGCAACGTCATGGGCCGCATAGACCCGCCGTCTGGGGGCGGTTCCGAAGTGATCGAATTCACCTGGTACGAGCAGCCCCCGAGCGGCGCCGAGCAGCGCCGCGTGATGGGCAGTGTGCGCATCAAGGGCGACCGCCTCAACCTGGAAGTCAACTCGCGCCAGCGGCTCAAGCGCGGCAAGAAGATGCTGGCGGCGCTGGCGCCGGGGTCGTTGAAACTCCTGGCCGATGAGATCACCGACCTCGAGACAATCAAGCGTAAAGCTGCCGCCGCCCCGTCCGAGCCGGCCGCGCCAAAGCTCCCGCCCGAGGTCGAGCGGGAACTCGTTCAGAAATTTCTCGATGAGCACTATCGGAAGTGGCCCGATACGCCGCTGCCGGCGCTCGGCGGCAAGACGCCGCGGCAGGCGGTGCGCACGAGCGACGGGCGCGCGCAGGTGGTCGAGCTGTTCAAGTTCTTCGAGAACGCCCAGGAGCGGGAGCGGCGCGAGGGCCACGCGGGCTACGACTTTTCCTGGCTGAAAGCGGAACTGGGGATTGAGATCTGAGAGCGCCGCCGCTCACCACTCGATGCCGCGCCGCCGCAGCTCCTCCTCCAGTTGGACCGCCGACTCGAACCGCACCGCATCGATGCCTTGCTCGCGGGCAGCCTCGACGTACTGCGGGATGTCGTCGGTGAAGAAGCACTCCTGGGGCTCGCAGCCGGCGCGGCGGATCGCCTCCTGATAGATCTGTGGCGCCGGCTTCAGCGCGCCCACCCGGTAGGACAGAATGTAGTCGTCGAAATGCCGCAGCAGCGGGTAGTTCTCCCGCACCATCTCGAAGTGGATGGCGTTGGTGTTGGAGAGCACCAGCATGCGGTACCGGCGCCCCAGGGCCTCCACCAGGCTCTCCGGCACCAGCGTCTCGGGCAGGAAGATGCTGCTCCACAGCTCGCAGAACCGCGCGTAGCTCACATGTAGCTCGAGCAGGCGCGAGAACTGCGCGACGAAATCCTCGGGCGAGAGATGGCCCTCCTCGAAGCGGCGCACCATGTCGGTGCTGGCGACCCGCGCGCGGATCTGGTCGGGCGGGTGCGGGCAGTGCGACGCCAGGGCGGCGTAAGCGCGCCGCACATCAAAAGGGATGATGACCTGCCCCAGGTCGAACAGAATTGTCTTGATCAACTTTCATTTATGCTATCAGATGCCATGCGCCACTCGCTCCTGCCGGCCGTGTGGATCGCCCTAAACGCGTGCGGTCAGGTCCCGGCCGAGACCTATACCTACAAGACAGCCCGAAGTTGTACGCTTCAGGCCGATGTCCACCGGCTGCCCGGCGAAACGCCGCGGCCGGCCATCCTCTGGCTCCACGGCGGCGCGCTGATCTTCGGTCACCGCGGCAACCTGGGGGCCGAGCAGCGCCAACGCTACCTGCGCGAGGGCTTCACGGTCGTTTCCATCGACTACCGGCTGGCGCCGGAGACGAAGCTGGCCGGCATTCTCGAGGATCTCGACGACGCCTGGCGCTGGCTGCGCGCCCAGGGGCCGCGCCTTTTCCGCATCGACCCCGATCGCATTGCCGTCGTCGGCCACTCGGCCGGCGGCTACCTCACGCTCACCTGCGGGCACCGCTTGCGGCCGCGCCCCGCCGCGCTGGTTTCCTTCTACGGCTATGGCGACATCGCCGGCGACTGGTACAGCCGTCCCGATCCCTTCTACTCGCGCCAGCCCGCTGTGTCCAAAGAGGAGGCCTGGCAAACGGTGGGGAGGGAGCCACTGTCTGGAACGCCGGCGCCTAACCAGCGCTTTCGTTTCTACTTGTACTGCCGCCAGCAGGGTATCTGGCCCAACGAGGTCGCCGGCCACGACCCGCGCTCCGAGCCACGCGCCTTCGATCCCCTCTGCCCGGTGCGAAACGTCACCGCCGCCTGGCCGCCCACGCTATTGCTCCACGGCGATCAGGATACCGACGTGCCGTTCGAGCAGTCCGAGCAAATGGCGCGTGAGTTCAAACGGCACGGGGTGGAACACGAACTGATCCGCATCCCTGGCGGCCCGCACGGCTTCGACCGCAAGCTGAGCGACCCGGTCGTGGCCGAGGCTTTCGAGCGCGTGATCCGGTTCCTGAAGGAGCGCCTTATTCCCCCAGCTCCCCCTCGGGAAGGACTCGGCTTGCCTGGCGCTCGTTGAGCCATCGCCGAAGAGACTCCTGCGTCTCGCCAGACCGCCGTCCCGCCAGGAGGCTCGCCACGCTGATATCTTCATCCAAATCCGGCCAGTGGATCCCCTCGCCGCCCCCAATGAGCCGCCAGTTGGCCCGCTCCGCCGGTGTCCCGTGGGCCAAGTGTGGGAACCAGGCCAGCGGAACCGTGATCGTCCTGCCGTCGGCAAGATCCACCACCAGCGCGTCATCGCTCACGCTTACGCTCTGGGCCGTTGCTTCCCGAAGTTCAGTCAGCGGCGACCTCCAGCTACTGCTACCCCAGCTCCCCCTCGTGCACCACTTCACCCGCCTGGGTGATCTTGAGGCGCCCGCCGGGCGGGCCGGCGGTGTCGGGACGACAGCGGCCGTCCGGACCCACCGCGTCGTGTTCTTCACCCTGTCTGACGCTTTTTCAGCTTCAGCCCGCCCACTGACTTGCAGTAGCCCAGCCACTCCCGCATCAGCGTGTCCAGGACTTCGGCGGCGGAACCGATTTCCTCCGGCTTGATCGGAGTTTCGAGGTTGAGCTCAAAGGTGTCTGTCCGGCTCGTCTCGATCCGACAGCGCCGGTTCCTGCCCCGGAACTCTTCGTAGATCTCGTCCCGAAGCCTCTTCCCGTACAGGGCCAGACACACGCGCGCGGTGATGCTCGCCTCGCTGTCCTCAGTTTCTCCCCACCAGAGATAAAGGTAGAACGTGCCGCCCGTCCCAGCCGTCCGCAGGACCCCGACCTCCGCCCACCGCTCCTCTACACTGTCAGACTCGTGGGGTTTCCATTCTGCATCCTCAAGCCCAAGCTGCGCCGTAAGCTCCGCCCGGTGCTGGTCGTAGACCGCGCTGCACGCCTTCTGTACTTCGCCCTTGAATGCCGCGATTGCGGCCAGGGCATCAAGGTAGCTCTTCGCTCCGCGGAGCAAGAGCTCGCTTCCAGACGAAGTCTTCGTCAACATGAGTCACCCTCAAGTGTCTTTCTCAAGTAATCGGCAAGACCCTGCGGAAAGAATGTCGGCAGGCCCTTCGCGGCCCGGCGCGCGCCGGTGGTTCCAAGTCCCAGCAGGTTCTGCTCGATCGCCGCCACAAAACCGAGCATCATCGCCGCGATGGCTGGTTCATGGGAGCCCCGGACGTAGGCGGCTATCGCCCGCCTCATGGCCATGCTTACTTCCTTCCATCTCCGGAGGCGGAACCCGTGCAGGTCGCGACGGCTCACTTCCACATTAGCGACCAGCACCCCTCGCACCAGACAGCGGTACTTCCGAAGAGATCTTAGGTAGCCACGCTGCTTCTCGTAGCTTTGGTCCCAGGTTTTCACCTCTACGCCGACCAAGGCCACCAGGGGCTCGCCGAAATGGATGAGCAGATCGATTCTGCCCGCGCTCTCCGGTAAACCCTCTTCCACCCCCGTCTCTCGCTCGACCCGATAGGGTTGCCCCTCACACATCGAAACGAGATCCTCAATGCCAAGCAAGCGCAAGACAGCGGCGGCGTCTTTCAGCCGTTCCAGCACCCACGCAAGCCAATCGGAATACGATTCCTCGCGATCTGCACTGAGCCAGCGGTGGACTCCCAGGTCGTAGACGAGCGGATCGACCAGCTTCAGTTGATTCCTGGAGCGGTCCAGCAACTCCCGAAGTGCACTGGCATCTTCCAGCAGGCGAAGTCTAGCTGCCTCGACGAGGGCATCCACCGCCGACCAATCGGGCCGGTAGGTTTGCCTGGAAGCATACGCCCTCGCCCACTCGGCCCACTGCCGCAACGTCGCGACGTAGCGTTCTTGATCGAGGGTCTGCATCTCGTGGTCTCCTGGGTATCAAGGATACGACAGGTCCCCCTCGCGCAGGACTTCGCCCGCCGAACGCTGCGGCGCCACCCGCCTGGCCTAAAGCCCCCGATATACGTCCCTACGATGCCGCACGCGAACCAGAATCACCCGGCGCTGTTTGTGCGAGACGTCATAGACAATGCGGTATTGACCGCGGTAGAACCTCATCCGATACCGCTGCGTGTAGCCCTCCAGGATCTTGGACCCAACCGGGAAGGGGTCGTCCCTTAGTTCGGCACCCGCCTCCATCCCCTCGCGCCACACAGTGTCGGGCAACTCGTCCAACTCGCGCTGGACCGAGCGGGGGATCCTAATCTCCCAACTCATGGCCGTGCTGGCGTAGATACTGCTCGAACGAGATGGTGGGTTCTTTCAGGCGGCGGTTGGCGATGATCGAGTCGGCCTCGTCCTCGGTGATAACGACGGGGATCTTCAAACGCACGGGCCTGCGCTTTGGGTGTGTCCTGCCGGGGGTGTGCTTGCCGGCTTTGTTTCCGGCAGACCGCCTTTGTGCCTTGGTCCGGTTCTCGCTGACGCGGAGCATCCTCGCTTCAGAATACTCGCCCCAGTGTCAGGGATGCAGCCGCCTACCCCAGTTCCCCCTCGTGCAGCACTTCGCCCGCCTGGGTGATCTTGAGGCGCCCGCCGGGCGGGCCGGCGGTGTCGAACAGCACCACCACCTCGCGCTCGCCCAGTGTGAGCCGCGCGCCGAGGCGTCCGGCCTCCTCGATGCGCTCGGCCGGTGGGATCTCCGGCGCCGGCTCATCGGTGACGTAAAACAGGTGCAGGAAGTAGTCGCGCGCCTGGGGCGTCGCCGGCTCCACTTCCAGACGCCAGGGCGAATACGGCGGCTGGCGGTAGGCCGGCTCTTCCTTGCCATCGCGGTCCAGCGTGTGGTTGTACTGCGCGTCGGGATTGTAGGGATGCCCCCAGAAGTCGTGGCCCGCGCCGCCGCGCCGGGTGATCCGCGGGGCCTCGGGCAGCAGCGTGCGCATGACGATGCGGCCGCGGCCAGTCGAAAGCATTCCGGTGTCGCCCGCCGGCTCGCTCAGCCAGGTCGCCGAGTCGCCCTCGAACCGCGTGACGTGGCCGGGGGCCAACTCGGTGGCCGCGCCGCTCACCTCCGGCTCGCCGGGCAGGTGCAGGAACCAGATCTTGGGGAACTCTGCGCTGGCCGCCTCCACGCGGTCGAAGATGACGAAGCACTCCGGCTGGCCGCGAAGGTAGAGGAACTGGCGCGTGACCTCGCGCGCTTTCTCCGCCCAGTAGCCGCGTGTCAGGTCGGCGGCTGCGTAAGTGGCCAGGCGGTCGTCGTGCCAGAAGGCGGTGATGTGGCCGCGCTCGATCGGGAAGCGCTGCTCGTAAACGTGACGCAGCAGCCCGCCGTCGTTCTCGTTGTAGTTGCTGCGGCGCATCTTCTCGCCGGGGTGGTAAATGGTGACGATGTTGTAGATCAGCGAGCCGCCGCTGTAATAGGCGGTGTCGTTGTGCCCGCGGCCTCCGGAGCGGTTCACGAGCTGCCCGCGCTTCGCAATCAGGAAGTGGCCCTCGTCGTCGCGCGAGTGGCCGGCGTAGGAAGGCCCGGCGCCGAAGAACGCCCAGGTGGCGTTCTGATCGTCCCAGGCGCTGCGCATGTAAACGTGCCCGGCGCCCCGGAAATGGAACGCCAGCGGCCAGCCCGCCTCACCGGGGCTTGTCGCCTCCAGGTCCGCCGGCAAAAACGCGACCCGCTGCCACACCTCGTTCTGCCGCAGGTACTGGTTATAGAGCCAGCCCCGCTTCAGCGCCGTGTCGCTCAGCCAGCGCGCCACCGGGTCGCGGTAGTGCCGCGCCAGCAGCGGCGCGCACCGCGCGTACTGCATCGGGTAGCCGCTGGATGAGTCGTCGATGTAGGCCATCTTGTCGTTGTGGGGCACGAGCGACCAGACGCCGGCGCGGATGTACTCGCGCGCGAAGCCGTCCTCCGCGCTGGCTTCGAAAGGATCGAAGCCCAGCCCGGTGTGCACGGCCTGGTAGCTGAGCGGGACCACCAGCACCGGTCCGTACTCGCCGTGGCCGTTGGATTCCGACCAGACGCCGCCCATCTGGTCCAGCGCCGGCAGGCCGTCGCGCAGGAATTTCTCGTGAAAGCTCCGGAGGTTGGTCTGGACGGCCGGCTCGAAGCGGCCTGCGTTGCCGGCCGTCGCCAGGCTCATGAAGAGCTTGCTGGTGAGGGCGACGCGGTTGTGCGGCTCGTCCAGGTGCGCCGGCCCCCAGTGCTGGTTATACCACCAGCCCGAGCGGTCGATGTTTACCTCGGCGGTCTTCCACCACGTCGCCACCCACTCGCCCAGCAATTCGCCGAAGAGCGCCCGCTCGTCGGCGGTCATCGCGTCGTAGATCCAGTCGTAGAGCAGGCCCTGCCAGCCGAAGTGGCGCGCCAGCCCGGGCTTCTGCCATTGGGGCTGCCGCCAGATGGCCAGGACCCTCTCCGCATACTGCCTGCCGTCGCGGCCCAGTTCCCGCTCGATCAGCCAGGCCAGCCCCGCTTCCATGAACGCCTGCGGGATCGAGTACTGGTTCTCCAGGTAGCGCGGCCCCAGCGCGGCCGTCTCGAGCAGCACCTTGTACTCGCCGGCGAAGGGTCCGCGGACCTTCTCGGCGATCTCCCGCAGCAACGCCGGCGTGATCAGCACGCGCGGATGCGGCTCGGGAACCGCCTGGGTTGGAGCGGCCGCCACCGCGGCCCACTGGAGGAAGCGCCGCCGCGTCGTCTTCATGGTTTCCGCACCCGGACCTCTCCGAACAGATTCCTTTCCGATTGCAGCAGCTCCGCGATCCAGGTCGCGAGCCGGTCCCTAGAGTTTCTCACGAACACCTTCGGGTCGGCCTGCTCCACCCGGTCGTGTGCGTCGCCGCCGAGCACGCGCGACCTGGCGCCGCTGGGAATCGCCTTTTTCAGCGCCAGTAGCTCGGATTCGATCTGGCGCGCTCGCGGGTTCTTCGCCTGCGCCAGCATCCACTCCAGCGTCTGGACGTAAGCCATGTCGTCCACCGCCTCGCGCATGCCGTCCCAGGACACCGAGCAGATCACGGGCCCGTCCGGCGTTTTCGACGGCCAGACCATGGCCATGCTGGAGTCCGGCCCGCGGCTGTCGAAGTCGTCATACGGGTCGCCGGCGTGGTAGTTGTAAGCCCAGAACCAGACCGCCTCGGCGCGATGCTGCCATGGACGCCACGCGTAGCTGTGCCGCAGCGCGGCCTGGTCGCGGCTGGAGGCGGAGCCATACAGCCAGAAGGGCTTGCCGGAATCGTCCGCCAGCTTGCGGATGGCCTCGAAGTCGCCGTTCGCCACCAGGATGTCCACCATGTGGTTGATCGCTTTCGCCCACGCGATCCGGTCCATGGTCACGCCATAGATCCTCAGCTCGGGCCAAAACGACTTGATGAACTTGTACCGGTTCTCGTGTTCCTCCATCAGCCGCTCGGTGGGCTCGTCGTAGATCAGGAACACGATCTCCGGCCACTTCTTTTCGGCGGCGCGCTCGCGGATGGCCAGCATCAATTCCCGCAGCCGGCGGTTCAGCTCGGGGTGGTGGATGTCGGAGAAGTTCAGCCGCTTGCCGTCTCGCTCGACGCCCGGCGGACGCGGGATCTGGAAGACCTCCGAAAGCCTGTTCTCCATGTGGCTACTCGCATCATTGCCGAGCGACCAGACGACCGGCCCGCGCAGGCCGGCCCGCCGGAAGTCCGCCATCCACTGATCGACAAACGAGAAATCCACCTTCATGCGGCCGTTATCGTTCTCGATGGGCATGCTGACGGAGCCCCAGAAAAACTGGAGCGCGTCGAAGCCGCGCTCGTGGAGGTCCTGCATGTGCCGGAAGGTGATCGCCTTGTCGTTGGAGCCGCAAAACGCGCCGTAGAACAGCTTCGGGTCGCGGCGCAGCCGGAACGGCCGCACCACCAGCGCCAAGCGCGCCGCGCCGTCGCGTAGCGAGACGGTGACCGCGTAGCGCCCGGGTCTCGCTTGCGGTCCCGCGTGGAAAGTGAGCCAGTAGACGGCCTTTTCCCCGCTTTTGAGCGAGACGGTGGAAACGGGTTCCAGCATGTAAGGCTCGGTGACTTCCTTGCCGCCTCGGAGCATGCGGCGGTAGGGTGCGGCCAGTCTCATCTTCAGTTCCACGCCGCGCGGCAATCCCCTGACGCGCAGCGCCTCGCCGTCGAGCGATTCCCCCGCCGTCACCAGCAGGGCGACGGACTCGTACTCGCCGACAGCCAGCGCCGTCTCCGCCCGGGCCAGCGGCTTCAAGGCCGAGACCTCGCACGGCAGATCCAGGGCGTCCACGACTTCCAGATTCACTGCCGCGCGGCAAGCGCCTGCCAGCGCGATCAGGAGCAGAATGGCCGATTTACCGGAGCAACTCATAGCCCCCTCCCGTTCCCTCGAAGTAGAGCGTTCCGGCGTCGCCGGTGACGGTGGCGGCCGGCAGCGGCCGGCCATCGCGCCGGATGTTCCAGGCGCCGGCGGCGAGGTCGGTGACCAGGCAGCGCACCCGGGCGCCGCCCGTCAGGGTGAAGGCAACGGGTCCGGCGCTGCGTTCGCCGCTCTTGTTGAACAGCACGGCCCAGTCCGCGATTCGCACCCCGACGAGGCCGCCGCTGTCGATGCGCTCGGCCGCCAGCGGCCTCTCCACCGCGCGGTTCATCACCTGGAGGACGTTCAACAGCAGGTCCTCCGCACTGGGCTTGGCCGGGGAGATCTCCACCCGCCAGGCTCCCAGTTCGGAGTCCTTCGGATCGCCGCGCGTGATCTGGTTCGGGAAATTCCGGCCGAAGACCCAGAACTCCTTCCCCGGTCCGCCGATCTTGACGATCTCGGCGTTGCCGGCCTCGGGCAGCAGGGCGGTGTTGACCAGCTTGCCGGTCCAGCCGCGCTCGGTGAGCGCCACCGTGGCGTTGTTACCGGCGATGACCGGCTCCTCCATGCTGTGCAGCAGCCAGTACTTCTTGAAGGCCGGGTCGGAGGAGACCACCCGGTCAAAGACCACCAGCACGGCGCGCACCTCGCCGCCCAGGTTGAGGAACACGAAGGAGCGCCGCACCTGGCGGACTTTCTGGCTGTACGCTTCGGTAAGGTCGCCCTTGAGATAGGCATAGGAGGGCCGCTGCGCATCGGGGCCGAAGCCGTGGCCCAGCACTTCGCCGGTCTTGTAGCTCCCGCTGAGCAAATCCTCCAGGGTGCCGGGTTCGCGCCAGTTGTTGACCAGCCGCTGCCCGCCGTCGTTCGCGAGCTCGCGCGTGCGGCCGGTCAGGAACTTCTCCTCGGGGTCGTAGATGAGCAGGGTGTTATGGGCGATCGTGCGCTTGTGGTAGTTGACGTGGTGCGGGCTGCCGTAGCCGCCGTCGGTTCCCTGGTACAGGCCCGAGTCGATGGCCAGCGGGCCTTTGTAATAGATCTGGAAGGCGCCGGCGTCGGGGTGCTGGTGGTTGACGAAGTTGTAGACGTTCACCTTCATCTCGGCGATGACGCTGTCTTCGCCCCAGCCGGTGCGGGCCACCATCCAGCCGTAGGGCAAGCCCATGTAGCGCGCCAGCGGCAGCTCAGCGATGTCGCGCGGCTTGAGGTCCGGGTCGCGCCACAGGAATTCGAAGAGCTGGCTCATCGCGTCGATGCCCGGCTGCCGGAGATAGTCCGCCAGCAGGTAGCCGTCGCCGTAGTAACTGGCGGTGAGCAGCGAGCGCAGCTTGGGCGGGCGGCTCTGCCCGTCGCCCGCGCGCAGCAGTTGCAGGTCCGGACGCCGCATGTAGATCCACTGGTAGGGCACGTACTGCTGCGCCGGACTATAGACGTTGCCGGCGCCCATGCGGTCGAAGAGCCACAGCGGGTAGAGATCCGAGCTGAAGCGCGTCTCGGAGTAGGAAGTGCCTTGATGGAAGGCGTGTCCGGGGTACCACCAGTTGCGCGCCGGGACCAGGTATCGGAAGATGCGGTGCGCCGCGTGGCGGTACATCTCCGGGAACTCGTCGTAGATGGCCACGCCGGCCGAGACCAGGTCGCGCATGACAATCCACTCCGAGCCGTGCCCGGTGACCCAGCCGCGGTGCGGCGGCGGGTAGCCGAATTCCAGTTCCTTGGCCAGCCGCAAGAGCTGCTTGATCAACCGGTCCTTCTGTTCCGGCGTGAGCAGCGGATAGCACCAGTCGTAAACGACGGCGCCGGTGACCATCATGCGGCCGATGGGGCGGGTGATGTCCTGTTTCGTGGGATCGAATGCGGCCGTTTCCAATGTCGTGACTGCGTCAGCCGCCGTTCGCCGGCCCAGTTCGGCGTCGCCGCTCGCGAGGTAGCGCAGCGCGTCCACCTCGAGGCGGATTTGCGCGTTCTTCCTGACGGCCGTCTGCATTTGATCCCAGACGGGTTTCAACACCGAGTGCTCCATCCGCCGCTTGAGGTCTTGGATGTCGTGTGCGCGCAGGTACAGGCGCGGGTGTTCGGTCGGAGGCACGGGTACGGAGACGCCGTCAACCTGCATCCACTTCGCGTCGCGCACCCGGCTCGGTTGCGCGAATAGAGAAACCACCGCCGTGCAGGCGAGCAAGCACATCCAAGCTCGCATGGGTTCTTCTAGGTTGCCCGGAACTTGTCCCGGCAAGCCGTCGAGCAGAAGTAGACCACCTCACCGCCGGTGGTGGTCTTGATCGAGGTGGCGGTGGAAACGTAAGTGCCGCACACCGGATCGCGCTTCAGCTCGCCGCCGGCGGACGGCCCCTTCGCCACCGGCTGGCCCGAGCCGGAGTCCAGCGCGCCGCCCAGCGCCTTGCTGATCACGCCGATGACCGAGCGCAGGACGGTGATGAGGACAATTGCGATAAGTAGATACGCAACAGCTCGTAACATGCAGGGCGCCGCGCCCCTCAGCCTTACTTCTTCTTGGTCTTCTTCTTCGCCGCGTCAGGGTTGACGTACTTGGTCTCGATGCCGGTCTCCATGCTGGCGATCATGCCCTTGGCGGATTCGGCGAACAGCCCGTCCGGCTTGAGCTGGAGGTACTTCTCGAACGCTTCCCGCGTGCCCGGCGGCGGGATGAACTTCCCATCCGGCGTCGTCTGCGCCTTCGAGATCAGCGAGACGCCGTACTGGTAGTGCGCGTCGGCGTAGTTGGGGTCGGCCTCGATCGCCCTCTTGAAGACTTCGCCGGCCGGGTCATTCTGCCCCGCGTTCACCAGCAGCGCGCCGAGATTGTAGAAGTACCGTCCCGCATTGGGCGGATCGATCTGCGCCGCCTTGGTCAGCTCCGCCTGCGCCTCATCGAACTTCTTGGCCCGCGCCAGCGCCAGCGCGAAGTTGTTGTGGTAGGCGGCCTCGTCCGGCTTGAGCTCCAGCGCCTTGCCGTAGGTTTCCAGGCCCTTGGCCAGCGCGGCCTCCTGCTCGGTCCCGGTCTTGGTCGTCGAGAGGCCGATGTAGGAATCGGCCAGGTGCGCCCAGACCACGTGCTGCTTGGCGTCGATCTCGGCCGCCTTGGCGAACGCGTCAACCGCCGGCTGGAACTGCTTGGCCTGCAAGGCGGTCATCCCGGTGTTGAAGGCGTCGTTCAGCTCCTTGTTTTTGGACAGCGCGGCCTGGCGTTCCTTGGCCTGCTTCTCCAGCGCCGCCCGCTGCTCGGCGGTCATCTCGCGCGCCTGCTCGGCGGTGAGCTGGCCGCTTTCGGCGGCCCGCTGGAGCGCCTCCCGCTTCTGCTTCAATTTCTGAAGATCGAAGTTCACCACGGTGGGGTCGCCCAGCCGGGTGCGCACGCCATCCACTTTGTCCACGTCCTGGCCGTTCACTTCGCAGACCACCCGGTAGTTGCCGAGCGGCAGGCCGGCGTGGAAGTACTCGCCTTTCTTGTTCGTCTTTACCTTGTAGTTGCCCTTGATGTCGAGACGATCGATTTTGATTAGAGCGTCCCTGAGCGGCTGCCCGTCATCTCCCTTGACCTCGCCGGCGATGGAGGAGGTTTGCGCCAGCGCCACCCCGGCCAGGAAGAAAAACGCTACGGCCGCCCACGCGATCTTTCGTGCCATTCTGACCTCCGGATCTGAATTCTCTTTCAGCATACTACAGCGTCGCGGGGCTGGCGCAGGTTACACTATGGGCGTGGGGGTCCGGCTGTTGCTGCTGTGGGGGATGGGCGGCCTGCTCGCGGCTGACGGTCCCGAGCTGGACCGCGCCCGCGCCCTCTACCAGCGCGCCGAGTATCGGGCGGTCCTCGATCTGCTCCTGCCGCTGCCGGACAAAAGCGGGCCTACCTGCGCCCTGATCGGCAAAGCCCGGTTCATGGAGGGCGAATACAAGAACGCCGCCTCCTGGTTCCAGCAGGCCGTCGCCGCCGAGCCCCGCAACTCCGAATACCACCACTGGCTGGGGAAAGCGTACGGGCGCCGGGCCGAAACCTCCAGCTTCCTGACCGCGCCGGGCTTCGCCTCCAGGACCCGCACGGAGTTCGAAAAGGCGGTGGAGCTGGATCCCCGCAACCGCGAGGCGGTCAACGACCTGTTCGAGTACTACCTTCAGGCGCCCGGCTTCCTCGGCGGAGGCTTCGACAAAGCCGCCGCGCTGGTGGAGC
>JBBTDS010000356.1:0-2355 GCA_038060875.1 Acidobacteriota bacterium | reverse complement strand
GAGGCCCGCAAGCTTCTGCGCGAGTACCTGGCCGCGCCGCTGACGCCGGACGATCCGCCGCGCCGCGAGGCCGAGCGGCTGCTCAGGCAAGTTTCCTGATCCATGTTTCTCCAGGAGGCGCTCCGGTTCAGCTTCCACGCCCTGCGCGCCAACCCTGTCCGCACCCTGCTGACCGCCCTCGGCCTGGTGATCGGCAACGCCTCGGTCATCCTGGTGGTCACCATCTCGCTCACCAGCCGCGAGTACATCCTCGAGCAGATCCAGGGCATCGGCTCCAACATGATCTACGCCTACTATGAGGCCGGCAGCCAGACGGCGCCGGAAGTGGAGGCCGATTTCCTGAAGTGGGCCGACGTCGAAGCCGCCCGGCGCCAGCTCGACGGGCGCGTCCGCGCCATCACCGGCGTGATGACCAGCTTCGACCGCATGATGATCGAGGGCCGCGAGGAGGACGTGCGCGCCATCGGTTCCGACGAGCACTACGCCCAAGTCCGCAACCTGGTGCTGCTGGCCGGGCGGGCGCTGGACGCCGAGGACGTCACCCTCCGCCGCAAGGTGGCCCTGCTCACCGAGAAGCTGGCCCAGCGCCTGTTCGGCTCCCCCCAGGCCGCCCTCGGCCAGATCATCAAGATCCACGGCCTGCAATTCACCGTCGTCGGCGCCTTCAAGGAGAAGGTCTCCAGCTTCGGCCTCTCCGAGCTGACCCAGGAGACCATGCTCATTCCCATCACCGTGCTGAAGTACTTCACGCCGGTGGAGAAGATCGACCCGCTCTATGTGCAGGTCCGCCGCACCGAGGACGTCGAAGCCGTCACCCGGCAGGTGCGCGCGCTGCTGGAGAGCCGGCACCGGCCCGGCGCGCGCTACACGGTTGAGAACCTCGCCTCGATCCTGGACGCAGCCAGGCAGATCTCCCTGGTGCTGACCGTCGTGCTGATCCTGGTCGCGGCCATCGCGCTGGTCATCTCCGGCATCGGCATCATGAACATCATGCTGGTCACCGTCACCGAGCGGACGCGCGAGATCGGCGTGCGCCTGGCGGTCGGGGCCGCGCGGCGCGACATCCTCCAGCAGTTCCTGCTCGAAGCGGTCCTGATCAGCGTTTCCGGGGGCGCGCTCGGCATCCTTCTGGGAACCGCCGTCCCGCTCAGCGTCCGCTACCTCACCGGCAACGTGCACGTCCCGGTCTCGAAGATCTCGATCGTGGTGGCCTTCGGAGTCTCCTTCGCGGTGGGGCTGATCTTCGGGCTGCTGCCGGCCAGCCGCGCCGCCCGCTTGAATCCGACCGACGCCCTTCGGTACGAATAGTGGCTGTATGTCGAAAGTTGCAGCCGCACTCCTGGTGTCGCTCGGCGTGCTGAACGCCGAGGTGCACACCCTCACCCTGCGCCAGGCGGTCGAGCTGGCGCTGAAGCAGAACCCGGAGGTCGTGCTCGCCCGGCTGGACGAACAGAAGGCCGAGCGCGCCATCGGCATCGCCCGCTCGCCGTTCCTCCCCAGCCTGGTGGCCGGCAGCGGCCTGGCCTATTCGAGCGGCTTCCCGATGAGCATCGAGGGCGCCACTCCTGCGGTGCTCCAGGCGCGGGCCATCGCCGACGTCTTCAACCGCCCGCAGAGCTACCGCATTGCGGCCGCGCGCGAGCACCGCCGCGGCGCCGCTCTCGACACTGCCGCCCGACAGGAACAGGCCGCGCTACGCATCGCCGAGCTGTTCCTGGAAGCGGAGAAGGCCGCCCGCATGCTCGAGATCGCCCGCCGCCGGGCGGAGATTCTCACCAGCGTCGCCCGCACCGTCGAAGCTCGCGCCGGCGAGGGGCGCGAGCTGGCGATCGAATCCCGGCGCGCCGGGCTGAGCCTGGCGCAGGCGCGCCACCACATCCTGTTGCTCGAAGGCCGGCGCCGACAGGCGGAGGCGCGGCTCGGCGCGGTGCTCGGACTCGATCCCGGCGATCAGGTCCGGCTGGCCGAGGAGGAGCGCACGCCCCGATACGGGCCGGCCTCGGCCGACGCAGCCGTCGAGCAGGCGCTCGGCCAGAGCAGGGAACTGCGCGGCCTGGAATCGAAGCTCGCGGCCAAAGGCTTCGACATCCGCGCCGAGCGCGCCGGCAGGCTGCCCCGCCTCGAGGTGGTCGCTCAATATGGCCTGCTGGCGCGCTTCAACAACTACGAGGAGTTCTTCCGCAAATTCCAGCGCCACAACGGCCAGCTCGGCGTGTCGTTCCAGATCCCGCTGTTCGCCGGCGCGGCCATCGAACCGCGCGTCCGGCTGGCCGAGGAGGAAGCGGCCCAATTGCGGGTGCAGATCCGCTCCGCCCGCGGCCGCATCGCCAGCGAGACGCGGGAACTCTGCCAGGT
>JBBTDS010000355.1:0-21356 GCA_038060875.1 Acidobacteriota bacterium | reverse complement strand
GATCCCTCGACCCGTAAGCTTTTGAAGCTCCTGTAGTAGGGCTTGGGCTGCCGACTGGACGGAGAGCATCGGGTCGAGATCTGGGACGCAGACGACTTCGATCCCTGGGAAACCCTGCAATGGCAGACGGTCCGTGTGCTGCGCTACCGGCAACACAAACGGAACGGAGAGGTGTTCGAGGCCGACTGGCTGACCAACTTTCCCAAACGCAAGCTCAACAGCCTGGGCCTTTATCGAATCGGGAAGAGCCGTTGGGAGATCGAGAATCAGGGCTTCAACGGCGGCGCGGGCGACGCGGTCCTCTCGAATTCCTCAGCGCCGAGCCCGCCGCCCCTTGTCCCGCCAGACTTCCGAAACTGCTGGCGGCCCGATTCGGACGCTTGACGCCGGGGTGCGGATTGGACTAGGCTGATATTGGACCAATTTGGTCCGATATGCTGAAACTGACCAAGAAGGCCGACTACGGACTGATCGCTCTGCGGCACCTGGCGCTGAACCTGCCCAGCGCCAGCGCCAGCGCCAAGGAGATGGCCGACCACTATGGGCTTCCGCTGCCGCTGCTGGCGAAGGTGCTTCAGAAGCTGGCCCGGCGGGGCTTCCTGGATGCGGTCTACGGCATGAACGGCGGCTACCGGCTGGCGCGCGATCCACGCCAGATCAGCACGCTGGAGGTGATCCTGGCCATCGACGGGCCGGTGATCCTGGCCTCCTGTTTCAACGAGCTTGGAGAGTGCACCCAGTCGCCCCGCTGCACGGTCCGCGCCCCGTTGCGCAAGATCCACGAAGGTATCCTCCGGCTGCTGGGCGGCATCATGATATCCGAGATGGCTGAGGAGGCGGCGGCGGAGCGCGGCGGCGAGTTGCGGGTCTTGGGCGCCATATAAAGGACGCAGGATGAAGAAGCCTATCTACCTCGACAATCACGCCACCACGCCGATGGATCCGCGGGTGCTGGAGGCGATGCTGCCCTACTATACCGAGAAGTTCGGCAACGCCGCCAGCCGCAACCACTCCTTCGGCTGGCAGGCGGAAGAGGCGGTGGAAAAGGCGCGGAAGCAGGTCGCCGATCTGGTCGGCGCCACGGCCAAGGAAATCGTCTTCACCAGCGGGGCCACCGAGTCCGACAACCTGGCCATCAAGGGCGTGGCCGAGATGTATGCCGAGAAGGGCGACCACATCATCACCGTGGCCACCGAGCACAAGGCGGTGCTGGACACCTGCCGGCGGCTGGAGAAGCACGGTTGCCGGGTGACCTACCTTCCGGTGAAGCGCGAGGGGTTGGTCGATCTCGACCGCCTGCGCGAGGCGATCACTGAACGCACCATCCTCATCAGCGTGATGCAGGCCAACAACGAGATCGGCGTGATCCAACCCATTGCCGAGATCGGCGCCATCGCCCGCGAGCGCGGCGTGCTGTTCCATTCCGACGCCACCCAGGCCATCGGCAAGGTCGCGGTGGACGTGATCCGGGACAACATCGACCTGATGTCGCTTAGCGCGCACAAGATGTATGGCCCGAAGGGGACCGGCGCGCTGTACGTGCGGCGGAGGAATCCCCGCGTGCAGCTCACCGCGCAGATGGATGGCGGCGGCCATGAGCGGGGGATGCGCTCCGGCACGCTGAACGTGCCCGGCATCGTCGGCTTCGGCGAGGCTTGCGCCATCTGCCAGCGGGAGATGGCCGGCGAATCGGCGCGGCTGGCCGGGCTGCGCGACCGGCTCAAGGACCGGCTGCTGGCCGAGCTGGACGACGTGTACGTCAACGGCAGCATGGGGCACCGGCTGCCCAACAACCTCAACATGAGCTTCGCCTTCGTCGAGGGCGAGTCGCTGCTGATGGGACTGAACGACGTCGCGGTCTCGAGCGGCTCGGCCTGCACCTCGGCGACCCTGGAACCCAGCTACGTGCTGAAGGCGCTGGGCGTCGGCGACGAGCTGGCCCACACCTCCATCCGCTTCGGCCTGGGCCGCTTCAACACCGCCGAGGAGGTCAATTACGTCGCCGGGCGGGTAGTCGAGGTGGTCACCCGCTTGCGAGAGCTCTCGCCCCTTTACGAGATGGCCAAAGAGGGCGTCGATCTGAAGAAGGTGCAGTGGGCAAAGGAATAGCGAATGTACTCGGATAAGGTTCTGGACCACTACGCAAACCCCCGCAACGTCGGGGCGCTCGACAAGAGCGACCCCAGCGTGGGCACCGGCATGGTCGGCGCGCCGGAGTGCGGCGACGTGATGAAGCTCCAGATCAAGGTGAGCGGCGACAGCGAGGTCATCGTGGACGCCAAGTTCAAGACCTTCGGCTGCGGCAGCGCCATCGCCAGCTCCTCGCTGGCCACCGAGTGGCTCAAGGGTCGCACCATCGACGAGGCGCTGGAAATCCGCAACACCGATATCGTCAACGAGCTGAGCCTGCCGCCGGTGAAGATCCACTGCTCGGTGCTGGCCGAGGACGCCATCAAGGCGGCCATCGAGGATTACCGGAAGAAGCGGTCGGGGAGGAACGACGGGGGCTGACGTGATCCAGGTAACACCCAAAGCGATTGAGAAGATCAAGCAGGCTTTCGCCAAACAGGGCGTCAGCGCGGGCGGCCTGCGCCTTGGCGTCCAGGGCGGCGGCTGCTCCGGTCTCAGCTACCTGTTCCGGCTGGAAGCCAAGGAGCGCCCCTCCGATCACGTCTACGAGTTCGAGGGGATCAGGATCTTCATCGACCCCAAGAGCATGGTCTACCTGGACGACATGACGCTGGATTACCAGGAATCCCTGATCCACTCCGGATTCGTCTTCCAGAACCCCAACGCCCAGAAGACCTGCGGCTGCGGAACGTCTTTCTCGGCCTGATGAGCGCGCCGGACTATTACTGGTTCCTGGGACTGGAGCGTAAGCTCGACCTCGACCTGGAAGACCTGGAGCGGCGCTTCTACAACCTGAGCCGGCGGCTGCATCCCGACCGCTTCGCCCGGGCCACCGCCACCGAACAACAGGCGGCGCTGGAGAACACGGCCATTCTCAACGACGCCTACCGGGCCCTGCGCGACCCGGTGAGCCGCGCCGAGTACTTCCTGAAGGCGCACGGACTGGAACTCGGCGAGCAGGAATCCAGGAAGACGCCGCCGGAATTGCTGGAAGAGGTCTTCGAGCTTAACATGGTGCTGGATGAGTTCCGCCAGGGAGGCGCAGCGGCCCGCCCTCAACTGGAGCAGGCGCACCGCCACCTGGCCGCCCTGCGCGAGGAAGCCGACGCGCAGCTTGGCCGCCTGTTCAACGAGTACGATCACGCGCCGGACGGCAAACTGCTGGCCGCGATCCGCGGCCTCCTGAATCGCCGCCGCTACATCCGCAACCTGGAAGCTCAGGTGGAAAGGGAACTCGCCAATGTCGGCGCCCTTCCAGATTGATTTCGGCCCCAGGCGGACGCCGGTGGTGGGCATCGACCTGGGGACGACCAATAGCCTGGTGGCCTTCATGGACCTGACCGGCCCGGCGGTGATCCCCGGCGATGACGGCGACCGCCTGGTGCCCAGCGTCGTTCATCACGGCCGCTCCGGCGAGATCACGGTGGGCAACCCGGCCCGCCGGTTGCTGATCACCGAGCCCGAACGCACCGTCTATTCGGTTAAGCGGCTGATGGGAAGGGGTGTGGCCGACGTTCGGGAAGAGCTGCGGCTGTTCCCGTTCCGCATCGCCGCGGGCAGCGAGTCGGTGATCCGGCTCGAGCTGGGCGGGCGCACCCTCACGCCGCCGGAGATCTCGGCCTCGATCCTGAGACAGTTGCGCAAGAACGCCGAAGCCTTCTTGGGCGAGCCGGTGAGCCAGGCGGTGGTGACTGTGCCCGCCTACTTCAACGACGCGCAGCGGCAGGCCACCAAGGACGCCGGGCGGATCGCCGGCCTCGAAGTGCTGCGGCTGGTCAACGAGCCCACCGCGGCCGCGCTGGCCTACGGCCTGGACAAGCGGAAGGACGGCATCGTGGCCGTCTACGACCTGGGCGGCGGCACCTTCGACATCTCGATCCTCAAGCTCCACGAGGGCATCTTCGAGGTGCTGGCCACCAACGGCGATACGCACCTGGGCGGCGACGACATCGACAACCTCCTGCTCCGTATCGCGCTCGAGGACATCGCCTCCGAGTGGGGCGAGGACGTCTCCGGCGACGGCGTCGCGGTGCAGCTTCTTCGCCGCGCGGTGGTCGCGGCCAAGGAACGCCTCTCCTTCGTTCCCGTGGCGACCATTGATCTCGAATACAAGGGGCGCGTGTACCAGCGCGAGCTCGCGCGGCCGCAGTTCGAGCGGCTGATCGTCGATATCGTGGACCGCACCCTCGGCCCCTGCCGCCACTGCCTCAAGGACGCGCAGGTCGCCGTCGAGCAGATCGACGAGGTGGTGCTGGTCGGCGGCTCGACGCGCATTCCGCTGGTGCGGCAGGCGGTCGAGAACCTGTTCCGCGCCAGGCCGCACACCGAGCTCAATCCCGAGGAGGTGGTGGCGCTCGGCGCCGCCGTGCAGGCGGGCATCCTGATGGGCGCGGTCGAGGACAAGCTGCTGCTGGACGTCACCCCGCTCTCGCTCGGCATCGAGACGATGGGCGGCGTGGTCTCGAAGCTCATCCACCGCAACTCCACCATCCCCGCCAGCGCCACCGAGGTCTTCACCACCGCGGTGGACGGCCAGCGGAACGTGTTGATTCACGTGCTGCAGGGCGAGCGCGAGCTGGTGAAGGATTGCCGCAGCCTGGCCCGCTTCGACCTGAAGGACATCGAGCCGCTGCCGGCCGGCATGCCGCGCATCGAGGTGCGCTTCCTGATCGACGCCAACGGGATCCTCAGCGTCACTGCCCGCGACCAGCGCACCGGCACGGAGCAGTCGGTAGAGGTCAAACCCTCCTACGGGCTGACCGACGAGCAGGTCGAGGCGATGATCCGCGAGTCCTATGAGCGCGCTGAGGAGGACATCCGCGAGCGCCAGACGCGCGAGGCGCGCGTGGAAGCGGACCGCATCCTCGGCGCGGTCGAGAAGGCCCGGCTGCACGACGCCTGGCTGGAGCTGAGCGACGAGGAGCACGGCGCGGTCGAGTTGGCGCTCAACGAGCTGCTGATGGTATACCACTCCACCGACCACCTGCTGATCCGCGCCCACATCGAGAAGCTCAACCAGGCTACGCTGAAGCTGGCCGAGGTCATGATGTCGGGCGCGGTCCGCTCGGCGCTGAAAGGAACCAAGCTCTGATGGCCCGCCTGGACGTTGCTGTTTTGGCTTAAACTAAATGCAGATGGTGGCTGTGATCGCTTTACTTGTCCCCAGGGATCCAGGTAGAATTCCCTGCGATGGGCGATTTCCTGGCCCGAAACTGGGGCAGTTTGGCTTCGGTGGTAGGCCTGATCTTCAGCTTTCTGGCCTACGTCTTCTCCAGGCGCGCGTCGAAAGCTGCCAAGGAGGCACGTGACCTTGTCCTATCCCAATCACTGGGCGAGGATATGAACCAGGGAAACAGGACTGCTTCGGAGATCGTCACGTACGTGAGCATGGAACGGGGTGACGTGGCCTTGCTTCGAGCCGGCGAGCTCCAGAATCGGACCAGCCACATCCTCGCTCGGTGGTCCGCCAAGCTCTCGGAGCAGTCAAAGAACAACTTGCTCGCCATGCGCGAACAATTGCGGGCGATCACTGAGGTGTTGACTAAGACGCCACTCAACACCCTTGGGGCCCACGACAAGGCACGGCTCGCCCAGACATGCCAGCGCGTGAACGCCACCTATAGCGAGGAGTACGGCGCCGCCGTCAGGGCGGCGGACCGACAGGTGTGAGTATGGAAGACGAGAAAGCCGTTCAATTCTTTGAAGAGGTCCTGAACAAAACACGACAGCATCGCATCCGGTGGGAGCCGACCGCTAGTGATTCTGAGTTCGTTGCACCTGTGGGCGGGCAGTTCACGCTGACGCTGAGGCTCTCCACTGGAGCAAGCTGGGAGGGTATCGTTCGACCGGAATTGGTGTTGAAGGACTCCGCCAACCGGGAGATCCTCAGCGTTAACGAGAAGACAGGGCTTGTGTCCCCGACTGACTTGGATTCCGTTTACGAGCTTGCAAGGCGGGATGCTCTCCGGGTGGATGAGAAAGTCGACGAAGTCCTGGGCCAATTAAGCAAACTCTGATGGCCCGCCTGGATTGGGACCAGCCGGAAGCTGTCGCCCTGGCGCTGGCGGAGAAGTTCCCCGACCGGGACCCGCTGGCGGTGCGCTTCACCGACCTGCGGCGCTGGGTGCTGGAGCTGGGGGACTTCGCCGGCGATCCCGCCGCGTCGTCGGAACCCCGGCTGGAGGCCATCCAGATGGCCTGGTGGGAGGAGTGGAAAGAGATCCGGCGCGATTGACGCGCCCTACTCCCAGAACGGCTCGCCCTTCGCCAGGTGCTTGCGGAGGAAGTCGGGGTTAAGTTCGGCGCCCAGGCCGGGCGCCGTGGGCACCGTCAGCCGCCCGTTGCGCACCTCGGGCGGATTGCTGGCGGCCATGTCCTCCACCTGCCGCGTCGGGCGTCCCAGCGCGCTCTCGGAGCGGTAGAAATTGTGGATGGCGGCGCCGAAGTGCGCCGAGGCGTACGTCAGCACCAGCGAGCCCACGTTGTGCAGGGCGACCGGCGTTCGCGTGAGCTGGGCGTAGTCGGCGATGCGGCGCGTGCCGGTGAAGCCGCCGGCGAAGGCCAGGTCGGGATGAACGATGTCGGCCGCCTGGTGGTCGAGGAACGGCTTGAAGCCGCTGAGCATCTCCAGCTTCTCGCCGGTGAGGATGGGCACTCGGGTGGAGCGCTTCAGCGACATCCAACCCTCCGAGAAGGGCACGTTGAGCGGGTCTTCATAGAACAGCGGATTCATCGGCTCGACCGCCTTGGCGACGGCGATCGCGCTCGGCGTGTCGAGCTCGTTGTGGCAGTGGATGGCGATGTCGATCTCCTCGCCCACCGCCTCCCGCGCGTTGGCGTAAGCGCGGGCCACCTTGCGGAGCTGCGTGCTGTCCAGCGTCGTCGCCCAGCGCGCCGAAGGGACGCCGAGGATGGGATCGATGCCGATCTTGAAAGCGGTGAAGCCTTCCGGCTGCTGCTTGACTTTCTGCGCCCAGGCGCGGCACTGCGCCGGGTCCAGCAGGTCGAACCCCCCGCCGTGCGAGTACATCGGGATGGCGTCGCGGAACGGCCCGCCGAGCAGCCGCACCACCGGCAGTCCGGTGATCTTCCCGGCCAGGTCCCACAGCGCCATGTCGATGCCGCTTATGGTGGGGATCTGGGCCATGTAAGTGTGCATCAGCGAGGTCATCTGGTGGAAGTGATAGCCGATGGCCAGCGGGTCCTGGCCGACGAGCATGCCGCGGCCGGTCATGTTCCCGATCCAGGCGCGGGCCATCGGGCCGCTGGCGCCCGCTTCCCCATAGCCAACCAGTCCCGCGTCGGTGTCGATCTTGATCAGGCAGTTGCCGGCCTGGTTGGTCAGCCCCATCGCCTGAATCCTGGTGATCTTCACCTGGCCGCGGAACGGCGCGGCCAGGGCGTGGTATCGGCTCATCCAGGCGCCCGCGGGCAGCGCCACCGCCAGACGGAAGAGATCTCTCCGTGTCATGACGATGCAGTCTATCACGGATAGAATGGATCTCATGCTGCCCAGAGCGTTCGTGGTGTTGCTGTCCTGCTGCCCATTGTTCGCCGCTGCCACTGGCGGCCGCGTCACCGTTCCGCTCGACGGCACGTGGGAGATCGAAGAGAGCGTCGCCGCCGGCGAGATGCCCAGGCAGTTCGGCCACCGCGTGCCGGTGCCGGGACTGGCCAACATGGCCCGACCGCCATTTGCCGATGTCGATCTGTTCGACAGCCGCGAGTTGATCGACAATCGCGTGCGCCGCAAGCAGTTGCCCGAATCGGCGCGCATCTCGACCGCCGGCATCCCGCGGCAAAAGCGCAATTACTTCTGGTACCGCACCGCGTTCCGGCCCCCGGCCCGCAAGCAGGTGGCGATCCTGAAGGTCAACAAGGCCCAGTTCGGCACGGCGGTGTGGCTGAACGGCCAGCGGGCCGGCGAACATCACGGCTGCTTTACGGCCGGCTACTTCGACCTGACCAAGCTCGTTCGCTGGGACGGCGACAACGAGCTGGTGATGCGCCTCGGCGCGCATCCGGCCGCGCTGCCTCCCTCGGTCCCGGCCGGCACCGACTTCGAAAAGCTCAAGTGGACGCCCGGCATCTACGACAGCGTTTCGCTCCTCCTCAGCGACAACCCGGTGATCGAGACCATCCAGGTGGCGCCGCGCATTTCGCCGCCCCAGATCCTGGTGGAAACCCGGCTCAGAAACTACGGCGCTGCGCCGGTCGCGTTCGCGCTCGAGCACCGCGTGAAGACGTGGAAGGACCAGAAAGCCGTCGCCGCCGCGAAGCCGCAGCAGTTGAAGCTCGCGCCCGGCGAGGAGCGGACCGTAAGGCAGGCCATCCCGATCCCCGGCGCCAGGCTGTGGAGCCCCGAGGACCCGTTCCTCTACGTGGTGGAATCGAGCACCGGCGGCGATAGCGCCGTCACCCGCTTCGGCCTGCGCGAGTTCCGCTTCGACACGCCCACGCGCCGCGCGTACCTGAACGGCAAGGTTTACTTCCTCCGCGGTTCGAACATCACGCTGCACCGCTTCTTCGAGGACCCGCTGGCCGGGGCGCTGCCCTGGGATGAGAAGTGGGTGCGCAAGCTGCTCATCGACATCCCCAAGCGGATGCACTGGAACAGCTTCCGTTTCTGCATCGGGCCGGTGCCGGAGAAGTGGCTCGACATCGCCGACGAGGCCGGCCTGCTCATCCAGTACGAGTACTTCATCTGGACCGGCGGCAACCTCTTCCACGCCGAGTGGACCGCGGAGGAGTTGACCCGCGAACTGAGCGAGTGGGTGCGCGACAACTGGAACCACCCCAGCGTGGCCATCTGGGACGCCTGCAACGAAACTGTCGCCGACGTGCTCGGCTCAAAGGTCATCCCGGCCGCGCGCAAGCTCGATCTTTCCAACCGCCCCTGGGACAACGGCTACAACCTGCCGCAGGACCCGAACGATCCCATCGAGGACCATCCATACCTGTTCGGCCGCATCGTGCCCGGCCGCACCCCGCCGTTCCGCATCAGCGACCTGGAGACGATGGTTCACCACAAACAGTCCGCCGCGCCGCATCCGACCGCGCACGCCTCCATCCTCAACGAGTACGGCTGGCTCTGGCTGACCCGCGACGGCTCGCCCACGCTGCTCACCAGGGAGGTCTACGACACGCTGCTCGGCCCGGACGCCACCGGCCAGGAACGGCTTGTCTTGTGGGCTTACCTGCTTGGCGGATTGACCGAGTTCTGGCGCGCGCACCGCTACCACGCCGCCGTGCTGCACTTCGTCTACCTCACCGCCAGCTTCCCAGGCGCCTACACCTCGGATCACTGGCGTGACGTCGAGAAGCTCGAGCTGGAGCCGCACTTCGAAGACTACGCCGGCGAAGCGTTCAAGCCGCTCGGCGTCTACCTGAACTTCTGGCAGCCGAGCCTGAAGGCGGAGTCGAGCCGCAGGCTCGCGGTCGCGATGGTCAACGACGACTACGAGCCGGCCAAGGGCAAGCTGGTGCTGTCGCTCGAAGCCGGCGGCGGCGAGCTGGCCCGCCAAGAGACGGAGTTCCTCATCCCGGCACTCGGCCAGCACAGCTATCAGTTTGAGCTGCGCGTTCCCAAGGCCTCGGGCGCGTGCCTGCTGAAGGCAACCGCGTACCCGGAGGGGACGCGACACCGCAGCCCGACGGTGAGCCGGCGCAAGGTGTCAATCGCCGAGTGAATTTCGGTGACAGGCTACGCTTTCACTAATTTTATCTTCCGCGGCCCACACTGAATTGGTGAAAGCGTAGCCTGTCACCGAAATTCCAGCCGCACCTGCATGCACAGGTTCATCGCCGGGGTCACCTCGCGGAACACGGCCATCATCGATTCCACCAGGTCCACGCCGGCCGCGCTCCGCACTTCCTTCGGCCCCATCGCGTAGTAGAGCTGGAATCCGGCCCAGTGGTTTTTCGGCGCCGCTTCGAGTCGCCGCCGCAGCCTGGTCACCCCCGGATAATTGCTCTTCGAGAATGACACCGCCGCCCCTTCCCAACTGCCCGCGAAGAGCTTGAACCCTTCGCCGAGCAACCGCGCCAGCTCGGCCTCCATCGGGCCATTGGGCTTCAACGCCTGGAGCAGGCGGCGCCAATCCCAGTCATCGCCCAGCTCCCAGCCCTCGGAGCCGCGGGGCGCTTTCAGGTATCCGCGCTCGACCTGGAGGCCGCACTTGAAGAGCTGCTCCTCTGTGTCCACCGAGAGAAAGAACTTCGAGCAGCCGAAGCTGACGCCGGAGGAAAACGGCTTGGCCTCGCGGTTGGCCCGCGGCAGGTAGCCGATCCACTGCCAGTAGACGCCGCGGCCGTAGCGCTCGGTGACGAACGGCTGCCGGTAGTGCGCTTCCAGCAGCAGCTTCAGGATGCGCGTGATGCGCTCGTTGTCTTCGAGGTTGCCGACGCGAATCCCGCGCTCGAAGTCGAGAAACTCCGGCCGGAAGGCGATCAGCGCCGGCGGGTGCGGCGCAGCCGGGCGGGACTGGCGCTGCATGGGTTTGCCCCCTTCATCTTATTCCTGCATGCACGTGCATGTAACAGGTCCTCATTATCCAAGCAGCATCACTACGTCGCGCCGATGCTCCACCACGCGCTTGGCCTTCTCGATGACCATCCCGGCCACCCACACCTGCCGCGCGGCCGGCTCGTCGAGATCGTCCAGCACGGTTCTTCGTGCCCGGCGATAGTCACTTCAGATGTGAATCCACCCAGTCCAGGATCCGCATCAGCACGTCGCGCTGGTTCTCCGGCCGGAGAATGTTGTGTCCTTCACCCCTGTAGACGAGGAATCTGGTGTCCACTCCTTGCTTCTTCAATGCGCTATAGAGGAATTCGTTGTGATAGAGGGCAATTGCTGGGTTGGTGTCGCCACTGATGAATAGCATCGGCGTCTTGATGTTGTTCACATCCTCTATCATGGAATTCTTGCGATAGTTTTGCGGCACCTCCCAGGGCTTGCCTTTGCAGTACCATTCCAGGATTGAGTTGCCTCCGACGCGCGACCCCGTGCCATAGGCCAGATGGGACTCGGCCCAGCCTTCCTTGGAAACGGCAACTCTGAAGCGTTGGGTGCGAGTGACGATCCAATTGGTCAGCGCCGCGCCCGAGCTATGGCCAATCAGGGCCATCCTTCCGGCGTCCACCATCCCCGTGTTCAGAACATAGTCTACACCGGACATGATGTCGTCAAAGTCCCGGTCGTTGGCGTCCTGTCTTTCTCTCGCTTGTACCACGTGGTCCCAGCCATACACTGCGCTGCTGCGATAGTCCGGAACGAAGACTGCGTACCCTCTCCCCGCCCAGAGGTGCCACTCCAACGGGGAACTGTTGAGGATTGGGCCCATAAGGTACACGCCGCCGATCGGCCCGCCGTGCACTTCCACGAGCAACGGGTACTTCCTGCCCGCTTCGTAGCCCACAGGGCGAATGAACAGACCGGCGATTTCCAGCCCGTCCCGGCTCTTCCAGCGGACCTCTTCCACCTGCCCCAGCGCAAGAAGGTTCAGATCGGAGGTGAGGTCGAACAGGACACGCTCTCCTTGTCCGTCGGAACGGGCCACCCGGATCTCGGCTCTGCCTTGCGCATCCTGGCTCGTCCAAGCGAGACTGCGGCTGTCCGGTGACGCCGTAATGCCGGAAGCATGGCCGGGAGTACGGATCAACTGCTGCACCTCACCGGCCGGTGTGGCCGAGTAGATTCGAGTGAACGCTCCCGGCTTGCCGGTGAAGTAGAGCCGGTTTGCGCCCGGCGCCCAGGCGATTGGCGGAATGACAAAAATGTCGCGCGTGAGCTGGCGCGGCGATTCACCCTGCACGGGCACCGTCGCCAGATTGAGGAAGAACGGGAACACCAGATTCGTGCGGTCGTAGCAAAATGCGATGCGCCGGCCGTCAGGCGACAGCGAAGGCCGGAGCGTTTGGCCGCTGTCCTTGATCACGATGCGCAGCTTTCCTTCGGGAACGGACACCGTGCGCACGTCCTGGAGGGATCTGTCGTTCTTGTATTCAAAGGCTACTCGAGCGGTGAAGAGCAGAGATCTCCCATCAGGAAACCACGTGAGATCCTGCACGGCATAAGGGCCGGATACCAACTTCCGGTGGGACTGGCTGTTCAAGTCTGCAAGCCATATTTCTGAGTCCCGGGGTACATCGCCCTCCTCGCCCACGATGACCACAGAACTGGCCTTAGCATCTCCGGCCTTGCTCTCTCTCGCCTTCGGCGGAGGCCGGTAGGTGTAAGCGATCCAGCGCGAGTCCGGCGACCAGACCAGCTCGGTGGTGCCCGGGCTGCCAACAACTCGTGTCACCTCCCTGGGCTTCTGCTCCTCTACAGACACGACCCAAAGCTGGCCGCCTTCCTTGTCGGCTGTCAAGAAGGCAATTTGCCGAGAATCGCCGGACCAGCTATGACCAGCGGCTTTCAGGCCTTCGAGCGGCTGCGTGAGAGGCCTCGTATTCCCTGTGCGAGCCGACATGACCCAGAGTTGCGTCTGATCCTTGTCTCCTGCCAGGTAGGCCACCATGGAGCCATCGGGAGAAATCCTGGGACTTGAGCCGGGCACCGGGAAGCGCACGCTCCTGGCCGAGTCAACATCCACGGTCACAACCTCCGTTTTCCTTTCCCTTTCGGGTTGACCCCGATCCAGAAACAAGAAGACAACCTGCTTGGAGTCTGGCAACCAGCGCGCAACAGGCCGCCGGGCGAGAAGCGAAGAATAGTCGGCCAGCAGCTTCTCGGCAGTCACTGGGAGCTTCCCCGTGGTGTCAGCCTGCGATCCCGGCGCCAACGGTGTGATTGAAGAAAGAGATAGGACCAGCACCCAGAGTCTGGTCACCGAACTGACGTCCATGTCATTCCGCCAGGGTTCTGAGCCAGAATTTCCGATTTGGCATCCTGGCCGGCATCCAGTATACACCCAACCAACTTCGTTCGATCCGCTTGTTCCATGCTGTCCATCCCTGGCGACTCCGGTAACCCTCCAAGCGTGCGGGTCCGGGCCCTTCCGGCTACGGAAAGACCTGGAATTGCCCTATTTCCGAGCGATTGCGCCGCCCCCCCCCGCGTCCCCTACCTCCTTGTCTGTCCCGTCTGCTTCCCCTCAGCAGCCGTCTCCTATCGGGGGGGCACCGGCAGCGCCGGGGTGCCCTCTGGGCCCTCCGGCGACAGCAGTTCTTCCCAGCCGTCGGCGCTGTGGACGTTGCGGGCCGGAAGGTCGGATCTTGCGACAGCCGCTCGGCGTCGTTGACATCCTCGTAGCCGGCCAAGCGACTGTAGACGGACTACCGAAACAGATCGGCCAAGGGAAACTGTGTGTTGTTGCCACGGCGAGGGTCGCTCAAATGCTCTTCGATGAGTTCTCCGAACCCGAGCCGTTCGTCCAACTCGCGCACCAGAATCAGGCCACCATCGGAGGTGACCCGCGATCCCTGGAAGTCGACCTTCAAAGGGGCATTGAAAGACAGCTGTAATGGCTGGTTTTGTTTTTCACCCATTGGGTGTGGACCTCCGGAGCCTCTTCATCGTGTTCAAACCCCCATAAATAAAGGCGTCCGAAAGCCTTACGAAGTCATCAGTAACTGTTCAAAAAGGAAATCCGGAGTAAAATGGTCTTTGTGAGAACCACCATCGAACTCAGCCCAGAGCATAGGGCCAGACTGTTGGAACTGGCCGCCCGGCGCGGCGAGAAGGGCTTCTCCTCCGTCATTGGGGAGGCGCTCGAGGCCTATCTTAGGGCCAGCGCCGAGGGCGAGCGCCTGCGGGCCAAGGCATTGCGGCTGCGCGGGAAGTTCACCGCCGAGGAGGCCGAGCGGCTCCGCCGCGAGGTGGCTAAGGTGCGGGCGTCATGGCGGTAATCGTGGCCGACACCGACGTGCTGATTGACTTCCTGGCCGGCCGGGAGCCGGCGGCAGAGCACGTGGCAGTCGAGATCGGCCGCGGCCGGCTGCGAACCACCGCAATCAGCCGCTTCGAGCTGCTTTGCGGCGCGCGCAACCCGCGGCAGGAGAGCGCCATCCGCCAACTGCTCAACACAGTGCCCACTCTGCCCCTGGATGAGGACGCCGCCGATCGGGCAGCCCGAGTGCAGCGGGAGCTGGAACGCGCGGGGCAGACCCTTGGGATGGCTGACAGTCTCATTGCCGGCATCGCGTTGGGCCACGGCGGGGCCTTGTTGACTCGAAACCGCCGGCATTTCGAGCGGGTCGCCGGCCTTGATCTCGTTGCCTTCGGGTAGTTACGCCGGCCGGGCCACGGCCACGCCCCGCGTGGTCACGTAATACTTGGCCAGCATGTCGGGGTTCTCCCAGGCCGGCAGCAACTTCGGATCGCGTAGGTAGCCGAAGAACTGCCGCGCCACCTGGGCGAAGTGGGCCTCGTGCCCGACGCGATACCGGTCGGGAATCGGGACCAGCATCTCCTTCCCTCTGTCTTCGACCGCAACGCCCGGGAACTTCGCCTGGAGCGCTTCGACCTTGTTCTTCAGCGCCGCGAGCACTCCGGCCTTGTCGCGGCCGTTGTTGGGCACCACGTAAAGCTCGGGCCGGTAGTTCTCTTCCTTGCCCTGCCGCACCTCCACGCGCGACCGCGAGCTCCGGTAGATGGCCAGGTGCGTGTCGCCCGTTCCCGGCGGCGCCGCGTACCTCCACAACACGTCGAGCTTCACGTGAACGCCGCGCAGCACGTACGAGACCTGGTTGTTGCAGTAATACTCGAAACGGTCGCCGCCGGCCGCGAGGTACTCCGGGAACTCCCGCTCACCGGTAACCCGCTGGAAGTCGGCCTTGCTCATGACCACCGGCCAGCGCTTGCCGCCGGTCACCTTGATGTCTCTGCGGTAATTGGTCGCGCGTTCGGGAAACAGCGTCCACTCGGCCAAGTCCACCAGGTGCGTGCCGACGTCGGTCAGCCCCTCGCCCTGCTGGTGAATATCGAAGAACCACGGCGGGCGCAGCAGCGGCGCGCCGGCCACCTCCTTGAACAGGTGATGGACGCTCTCGATGTAAACGCCCGGTTCCTCCCCGCTGCCGGCCAGCACCGTCCCGAACGTGTCCGCATCATGCACCAGCTCGCGCTGAAGAATGCTGGTGATCTCGAACCGCTCGGTCATGATGTCGTAGGCGACGACGCCCCGCCGCTCCGCCGCCGCCAGCGCGGCTTCGAGCTTCGGCAAATCGGCGGCTTCGATGATCCACGGCTTGTCGGCCAGCACGTGGAATCCGGCCTCGATCGCGGCCCGGATGCGCTCGATCTTGCCGCGGTTGCGGCCCGAGAGCACCACCACGTTGCCGCGCCGGTCCTTCACCATTCGTTCCAGGAAATCCGGCCCGACGTAGATCTCCAGCTCCCAGTTGGTCGGGTTCTCCTTGCGCGCGTTGAACTGGGCAACCCGGTTCAGGTGCGCGAGCAGATCGGGCCCGAGCGGAGCGTAGACAAAAGCCCGCCGGGCGACGCCCGGATACATCTCTTTCTGCACCAGCGCGGCGTGAAAGTGGCCGGGGTCCAGCGTGACCAGTCGGACCGAGGCGCGCGGCGCAGGCTTCCCAGCCTGCGACAACGACGATTCACCGCGAACTGGCGCCGTGGCCGCGGCGCCTGGCGCGGAAGCGCGCCCTGGCCGCCGCGCAAGCGGCCTAGAAGTGGATTCGACCTGTGAATTGGACATATCTTTTCGTGGTCCAGGATTGCTGCGTCACCTTGCCGAAATTCGTCGAGAGCGGGCCGGAATCGGGAGCGTTCATCTGGGTGCGGTTCGGCAGGTTCATCACGTCCACGCGAAGCTGGAAGGCCAGCCGCTCGAGGATGCGGAAATCGCGCTGGAGGTTGGCGCTCAAGATGTTGGTGCGGTCCGCCCGCAGCCCGTCCACCCGCGTCGTAAACACGCGGCGATGGAAGCTGGCCGGCGCGCGGGCGGCGACCCGCTCGAAGTTGGCGGTGTTAAACCAGCGATCGAACGTGCGCGGGCCGGTGTTGATCTCTTCCAGCTTGCCGTAGTAAAACAGGTTGCCGAAGTCGATCAGCGGCCCCGGCTGCGCTTCGTAAGCCACGCCGATCTGGAAGCCGCCCGCCAGCGCGCCGGCCAGGCCGTGCCGCGCCAGCGCTCTGCCTCTCCCGAACGGAAGCTCCCAGATCCCGGTCAGCACCAGCCGGTGCGGACGGCCGTCATTGCTCTCCCGCCAGGTGGGCAGCACATCGAACTCGTTGAAGAAGAAGTCCGCCTCGCGGTCGCGGAGCCGCGCGTAGGCCGCGTACAGGTTGAAGCCCTTGGAGAAGCGCCGCTCGAAGCTGACTTCGAGCGCGCCGGTTCGCACCTCGCCGAACGGCGCATTGCCCTGCGTCAAACCGCTCATGTGGGGAACGGCGCGAAGCAGTTGACTCTTGCGCGCCGTCGCGCTGGTGTAGAACCCGAGCGTGCTCATGTCCTGGTACACGAGCGGGTGGGAGGACCTCAAATCGGCGAAGTTGGCGAGCTGGAACGGGTTGGTGACGTTGGCGTTGAGGTTGTTGGCGACGGCGTCGTTGCGGACCATGCCGTCGGCCCAATACTTCTCCGGCAGCGGGGAGAGGTTCTTCGAAATGTAGACCCGGTCCGAGTACGAGCCGGCATAGGCGACGTCTAGCAGCATGCTCGCGCCGATCTGCCGCTGAAGGCCGATGCGCCAGCGCTGCTGGCGCGCCCGCCGCGTGGCGAACGCGTTGAAGCTGAAGCTGCGGCCGGCCACCGCCATCGCCCCCAGCGCGTCGCGCAGCGGCTCGTCGAACCGCGTGCCGTCCGCCCGCACCGGGAAGGGATCGCGCAGCGGCGACACGCCGTTGCGCGGGTCGCCGGCCAGCCAGGTCGCGCCGAAATCGGTGGTGAGCAGCGTCGAGGTCGTCCGGCTGAATCCGGTCTGGGTGGGGGCTTCGGTCATCGCGTTCAGCGAATCGTAGAACAGGCCGTAGCCGCCGCGGATCACCGTCGAGGAGTTGAGCTGGTAGGCGGCCGCCAGCCGCGGCAGCCACATGAGCTCGTTGCGGCGAATGCGGCGGCTGGCGCCTCCCGAGCCGGGATAGACCGAGCCGCCGCGCACCAGGAAATCGGCCCCCGCGCGTTCCGGCGCCGGCCGCCGCGCATAAGCCGCCTGGGCCGGTTCCGAGATCGGCAGCTTCAGCTCCGCGTCGAAGGGCCCGATCATGCGGTTGTACCGCTCCGTCGGTCCCATCTCGTACTCGGCGCGCAGGCCCAGGTTCAGGTTGAGCCGCGGCGTCAGCCGCCACTGGTCCTGCACAAACCAGGCCCAGTAAGGCGTGTGGGTGATGTAACTGTCGTTGGTGGCTATGCTCATGCCGCTCGGGATGCCCATCATGAAGGCGGCCCAGTTGTGGCCGAAGTCGCCGGCCGGGGTGAAGCTGTCGTCGTTGCGGCGGGTGTAAGCGTTGCTGAAGCTGAAGCTGCCCGAGGTGTAGCCGCCGCCCCCGCCGGTGCGGTAGTGCTGGCGCAGGTCCACGCCGGCGCGCGCGCTGTGCTTGCCGCGGATGTGCGACACGTCCAGTTTCGTGCTCAGCGTGCGGAACCGCGTCGGCGTTACCACTGAGGTGCTGATGACGTTGTAGGCGGAGAAGCTCATGTAGGGCAGCACGTGCTGGTCGCCCGCCTTGGCATCCATGTAGGCGGGAAAACCGACGTCGGAGGGGCGGAACTTCATCGGCACGGGCCGCTTGCTGCCCGAGCGGTACTCGTTCATGGAGGCGGTGAAGTTAAGCACCGTGGCCGCGCGCGGCGTCCAGATCCAGTCCGCGATTCCGGCGACGTTGTTGCGGGTGTTGCCGGCGTTCATCAGCCCGCGGTAGGTCTCATAAGCCCAGTCGAGCGCGTCCAGGTAGTTGTCGTCCAGCGTCCAACGACCGAAGAAGCGGTGCCGGGTGGAGTGCTGGTAGTCCACGCGGTTGCTGAGGGACCAGTAGTCTTCGTTCTGCGGGATGCCGGCGCCGATGTAGTTGTTGCGCGGCTCCAGCCGCGGGTCAGCCGGGTCGTTGTTCGGCACCGGCAGGAACTTCACGTAGGTGTTGTAGGCCGGGTTCTGCACGCGCGAGGCCGGCAGAATGTTCCCCGGGATCGGGTCGCGGATGTAGTGGCCCGCGCGCGCCGCATCCACGCGCGCACTCAGCGGATCGTAGAGCTGGTAGCGCGAGGCGTCCACGCTCAGATGGCGGGAGAAGTCGCCGCGCCGGTCGGCCATAGTGGGGAAGGTGTAGTTGAGGTACTGCGAGCTGGCCGTGCCGCGGTTGCGGTAGCCGGTGAAGCTGAGGAAGAAAAACAGACGGTCCTTGCCGTTATAGACCCCCGGCAGGATCACCGGCCCGCCGATGGTGGCCGCGTAGTGGTTCTTGCGCCCTGAGGCCTGCTTGTCGGAGGCGCGCAGGCGGTCGGCCAGCGCCTTGTCGCCGGCCGCCTCGGCCTCGGCGATGCGCCGGTAATAAAGCTGCCGCGCGAAGAACGGCGTGGCGTTCCAGCGGGTCTGGAAATGCATGTTGCTGGCGGCGCCGTGGTACTGGTTCGTCCCCGCCTTCGACATCAGCGCCACCACCAGCCCGGTGGTGTGGCCGATCGAGGCCTCGAAGCCCGAGGTCTCGACCTTCATTTCCGAGATGGTGTCGGCGTGCGGCAGATGGGCGGCGATCCGCCCGCCGCTGCCGGTGTTGGGCGCGCCGTCGATCGACCATTCGTTGCCGCCGACCGCCCCGGCCACTTTGTAGTCGGAGGAGGAGTTCTGGTCGGCCGGGCCGAGCACGCGCACCTCGCCGTTGGTCTGGATGCCCGGACTCAGCCGGGCAAAGATGGTGATGTTGGCGGCCGAGACCGGCAGGCCCGTCTGGGTGCGGTTGTCCAGCACGCGGCCCGAGGAAGCCGACGCCGCGTCCAGCAGCGGCGCTTCGGCCACCACCGTGACCGAGTCCGCCAGCGCCCCCAGTTCCAGCCGCAGGTTGACCTCGGCACGGCTGCTCATCAACAGCACGATGCCGCGGCGGATCGAAGTTTTGAAACCGGACGCCTCGGCGCTCACCATGTAGTTGCCCGGCAGCAGCAGCCCGGCTTCGTAGTAGCCGGTCTCGTTGGTCGCCACCGGAACCGAGGTGTTGGTGTCGGTGTTGGTGACTTTCACCCCGGCCCCGGCCACCGCCGCGCCCTGCGGATCGAACACGCGCCCGTAGATCATGCTCCGCGTCTCCTGGGCCGCCAGCGGGCAGCAAGCCAGCACGGCAATGGCAAACCGTCCCAAGCGCATAGACGCCTCCATTCGGGCACCTTGCATTGTCTCACCGTTGGGGCCAGGCCGGAGCAGCGCTTCCGAGGCGCCCTCGTCAGACATGTTAAAGTGATCTTATGATTACGGCTTCGGTAACGGAAACGCGCCGCCGCCTGAGCGAGCTGATCGAGCTGGCCCGCCAGGGCGAAGAGGTCGTCATCATCAAGGACTCCCGCCCCGTCGCCGCCCTCCAGCCCATTGAGGCCGCGGATCTTCAGTTCAGCCCGCGCCTGAGCGACCGCCAGGCCCAGCGTCTCTTGCAGATGATCGAGTCGGAGCCGAAGCTCACCTTTCCATCCGCCGCCGCCGCCGTCCGGTTTCTGAAAAAGGACATAAAGAAAAAGCGTTGAAGATAGCCTTTCAGGAGCGATTCCGCCGGGCGTGCCTGGCCCTTGGCCCTACTGATCAGGCCGCGGTTTTTCGGATGCTCCTCGATCTCGTCACGGCATTGGGCCGTCAGCATGAACACTCCGGCCTTGGCATGCGGAAGTTGCATCCCTCCGGGCTCTGGGAAGCCCGTGTGGGACTATCCTTGCGGGCCGTGTTCGGCCTGGCCCGGGACGAAGCCACCTTCGTTATTCTCGGCTCTCACGACGAAGTCCAGCGCTTCCTCAAAAGCCTGTAGGGTTGCATTTTCCCGCCGCCGGGGCTACGCTGTGGCCCAGGGGAGGAACGCGATGAAAGGCCCTGGGGCGTAACCCGCTTTGAGGAGACCGTTCAGCGATGAACAGCAATCCAGCCCTCTGCTTTCGCAATGGATTCGGGTTCAAAGAACAGACGGGACTCAGCGACCGCCTTCGCAGCGAAGGTACAAATCAACGAATCGAGCTCGTCTGGGGACGCTTCGAGCTTCTCTTCGCACTCCGACGGAACTGAGAGGCGGGTAGCATCCTTCATGCGGCGCAGGATGTCCCTCGGCCTCCCTCGGGAGCCGGAGTCATCCCCGGCGTACCGTTGGTAGGGCGCGGACAGTTTGCAGGTTGTAGCGCAGCAGATCGCTCAGGCGGAATTTCTGCTGAGTTGTGAGATTCTCTTTGCGCTTGAGGACACACCAGCGCGACTTCTTCAGCGGCGGCTCGTGGCCCTCCTGCGCCATCTTGCGTGACTCGGCCGCGCGGACATCGTCCAGCGCCTTGTTCATCTTGGCGACGATGTGGAACCGGTCCAGGATGTGGAGCGCCTGAGAGCATTTCTCGCGGATCATGTCCAGGTAGGGCTGCCACATGTCCGAGTCAACGAACTCGATCTGAGAAGCGAGTTTCTCTCCGATGAGGGCGAAGAAGCCCTGAAAGGATTCGATGGTTCGTCACCGTGGCCCGGAGCGGCTCCGGCGTGCGATGCTCCAGACCCCAGGTGACGACGTACTCTACGGCGTCGCAAACCTTCTCCCAGCAAGTGCGGAACGCTTCGGCGGCTTCCTTCCACGAGACCTTGCGCGCCCAGCGGGCCAGAAACAGCATGTATGCTCTGGTCAACTGGTGCTTGCCATCACCCCAGGGCACTTCCTCGACCACCAGGCCGCAGTTGCGGCCGTGGACGCGCCGCATCCGGTACAAGAAGAAAACCAGAAAGCCCCAGAAGGGGATGAACTCGAAGCGCCGCTCGGGAAGATGATCGTAACCCGGCGCCGGCTTGCCGCACCCCGAGCAGACCGCCGCCGCCCTATCCGGTCGGCAGGGGCAGCGCGTCGATCCGGCGCAGCAACACACTTCCAAACATCCCAGGTCATAGGCCATCACGGTCAGCCACAGCCACACTTCGTTCGACAGGAACCGATCGCGACTCGGATGCGTCGTCTTCAGCCCCTTGCTCGCCTTCCTCGATCCATTGATCAACCGTGTCAAGGGCAGCGCTAAACGCCTGGCGAGTAGCTATCAGAGAGCCGTTTTCGGGAGCTTTGTTGAACCCTTCCGGCCAAGCACGTAGAATGGGGCCTGATGGGT
>JBBTDS010000354.1:0-3724 GCA_038060875.1 Acidobacteriota bacterium | reverse complement strand
GCCGAACTTGAACCCTCTCCAGAACCGCACCCAGGGGGTATGCACTACTACGGAATCCACCAGCTCTCTTGAGTACCGCGCTCAGCTTTTCCCCTTCGCGGATACCGTAAGTCCCGGGGTGGAGCACCTCCCCGCGGATCGTGATCGCAGCGCCAATGTCGTTCCAACCCGCCAACTGCCGGATGGTCAAGGTGTCGCCGTCTCCCAGAACAACATCGGCCGCGGCGTTGCCGGAGAGCGCCTTGGCGATCTCGATCTCCCGATGCTCCCCCGCGGCCTTCTGGCCTTGAAGCACGAGGGTGCGCGTCAGGTCGGCAGACGCGGTAAACGCGCCACGTTTGAAACCTCCCGCCAACCGAACCAATTCCGAGGCGGTCATTCCCTCGCCCAGAGCGTACTTTCCCGGATTGGCGACCTCGCCCTGAATGAAAACGGTCGGCGGGTCAAGCCTCGCAAGGTTGCGATGAACCAGGATTCGGTCCTTTGGTTCAACGAGGATGTTCTCGGCGGGGTCGCCGGCGAGCGCCCTGGCCAGGTTGACGCTGAAGACTTTCAGCTTGCTCCCTGCAATCTTGCGGAAAAGCTGGGCGTCCTCAGTCATCGCATCGGGCGTCAGGCCGCCCGCGAGAAAGATGGCATCGCGCAAGTGAGTCTCACCGTTCGTGCGATGCTGACCAGGTCGTCGGACCTCGCCTGCGACGGAAATGAAGGGCGCGTCCTCAAAGTCGTAGCGGCTGAAAACACGGACCGTATCAAAGGGTCGCAAGGCAAGGTTCTCGTTTCCTCCGCTGAGGGCATCGGCCAGGTTGAACGCAATCACTACCGGGCGAAAGTCCGGCTCTTTCAGCCGGATGATTTCCGCATGCCGCTGGGAGGGTTCCGGCAAAAAATCGCTATAGGATTTGACCAGATCGGCTACCTTCATCCCTTCGCGATAGGAATACTTGCCCGGTCGGATCACATGGCCGTCAAGATAAACCGTCTTGTGGGTGTACGGGAGAATCGGAGCGATCTTGATCCGGTCGCCATCTTGAATGTTGAACTGCCTCAGACTCCTGGATATCGTCTCCTCGCTCGCTACCTCCGGAACGTCGAGGTTCAGCATGATGCGTTTTTCATGGGCCTCCACGCGCTCCACATCGATATGGCGTAGCGTGCCCGTCGGCATGATGCCGCCAGCTAAAGCAAGGACATCGAACAGACTCTTCTCGCCTTTGATTTCGTAAATGGCTGGCCGCCGCACCAGGCCCTCCAGGGTGACCTGTCGCCCGATCGGAGGGACTAAGACCGTATCGCCCGCCTCCAGGCGCAGGACGTCAGACCGAATTCCGCGCAGGATCAAATCATAGGCGTCAACTTCTTGAACTGCTTGTTTTCCGCGGTAGTGGCGAAGTGTGCGGAGGGAGCCCCGGTCCGTTGGGCCGCCGGCCGCGTAGAGGGCATTAAGAGGAGTGGACAGCGAACTAATGTCATAGGCGCCTGGATGTTCGACGTCTCCCACCACATAGACCCGCACGGTACGCAGTCGAGAGAGTGAGACCTCAGCTTGCACTTCGCGAAACTGCCTGCGAAGAACCGCTTGCACACCTTCTTGAACCTGGCCCAAGGTCCTGCCAGTGACCAGGATCGGGCCAACTTCTGGCAGAGCGACGCGGCCTTCGCGGTCTACAATCCTTTGTAGCCGTTGAGAGAGGCTGCCCCACAGGTCAATCATCAGACCATCACCCGGACCGATCACGTAATCCGGCCCGACCGGAAGATCCATTGGCAGATTGTCGTTAGCACCTGTTCCGTGGCGGAAGACGTCGGCGCCAAAGCGCTGGATGACCGGCGAGTGGCGAGAAACCTGGGCGTAGAGATCGTGAAACGAGGGAACGTCGGCATAAGGATTGGCCCGGCGCACGATAAGAGGCTGTTCCACGGGCTGTTCGGGTACGGCTGGCGGTTCGCGGCCTGCCAGGCGGCGCCGCGGAAGCTCGCGGCGCTGAGGGCTGGTCGAGGAGTCCGAGCGCTCATCCCGCTCTCGCCTCTCACGCAAGAGAGGGTGAGCATCTTCCCCGGTCGCGAGGATCTCGGGGAGCTGATCGGGATGGATCCGTGGAAGCAAGGTCACCTCCCCATCCGATCCCTCCCCCTGCTGCCGGGAGTAGCGTTCATCCATCTCCCGCCTCCGTTGGGGTTGATCCGGGAAACCAGACTGTTCGCGTGCCCTCCCAGCCTCCGGGTTGCGCGCTTCCCGCTGAGGGTAGAACTGTTCAGAGCTTGAATCACGATCAAGACCCGAGGCTCTTGGTTGCTTTGGATTGGTTTCCTCCTTTCGCGGAAGGACTCGAAGGTAACCGCGCCTTTCGATTTCTTCGGTTGCAAGAACTCGGATGTTGGCGTCTCGGTTGAGGAGACCGAACAACGCGTCGTCGCTGAGGTCCGTTTCGTCGAGCAGATGGCCTTGGTCGTAAGCCTTCCTGATCAGAAGCCTCTTGACCTCGAGCAGCAAGAAGGGTTCTTTGCGCAGGATTTCGATGAGGCTATCGGCAGATAGAGAGACCTGCTCAACGGTCGCAGTGTCAGTGTCCATGCGTTGGTCGAGCCGCACCGGATCCTGCCCGAGCGCAAAAGGCGTCCAAAGCGACCCCAGCCCAAGAAGGGCAACAACCGAGACGAGCATTCTCTTGTATGGGAACACTTCAGGGACTTTGGCGTTCGCCGCCCACCGCCTGGATGTTTCGTGGTCCCCGCGCATAATTCCTCTCCTAACAGAATGGCCCATGTGCCGCCGGTCGCCTCGGGTTCCTTGGCGAGACAAACGAGCGACTAATTGGGCCTCTTCGAGTCCGCCGCGGCCGAAAACAGGGAGTCGTTCCTCTTGCATCTGATAGCTCCAAGCAGGCCGCGCTCGGAATTCTCGATGGGCCGAGAGCGGACGTCGACATCTGCCCAGAAATAGAAGCTGTTATCCCTGCCGTCGGCCAGGCCAACAATTTTCAAGTGAGGCCGCCTGGCGAGGAGGAGCGCGCAAGCGGGGGAAATTTGGTTCGATTCATCCAACCCCACCACCAGAACATCCGGGGCCAGCGCCTCGACCGCCGCGACGAGGTCTTTCTCGTCATACAGCTCCCCGACGACTTCCAGGTCCGATTGCTCAGCTACTAAGGCCGTCACCAAATCGCGCATCAGCCGCGGGCGATACGCCACCAGAACTCTCTTGCGCACTGGCCAATGTCTCCAAGACAAGTATCCTCGATCAGTGGTACCAAGTGGCAGGCACAAAAAGGAGCTGTTAACCGGGCTACAAGGTAGCGCACAGGAGTACTGCGCGGCGAGCTATTCCGGTACTACGTTCGATTCGAACTCTGGATGCACTCGGTTGTCCAGGCCAGGCGGGGCGAACATGCCACGGGAATCATGGTCAAGACGCGCTTGGGCGAGCTGCCTGGCGACTTCAAAGCGGTGTTTTACGTTCAATTTGCGCAGGATGTTCCGGAGGTGGTTCTTGACCGTCTGTTCCGATATGCCCAGGCGATCGGCAATCTGCTTGTTGGTAAATCCCGCCGCAATCAAGGGCACAACCTGGCACTCGCGGATGGTGAGACCGGCTGCTGTCTCGTAAGCGGACCGGGCCGGATAGGCCCGGACTCCGGCCGCAAGTTCGACAAGGGCCAGGGAGAGACTCTTGGGAATTACCGCTTCATTCCGATGCAGGGACCGAACCGCCTCCAGGACATCG
>JBBTDS010000353.1:0-5483 GCA_038060875.1 Acidobacteriota bacterium | reverse complement strand
CTTAGCCGAAACCTCGTTGGCATTTGTCTGGGCTTCTTCTGCTTTGTCTATTTCGTCTACTTGTTGCTTACGTGGCTGCCTGATTACTTGGTGCAAGTTCGCCACCTCACGATCATGAAGGCGGGAGTCTATTTTGCCATGCCGTACCTGGTGTTCGGGGCGTGCCAGGCCGTTGGCGGCGGCATCGCCGATCGCCTGATCGGCCGCGGCTGGGATGAAACCCGCACTCGCAAGGGCATCGTGACCGTGGGTTTTCTCAGTGGGCTGCTGCTGATTCCAGCGGTGCACGTTGCGGATGTCGGCCTTGCGATCGCTCTCATCATTGGCGCCTCCTTCTTGGGCCTTGCGGTCGGAAACCTGACCGCGATCGTTCAGAACTGCGCGCCGCCCGACGAGGTAGGGGTCTGGACGGGAATGGAGAACTTCATCGGCAATTTCGCCGGCGTTCTGGCCCCCCTCGCGACCGGTTTTCTGATCAGCCGAACCGGTTCATACGTGCCCGGCTTCACTGTGGCCGCGCTCGTCCTGGTGGCGGGCCTGGTACCGTACTGGTTCGTCGTCGGAGAGCTGAAGCCGCCCGAACCGGCGCCAAAGACAAAGCCGGCCGCCGAAGCGCCGGCTGTCCGTGCGGAGTGATCGCAACCGGGAGAAGGAATCGCGCAAATGTCCGACGAGAAGATCCGCCATCTGAAAGAGCTTTCCACCGATGAGGGCGTCATCGCGGCGCTGGCGATCGATCAGCGCAACAGCCTGCGCAAGCCCATCGCGGCGGCCCGCGGGGTTCCGCTCGAGGCGGTCACCGGCGAGATGCTGGCCGAGTTCAAGTCCGCCGTGACCAGGATACTGGGCCCCTATGCCAGCGCGGTTCTTCTCGATCCCGAGTATGGGCTGGAAGCGGCGAAGGCGCGCCCTCGCGGCACCGGACTCCTGCTGACCTACGAGGCGGACGGATTCGAGAATCCGCGGCCGAACCGCATGCTCGCGCTGTTGCCCCGCGTATCCGTGCGGCGCCTCAAGGAATGGGGCGCGAACGGCGTTAAGGTCCTGCTATCCTACAATCCCTTCGATGATCCGCGAGTGAATGATGAGAAGCACGCGGCGATCGAACGGATTGGCAACGAGTGCGACGGCGCCGGCGTGCCTTTCCTCCTGGAATTCGTCGGCTATGATCTCCGCGGCGACGACGAAAGCCGGGTGGAATTCGCCAGAACCAACGCTGAGATCGTGATCCGCAGCATGCGGGAGTTCTCCCGCGACGTTTACAAGGTGGATGTGATGAAGGTGCCGGCGCCGGTCAATCTTGCGCTGGTTGAAGCAACCGCAGTCTACACGGGCCGGAGGGCGCACAGCTATCGGGAAGCGTTGGCGCTGTTCCGCCGGGCCGGCGCGGCGGCGTCGCGGCCGTTCATCTATCTGAGCGCCGGCGTCGGAAACCGCCAGTTCATCGAGTCCCTGCGGATGGCTGCCGAGGCCGGCGCAGAGTTCTCCGGCGTCCTCTGCGGCCGCGCCACCTGGAAGGACGGCATCCCCGCCTACGCCAAGCACGGCCTCAGGGCGCTTGAGGACTGGCTGGCGGACGAAGGAGTGAAGAACATTCGCGCGGTCAACGACGCGATTCGCGGCGCGACGCCCTGGTTCGATAAGCTCGGGCTCTCGCGGTCCGTGATCGCATAGACTGCTGAAGAGGAACCTCGATAGTGTCCAAGCCGACCATCCGAATCGCTCTCGTCGGGCAGGGCTTCATGGGCCGTGCTCACTCGAACGCGTATTGCCAGGCGCCGCATTTCTTCGACCTGCCGTTCGCGCTGGAGCGCCGCGTCATCTGCGGCCGCAACCGCGAGTCGCTCGAGAGGATGGCTGCCACCTGGGGCTGGGCCGAGACGCAAACCGACTGGCGAGCCGTCGTGGGCCGGCCGGATGTGGACCTGGTCGATATCGCCGCTCCGAACGCTCTGCATGCTCCCATCGCGATCGCCGCCGCCGAGGCCGGCAAGATCGTACTTTGTGAAAAGCCGCTGGCGACCTCGGCTGAAGAAGGCATGCGCATGGCGGAAGCCGCGCGCCATGTGCCGAACATGGTGTGGTTCAATTACCGGCGCGTGCCCGCGGTGGCGTTCTGCCGCCGGCTGATCGACGACGGCCGGATTGGGCAAGTGTTCCACTACCGGGCGACGTACTTGCAGCAATGGGGCGGCGATCCCGGCCGCGCGTCGGATTGGAAGATGCAGCGGCAGCACGCGGGTTCGGGGGTGCTCGGCGATCTGCTCTCGCACCTGGTGGATACCGCGTTATGGCTCAACGGCCCGATCTCCGAGGTAGCGGGCCTGCTCCACACGTTCATCCCAGGCCGCGACGTCGACGATGCGGCGCTGCTGCTGGCGCGTTTCACGAACGGCAGCATCGGCACATTCGAAGCCACGCGGTTCGCGGTCGGCTGCCGCAACCGAAACGCGTTCGAGATCAACGGCGAGCGCGGCATGCTTCGCTTCAACCTCGAGGACCTGAACCGGCTGGAGTTCGTCGACGCCGCCGAGAGGCCCGAACTCCAGGGCGCCCGCAGTCTGCTGGTCACCGGGCCGGGCCATCCCTACGTCGGGAATTTCTGGAAACCGGGACACGTGATCGGCTACGAGCACACGTTCATCGCCGCGCTCGCCGATTTTCTCGAAGGTCTCGCGCGCGGGGAAGCGGCTCATCCGACCTTCGAGGATGCGCTGCGCACCCAGCTCGTGCTCGATGCCGTGGAACGATCGGCAGGTTCGCGGGGGTGGCAGCGGGTGGGTGATATCGCGGTATGATCCGCGTCCCGGGGTAGCGCCGATGCTGCGACTCGGAGTCGACTTGTACAGCGTACGCTCGCAGGGATGGAGCGCATTGGACAGCCTTCGGTACTGCGCCGCACAGGGCGTGAAGGTGGTCCATTTCTCCGAGCCACGGTTCCTCGAAAGCCTCGAGGAACGGCGCCTGAGGCGAGTGCAGGCGTACGCGCGAGAACTCGGGCTGGAGATCGAGATCGGAATGCGTTCGATCTGTCCGACATCCAACCTGTTCGACCCCCAGCAGGGCACGGCCGAGGAACAGCTATCGCGCATGATCTGCGCGGCGCGCATGGTGGGATCTCCGCTCGTCCGTGTTGTGGTGGGCAACCGGTTCGACCGCCGCGGGCCGTTGCCCATCGAAGCTCACGTCGAGAACGCAATCCGGGTGCTGCGGGCCGTGCGCGGCCGTGCGACCGACACGGGCATCAAGATCGCTGTCGAGAACCACGGCGGCGACCTGCGCGCCTCGGAACTGAAGGCGCTTATTGAAGAAGCGGGGCCCGACTTCGTGGGCGCGTGTCTGGACAGCGGCAACCTGCTGATGACCCTCGACGTGCCGCTCGCGGCGCTGGAGATACTGGCCCCCTATGTGCTCACCAGCCACGTCCGGGATTCCCAGATCTGGCGAACGCCGCAGGGGGTCGCGGTACGGTGGGTGCGCATGGGCGAGGGCAACGTCGGGATCGTGGAGTACCTTCGCCGGTTCGTGGAGTTGTGCCCCGGCCGCGCTCTTTCCCTCGAGACGATCGCCATCGAGCCCCGCTGCCTGAATTGCCTGGAGCCGGACTTCTGGGACGCTTACCGCGCGGTGCCCGGGTGGGAATTTGCCCGCTATCTCGCGCTGGCCGAACGGGGACAGCCGCCTGCATCCATCGAGCCGCTGCGAGACGAGGAGGCCGCGCTGCGGGAGCGGCAGGATCTGGAGGCGAGCATCCGCTTCTGCCGTGAGGTCCTCGGGGAGAATAGAGTGTGAATATCGTGGATCAGATTCGGACGGGATCAATCACCGCGCCGGCCATGTTGTCCGGGCAGCGGCAGCAGAAAATCCTCGAGCTGTTGCAGGCCCAGCAATTCGTCAGGGTGTCGGAACTCGTCAGGGCACTGGGCGCATCCCAGGCCAGCATCCGCCGCGATCTCCAGGCTTTGGAGCGAGCGGGGCTGCTGAAGCGCACGCACGGCGGCGCCGCGCGGCGCCAGACGGCCGGATTCGAACTCTCGCTGGCCGAAAAAGAGGATCGCTTCAAGGCCGAAAAGGCCGCCATCGCCGAAGTGGCCCTGAGTCTTGTCAGCGACGGGGACACGGTCATGCTGGATGCGGGCTCCACCACGCTTCAAATCGCCCGGCGTCTCAAAGAGCGGCGCAACATCAAGGTGGTCACCAATGCCGTCAACATTGCCTGGGAGTTGTCGTCAAGCGAGCTGGAGGTTACGCTGATCGGCGGGACCCTGCGGCGCAACACGCTCGCGCTGGTCGGCCCGATTGCCATCACCACAGTCGCAGGGCTGCACGTGGATAAGTTGTTTCTTGCGACGAATGGACTGGACCTGAAGCGTGGCCTGACCAGTCCCAGCCTTATCGAGGCGCAAGTCAAGAGAGCCATGTTGGACAGTGCCAGCGAGGTAATCGTGGTAACCGACCACAGCAAGTTCGGCCGCATCGCTTTCTCCCAGGTCTGTAGCCTCGACCGGGTGCACCGGTTGATCACCGATGTTGGCGCCCCGCGCGACTTTGTACAGGCGCTCGAAAGGCTGAGAATCGACGTCTTGCTGGCCGGTGAAACCCGCGGGTAGACAAAGGGCACCTGGCGACCCTGGCGTGGTAGCGGCATCGCGCCGCCCGCACCCCACACCCCACAACCCCCGCCCCGCCGCGCTATAATAGGCTCATCTGCGTTCTGGGCAGTTGACTATCTCTCAGAGGAGGCTTTTGGTGATGAGAACCATTCTGGGCATTGGTGTACTTGCGTCGCTGGCCTGGGCAGCGGCCATCCCAACCACCCGCATTCAAGGCAACTACATCGAGGCGCGCACGGCCGACGTCTTCACCGCCGCCTGTCACGCCAACTCCGAAGTCGGGCTCACCGGCAACCTGGCCCTGGTCGGCTGGAAGATCGACCAGGGAAGCTGGCAGGGAGTCAGGCTGGACGGGCTGGCCGTGGTCGGCGTCGTCCGCGCCAACTCCACCCTCGGCGACATCCACTCCAACACCTTCCCGGTGAAGTCGGTCCTGATCGTGGACGAGCGCGCCAGCTTCGAGCAGAGCCAGGCGCTCATCCACTTCGCGCAACGCATGGGCGGCGACCTGTTCCAGCACGTCGTCCGCATCGGCCGCCAGCCGATCTCCCTCAAGGTGGACGATGACAACGTGCACACCGCCGGGGCGGCGCTGAAGGTCGGATCGATCGCCGAGATTCGTACCCGCGCCATCGGCGACGCCGACCACCTTTGTCACAACGAAGGCGTCTGGTACACGCCGCTGGCCGAGGTGGGCCACGCCATGCCGGCCTATACCCTCGCTTTCCGCTTCCAGGGCGCCGGCCTCGGGGTACATTGGAGCAGCCCCGACAAGCGCAACGCCTACGTGGCCAACTTCCACTATCAGGAATAAGCCGTTCCACCCCGGGGCGCGGCCGCCCGCGCCCCACAACCCGCTGCCTGCGCTGT
>JBBTDS010000352.1:0-7589 GCA_038060875.1 Acidobacteriota bacterium | reverse complement strand
GATTTCCGGGATGAGGTCGTGTGCACCACGCCCGCCACGGACGGACGCTTCGGCGTGCAGGTCTACATGCCGGCAGCGGTGATCCGGACGCGGGCCTCGTCGCGACCTTTCCTGCCGCCGGCCGGCCAGTTTCGGTGACGGCCATCAACGGTGGCTTGACTTCGCGCCGCAAGCTCCCGCACAATGGCGGTTGAAGGCGAAAGTTGGTGTTGCGCCTAGAAACATTGAAAGATATTAATGTTCCCATACTTTAAGTGATGCGTAGACTTCTTCCGCAACTACTTATCACCTGGGTGGCCGTGAGCGGGCTGGCGTCGGCGGGCGCGCCCACCAAGAAGACGCCGGTGAAGACAGCCACGGTGAAGAAGGCGCAGCCGGCGCCGAAGAAGACGGCGTATGCGCCGCGGACGCGGCGCATTTCTCGCAGCCCGTGGACGGTGCCGACCTACGCCCCGTCCACCGAAGGCGACAACGTGGACGGCGAGGACCTGGCGGTGCGCCGGGCGGCGGTCGAGGCGCTGGGCCCGTACAACGGGACGGTGGTGGCGGTCGATCCTCAGAGCGGACGGATTCTGGCGATGGTGAACCAGCGGCTGGCGCTGACCAGCGGGTTCCAGCCCTGCTCGACGGTGAAGATTTTCGCGGCGCTGGCGGCCCTGAGCGAGGGGATCATCGGACGGGACACGCTGTTCCGGTTGACGCGCCGGACGCGCATCGACCTGACCGAAGCGCTGGCGCACTCCAACAACCCCTACTTCGCCAACCTGGGAATCAAGCTGGGGTACGAGCGCTTCAGCTATTACGCGCGCCTGTTCGGACTGGGCGAGCGGGCCGGTTTGGGCATGGAGGGCGAGAGCGCGGGGATTCTCGCGGCCAGCACGCCCAAGAACGGCGGCATGGGCATGATGACCAGCTTCGGCGAGGGCATCTCGCTGACGCCGCTGCAACTGTCGGCCTTCCTGTCGGCGATCTCCAACGGCGGCACGCTGTACTACCTCCAGTATCCGCGTTCGGAGCAGGAGGTCGAGGCGTTCGTGCCGCGGGTGAAGCGCCATCTGGACATTGCGCAGTGGATCGACGACATCAAGCCGGGGATGATCGGGGCGGTGGAGTACGGCACCGCGCGGCGCGCCTACCACAACGCCGAGGCGCCGATTTGCGGCAAGACCGGCACCTGCACCGACAAGACCACCCACCTGGGCTGGTTCGGCTCCTTCAGCGATTTCGGCCAGAGCAAGCTGGTGGTGGTGGTGCTGATGACCGGCGGCAAGGGCGTCAGCGGGCCGGAAGCGGCCGAGATCGCCGGAGCAGTCTACCGTCGCCTGTACGAGCAGAACTACTTCGCCTCACGGCGGATGTTCTCGCCGGCGATCCTGGCGCCCAGGTAGGATAAGACTCCCGTCTTGTCCAGCCGACGCGCCGCCTGGGACCCGTGAGAGGATCGGGTTCTGGGCGACGCTGGCGCTGAACATCCCCGATTTCACGCGTTATGCCCGCTCGCAGCGCGCCCAGATGCTGGGCCAGGCGATGGGACTGCCGGCGGCGCCGATTGCGCTGATCGCACTGATGCTAGGGGATTCGCCGGCTCGTAATTAGGGTTTCTTTCCGAGGCCGTGATTCTCACCCCGCCCCTCTCACCGCCGATGAGATCAGTAGGCCGAGCCATCCTGGCGGCGCCGGTGGGCAGCGGTTCGAGCCCGAACCCACTTGAGCCCCCGCAGGATGGGCCGGCCAGACCACTTGCGAAAGCGAGAGAGGAGTAGCGCATGAAACGTTTAATGCGGAACTTCTGGAGAGAGACCGAGGGGCAGGACCTGATCGAATACGCCTTGATGGCGGGTTTCGTGGCCCTGGCCGCCGCGGCACTGATGCCCAACGTCACCACCAGCATCAGCCGGATCTTCAGCAAGGTCAATTCGCTGTTGAGCACCGCCGCAGGCTAAGGCGGGCAGCGAGCGGGCCGGGCGAAGCCCGGTTCGCCTGATCAACCAGCGCGGCCGCCCCAGCGGGAGCGCGGCGGGCTGGCCGAAAGCCGGCACGCTTGATGCATCCGCGGCTTGTCCCCAACGGGGCGGGCCGCAAGGGGCCGGAGCAATCCGGTCACCTGTGTTCGGCACTGAGCCCTCGGGCGAGGGGGTTCGTCTGCTGGCGGGCCGGCACCGTCCGGCCCGCATTTTTATTTGAGCAGCGGGCTGACAAGGTTGCCGGCGGCGTCGAACTTCATCTCACGTGGCGGGCCCAGAACTTCCAGGGCCGCATTGTCGCGGACCTCGGGCAGCAGGTTTTCGCTCAGCGCAAGCAGGTTCAGCCGCATCGTGTTGCGGATCCAGCCGACGGTGACCTGCCCGGGATCCAGCCTGCCCACCGTGGGCCAGAGCTTCTCCAGGCACTCGCGATCGGAGGCGAAGTGGATAGGGGTGCGGATGGCGGCGGGGGTGGAGGCAGTCAGCGAGTTGATGTGGGTGGGGGCCCAGTCAATCTTCTCCAGGATCCGGTCGGGGATGACGTCGGCCATGCCGATGCCGACGGCGTTGCCGTATGTCAGCTCGCTGAGGTCGCGCACGAAGATGCGCTCGATGCGGGCCAGAAAGGGAAAGGGATTGTAGCCGGCGTTGATGGAGCGGTTGATGACCTTGGTGTCCAGGCCGGCGCCGCTGATGTTCTTGCCGATCTCGTCCACGATGAGAATGTCCAGGTCCAGCGGGATGCGTCCCATCCAGGACTTCACCAGCGCCAGCAGCTCCTCCTCCCGTTGCTCGAGGATGTCGACCGGGACGGCCTCCAGCCTGCCCGTATTGTGGTTGGCGTCCTCCAGTACGGCCAGTCCGCCGAGGATCTTGCCGGAGCTGATTACCTTGCGGCCGACGCGGCGTATCATCTCCTCCAGTCCTATCTTGTAGGCGTGGGTGTGGTAGATCTGCGCGCCGGCGAACTTGCCCACGCCGATGGCCATCATTTTGAACAGGCCGCTCTCGATCTTGCCTTCGAAATCGGTGTGCCACTTCACCCGGTTTACCAGGAAAACGCCGCCGCTCTCGTAGGCGCGGCGGTCCATGAAAGTCTCGATCCCCTCCGGGGTGGCTCCCAGCGGAACCACGTCCAGCGCGCTGATGATCGGGCAACCCATGGTGGCTTCATCAACGCCGTAGTGCTTCAGCACGTCGGCCTGGCCCTCCGCGGTGGCCGCGCCGTGGCTGCCCATGGCCGGGAACAGAAACGGCTCCATGCCGGCGGATTTCCAGTAGTCAACGACCGCGCGTACAATAGTGGCCAGGTTGGCGATGCCGCGGCTGCCGACGCCGATGGCGACCCGCGAGCCTGGCTTCAGCCGCGCGGCGAAGGCGCACCGCGCCAGTTCCCGGTTTACCTCGGCTGGGATGTCGGGGACACTGAGATCAGGGAAGTGCTGGCGCACCAGCAGGATGCGGGGAAATGCCATGCACCGATTATAACATCGGGGCGCGGCTCAACTCTGTTCCCACTGCTTTTCCAGAATGCGAGAGTACTCGCCGGAGGCGTAGAGGTCGAAGTCGAACTGGGCCAAAGAGACCGGGGTGAAGGGGACCATTTGCTGGCGGCAGGTGAAGAGCTGGTCGGCGAAGCGGTGGTAGTTGCGGACGAAGTCGTTCGAGAGGAGCTCGTACGGCGGCAATTCCTCGAAAACCGCGTGAAGGCCGACGGCGCGGGCGAAGATGCGCCGGTACTCGTGGACACCCCAGAGTAGGAGCTTCTGATCCACTTGGGCGGGCGGACCTTCGACCAGCAAAGCGAGAAAACTCTCGGGCCGGATCCCGTGTTGGCGCAGGGTGGGGTCACGCTGGATGAAGTCCAGGCACTGGCCGGCCCAGCGCAGCAAGTCCTTGCCCACGTAGAACAGCATCGAGAGCTCACAATAACGGCCTTCCAGGAGGACACGCTCCAACTGCTCGGCGGCCAGCGCTTCGGCGGGCAGCACGCCTTGCAGCATCAGGCTGGCCCGCGATCCCTCCATCAGCTTGGCCGGCCCGCCGGGTTCGGCGAACGGATGGAGGATGAGCGGCGGGAGTCTCCAGGTCTGTGTCGGCAAGGCTGAGGGCGCAGACATGTTCTCTCTTTACCATCGGCTCCGAGCGGCGGCGGCAATAGGGGAGATCGCCGCCCGCGGGCGTGCTAGAATCGTTTCAGTATGGCAATTCCCAACGTCAAGCGCTTCCGCCCGTTCTGTCCGGTCTGCAGTGAGACCTTCACGGTGATGGCCGTGCTGCCGAAGGAAGAGAAGGTGGATGCCTACTTGGCCGACCTGGTGGCCCGCCACGACCACAAGGCCTACCAGGAATCCAAGCAGCAGCACTTCAAGATCCGCATCGGCCAGCAGAAGCAGCGGCGAGCGAAGTAGGGGGCGCGGCGGCGTCACGGCAGCCGGGCCTTCAGGGTGCTGACCGCGTTGATGGCCTCCTTGGCCACTGTCTCATCGGGATGGTTGGCCAGCTTCTCCAGATATGGAAGCGTCTCCTTGTCGCCGCTGGCGGCCAGGATCTGGGCGAGCTGGATCTTCTCCTCTTTGGTCCCGCGCGCCAGGGCCTCATGGAGCGGCCGCCGCACCGCCTGCTCCCGGGCCAACTCGACCAGGTAGGCGCGGGCCACACCCTTCCAGGCGGCCGAATTCAGGCTGTTGATCAGGTACTGTAAGGGGCTGAACTCCGATACTCCGGCCTTGCCCAGCATCACCACCGCAAAGGCGGCGGCCAGCCGCGGCGGCATCTTGCGCTCGTCGTTGAAGGTCTTTTCCAGCCCGGCCAGATCGGCGGCGGTCTTGAGCCGGCCGATGCCCTCGACGGCGGCGGCCCGCAGCCATTCGTCGCGGTCCTGGAGGTAGCGGGTGTAGACTGGCCGGTTCTGCTCGTCGGGGATCATGGCGATAGCTGTCAGCGCGGCGCGGCGCACCTTCTCGGCGCGGGCGCGCTCCAGGGCGTTGCGCAACTGGGGCAGGGCCTCGCGGTTGCGCAGCAGCCCGGTGGTCTCGATGGCCGCGATCTGGACCTTCTCGTCGAGGTCGCGCAGCAGGAAGGCGATCTCCGTGGCCACCTTGGGATCGCGGATCTTCTGGAAGGCGACCAGGCATTCGTAGATGAGGCGGTCCTGCTTGGAGCGGGCGGCCTGGAGCAGGTCGGGGATGGCCCGCGAGCCGCGCAGGATTCCCACCGCGCGGGCGGCATTGGCGCGCGACTCCATGCTGGATCCGCCACGGGCGAGCCGGCCCAGCGCCTCGATCACTTCGGGCCGGACCTGGATGCGCGGCGGGATCACCAGCTCGTTCTCCTCCGTAAACTGGGCCTTGATGGCCGAACCGGCGCGCCTTAGCGAAGCGCTCAACCCGGTGCGCGCGTAGCCGGGCAGGTAGAAGTTGACCAGCCCGTCGGTGGCCCGGATCTGGAGTTCCGAGTCGTTGTCGCGGGTGGCCTGAACCAGCGGGTCGAGACTGTGCTGGGTGCCGATCTCGACGATGGACTTCACCGCCTCGACGCGCACCTCGACCACCGGATCGGCCAGCAGCGACTGAAGCGCTGGCATGGCCTGCGAGCCTTGCTGGCGCAGGTCCCGCGCGGCCCGTGCGCGCTGCCTGGCGTCGGGACTCTTCGGGTCCTGCGCGAGCGCGAGCAGAGAAGCAGCGGCGAAGCCGGCAAAAAGGGCGCGAACCAGCATCATCTCTTCACAGTAGCCGTGCCGGCGGAGCCAGCGCAAGCGCACGCTTCAGCGGACGAATTCCACCTGTACGCGGCCGGGAATGAGGCCCGCCTCATGCCCCAGGTCGAGCAGCTTCTGGGCCGCCTGAGGGACCAACTCGCCGCAATCCAGCGTGTAGTGGTTGACGTACATGCCGACGAACTTCTCGGCCAGCCGCGGGTCCATGTCGCGGGCGAACTGCATGGCGTAGTCGAGCGCCTCTTCGTGATGATCGAGGGCATAGCGTATGCTCTCGCGCATCAGGCGGCAGCATTCGCTCTGGATCTCCGGCGCCAGCGACCGCTTGAGCGCGTTGGCGCCCAGCGGCAGCGGGAGCTGGAAACGGGCCTTCCACCAGGCGCCCAGGTCGGCGACCTTGTGAAAGCCGCCCCGGGCGAAGGTCAACTGGCCCTCGTGGATCACCAGCGCCAGGTCCACCGCGCGCTCCCGCAGCGCTTCCAGGACGGCGTCGAAGGGCGTCACCACCGCTTCGAAGTCGGGCTCCATCAGTTTCAACACGAGGAAAGCGGTGGTGAGCGTGCCGGGAACGGCGATGCGTTTCCCCTTGAGTTCCCCGGCGGCGAGCGGCGCGCTCGCAACCAGCGTAGGGCCGTAGCCATCGCCGACGCTGGAGCCGCTGGCCATCAGCACGTACCGATCGGCTACGTAGGGATACGCATGGTAGGAGATGGCTGTCAGCTCATAGCGGCCTTCCCGAGCCTTCGCGTTCAGCGACTCGATGCTGTCCAGCACGTAGGAGAGCGCCACCAGGTTGGAGCGGATCTTCCGGGTCGCCATGGCGTAGAACATGTAGGCGTCATCGGAATCCGGGCTATGGGCACAAGCGATCTGGACCGCAGGGGACTGCATACTGGGGAAACCCAATATAGCAGAGATTCCGAGTGGGGGAGGCGTCGGGGCCGGCCGGATTGACAGGTCGGGAGACCTATCCTACGCGGCGGTGAGGCCGGCAGCGAGGTTGACCAGCGCCAGCTCGAAGCGGACGACCTCGGACTCCAATACCTCGGAGGCGCGCGCGGCGTCGGCCAGTGCCCCGCCCCGCGCCAGTTTCTCCAGGTCGTGCGCGACCTCAAAGGCGGAGCCGGCCCCGAGGTTGCCCACACAGCCCTTGATGGTGTGGGCCGCGCGGGCGAGTGCGGGGGCGTCGCCGCGGCACAGCGCCTCACGGATCTGGTCCAGCAGCGATTGTTTGCTTTCCACGAAAATCTGCGCGATCTCGTTGAGGAATTCCGGGTCGCCGCCGACCCGGTCCAGCAACGCATCTTCATCCAGCACCATGCAATGTTTGCGGTGTTCCACGTTTGCCTCTGCGTACTCATCGGCGCGGCAGGGGAGAGCTTGAGCCGAGATTCAAGCCGCAGCCGGCGCGACCGATGAGGGTTAGTGAGGATGGGCCTGCGTGGCGCCGCGGTTTGGGATGTGGACCGCTACGTGCTCATCCAAGAGTCGAAAGGAGGCCAACATGCAAACGGCACGACATGCATTGAACCAGCCCATGGGGGGACAGGAATTGGCGAGCCCGGTGAACGCCGAGGCGCGCCGGGACTTGATTGTGACGGCGGTGTTTTGTTCCTTAGCCTATGCTCTGGCGGCCTCGCTGGGCGTGCTCGAGACGCTGGTGACGCGCGGCGCCGGCTGGCGACTCAATGAGATAGCCGCGGTGCTCGCCATCCTGATCGCCTCCCTGGGGGCGTCCTCGCTGGTCCGCTGGAAGGCGCTGAAGGCGGCGACCCTGCGCCGGCGGGGCCTGAAGAACTAGCCATTCGGCTAGCGCCGCTATCCACCAGGCTAGTGACACCGCGGCCGGCTGAAGCCCAATGTCACTTAGTTTTGCCCTATCGGAATTGCAGGCTGTCTGAATCTTG